>CAMAVD010000037.1 GCA_945861575.1 Akkermansia muciniphila
GGTAGATTCTCCGCTCGGATATCAATGGGAGTGTTCAGTCCATCGCGGCGTGAGGCGATGACCCTTAAGGCCAGCGTCCCACCGGCGCGCAGGAGGCAGGGTCGGGACTTCAGCTCTTTTGAATCCTTGCTCGGGCCCGGGGGTGTCGCCGGCATAACCGTCAGACGGAAGTCTGGCATGGGGGGACGCAGAATCAGCCGATAGGGACGGACCTGCTGCTCGTTGGGAAGCGTGGATTGATCTCGGACCAAGACCTGGTAGAGCCCATCCTCTTTTACCTCAACCCGGACGCTTGGGTCTCCCGAGGAAGTTTTGAAATCTATGCCCCCCAGATTGGTGTCAGTGTCATTGCCCTCTTGAACCTCGGAAACTTTCTCCTTCCCGTCAGCGTCTCGGGCTATCCTTTGGACCAGCAGCGCTGGGTCCGTTTCATATCCCAGCCGCTGTGAGATGATTTCCAAAACCCAAGTCTGACCTTTCTTGGCTTCAAATTGAAAGTAATCCCGATCTTTGCGACCTCGGAATAGCCCGTTGACTTCGGCGGGTACCGATAGCGTTTGGGCCTTTTCCGGCGTGTCGTTTGGTTCGGTCTCGGTCAGCACTGGGACCTGAGCGACCGAGAGCAGGATGGGACGGGCTGCTCCGCTTCTCGAAGGGAGCTGATAGGAGAAGGCATCGAGTCCAGCGGCGGAGGGATCGAGTTGCAGCCCTGCGCCCAGCGGAGTGGCTCCCGTGTCATCGCCGGGAACGCGAAGCGACACGCTCAGGCTTTCCAGTGGCTTTCCGTCCGCTCCGAGTTCCTTGCTAGGTTTCCCTCCGGGCAGATTTCGGCCGTAGAGGGTGACGAGGCGATTGGTTCCAGGGAGGGCGGATAAGGGAGAGGTGTAGAGGACCTGAGGGTTGGTGGAGATACTCAGCCGGTAAAAGTAGGCTTCGCCTCCTCGATTCAGAAAATCGTGAATCCGGAGGATATACTCACCATCGCGCACCGCAGTGAAATCAACCAGCCCCGTTCGTCGGCTGCGCCCGATTTCACGCCCGGTGCCGTCGAAGAGCCAGAGGGAGGGCTCCAGACGCGAGTCAATTTCGGCTGCCGCGCATTGGATGACGACGTGTTGTCCCTGTTTCGCTGGAAATCGGAAGTAGTCGGAGCGGCCTGCAGTGACCTTTCCGTTCACCGTGGTGCCCAGGGCAAGCCGGGAGGCGGTCTCACGGGATTGATTGGTGCTCGAACTGAGGAGCTCCGGGAGGTCTCCCACCACGAAGATGCGGGGGTTTGAGGATCCAAAACGTCCCACCCAGGCGGCTTCATAGAGACCAGGAGGCACCTGACTCCCCACGCTTACAACGGCCTTGTTGGTGGTGGCTGCGGCCAATTTCACCAAGAACCCGGGCGCTGAGAATCGCAGGGTTTCCCCGTCATCCAAGTCGGTTCCCGTGGCCGTTACCTCCACCGTGCTTCCGGCGCGGGCACCGGGCGGAAAGAGAGATTCGAGCCGTGGCGCCGGTAATTCGGCCAGGGTGGCTTGGCATAATCCGACCGTTGCGGCAGCGAGCCAAAGAAAGGCACGCGGCTGCCGGACAGGGCGGCGGTAGGTCGGAGACATCCAACGCCCGACGAAAGGAACGGGTTCTTTGTTCAAAGCAAACGTGAAATCGGTCGGATTGGCTGCGCCGCAGCTAGAATGAGAATGGACGCAGGTGTTCACACACCTTATGTGCCGGAACAGGCACCCTTTGGTCAAGAACCCCCTTGAGCCCCGCCGCAGGAGCTGCTATCCACGCCTATCAGCGGCGAGGATAGTCTGCCGCGACGCATGGACGTACAACGCGAAGCATCACGGATTCGCCTGGCTTGGATCACCGCCGCACTCTGCTTTGTAGCGGCTGGGTTTGCCTATTGGCTCAGGCGCGGCCAAGCCGGGGCAATCCCCTGGCGGCCGGAGAGCGGAGTGGTCCTCGGGCTGCTCTTGCTGCATCCCCGAGGTAAGTGGCCTGGAATCCTTGCTTCCGCCACCTTTGTGGGGGTGCTTACAGGTTTTCTATGGGGGCCCAGCTCCCAGCCCAGGGTCGCTCACCTGCTGCTACCTTGGTTCCATTCCCTGTCCGCCTTCTTCGGCGCATCTCTGATGTTGCGTCAGGCGCGATCCGGCATCCGCTTTGAACGCCTCCACGATGTCAATCTGCTCATCATGGGTCCCTGTTTCCTGGTGGCAACGATCGGAGCTCTGTTGGAATTGGCTGGTCTATCGGCGTTGGGGGGAGGTTCTTTGTCGTGGGAACGTTGGTTCAGGGTGTGTGTTCGTGAGGCCTTGGGGATCGTGCTTCTGACACCCCTGCTGGTTTGTGGCGCGAATTTCTTCCTCCGGGGCGCTCGGTTGAACCGCCGCCTGGTCTTGAGGGTGAGCTTTCTCGCCCTGCTGTCCTGCGCCAGCGGTTGGGTCGCATTCCTCTATGTGCCGAGCGAGCCGATGGGACCTTTCCCATTTCTTTATGTCCCGTTTCCTCTCCTGGTCTTGGCGGCCATGCGCTTGGGGCCAGCGGGGGCGACACTGACCTCCTTGCTGCTCACCCTCACGGTACTGATACAAACGTCGAAACCCAGGGATGGGGTTGTTCCTGGACCCGCTGTGCGCACTGCAGAGCAACGCTGGATGCAGCTTTATTTTCTCCTCAGCGCGGGAATGAGCCTCATGCTCGCTTCCGTCATCCGGGAGCGTCAGAACACCTCCGGTGAGCTAGAGCGCAGCGAGCAGCGGGCTCGGGAGAATGCAGAGGGGTTGCGGATCGCCGAAGCGAAGGCCAGGACGACTGAGGATCTCTACCGCCGTGCCATCGCCGCGGCCAGTGCCGTGCCTTACTACCGAGAGTATGGCGTGGAGAGGTTCGTTTTCATGGGCGAAGGAATTAGGGAGCTCACCGGCTTCACGGCCGCCGAGATGTCCACGGAGCTTTGGGAGTCGATCTCCCGTGAGCATGTCATGCAGGGGTCCGCCCATGGACTGCCCTACGACGAGGCAGTGCGTCGTACCCGGACCGGCGAGTTTCGCCACTGGCGCAGCGATGCCTTGGTGGTTTGCAAGGACGGCCGCGAGCGTTGGATTGGCGACGCGTCCGTCGAAATTTTAGATGAATGCGGCAAGCCATTCGGTTCCATCGGGATCCTGATTGACATCAGCGAGCGCAAGCAGGCGGAAGAGGCCATGCGTCGAGCCAAGGAAGGACTTGAATGGCGTGTCGTCGAGCAGACCGCCGAGCTCCAAACAGCGGTGAGAGAGTTGGAGGCGTTCACCTATTCGATTTCCCATGATCTTCGTGCTCCCTTGAGGGCGATCGAGGGTTTCTCACGGATTCTGCAAGAGGACCATGTGCAGGAGTTGCAGGGCGATGGCCCTTCGCACCTCTCTCGTGTGCGCGCGGCGGCCGTTCGCATGGACATGCTGATCAACGATCTGCTTTTGTTCGCAAGGCTCAATCGGCAGAGCATGTCACGGCAGCACATCGATCTCAATGCGCTGGTGCGTCAGGCTCTTGACGACATGAAGCTTGAGCAGACCCATCGCACCATCCGCATTCAACATCACGACCTTCCCCCCACCCACGGAGATCTTGAGTTGCTGCGACAGGTTATTCGCAATCTGATCTCCAATGCCCTGAAATACACGCGGCGGAAGGAGGTGGCGGAAATCGAGATTGGGTGGCGTGAGGAAGCGGGTGAGATCCTCTATTTTGTCCGCGACAACGGAGCGGGGTTTGATATGGCCTACTCGGAGAAGCTTTTTGGTGTGTTTCAAAAACTGCATCGGACGGAGGAATTCGAAGGGAGTGGCGTGGGGCTGGCGATTGTGCATCGGATCCTTCGGCGGCATGGTGGACGGATTTGGGCGATCTCTGAAGTCGACCAAGGCGCGGCCTTTTTCTTCACGGTCCCACCAGCCCTCCGCCAGTCCCGCCCTCAAGCTCAGGATGCTTGAGTTTGATCGAGGGCAGGGTGAGATTGTCCATGGCTCATTTCCATTGCCATTGTGGTTGCCCAAGGAGGTTCCGGCCGTTGTCCTCCTACCCTCTGCGCTCCAGCCCTGACGAGGACAGGTGATCCACAGATGGGGAAGGATTTTCACAGATGAGGGAGGCACAGAAACCTCTTCCTGATGGATTCACCGTGTTCGTTGGCGGTTTCGAATGGCATTTTCGCCCCAACTGGCAGCCGCTTCACCCCTCCGGGGGGTGGTTTTATCCCAAACGGGTCGTTCGGATGCGCTGGAGGACCTACTTTTCACCTAGCTTTGTATGGCGAGTCAGAACAATCCAAAGAATCAGCGCATGAACATGCTTCCTCCATTCTCCCCAGTTGCCCTCCTCCAACGAGGCTCCTTCCGCTGTTTTGCGCTGCTGGTGGCGCTCGGCTTAGGCGCGGGCTCACAGGTTAAGGGGGAGGAGGGTAACCGGATGACCGTGAAGCAAACCTTCACAATCACCAATGTGCCTGCGGGCGCAAAACAGATCCGAGGCTGGCTTTGGATGCCCGAGGACCGGCCCGGGCAGCGCGTTCTTGAGTTCCGGGTGACGAAGGCGCCCGAGAACTTCCGCATCACGCGTGATCCGCGCTATGGCAGAAGCTGGATCTATGTGGAGGCTGCAGCGCTGGAAAAGGGGATTGCTGCACCGATCAGCATGCCCTCTTCATCGCACTCTGCCGTGCGAAGGGCATCCCCTGCCGTTTGATTTTTGGAAGCCGCCTCAAGGTTGAGAACGAAGGGAAGGATCATGATCCTGGCTACCGATGCTGGCCGAATTTCTATGCGCCCGGTCTCGGTTGGGTGCCCCTGGACGTCTCGTCGGGCGATGCCGCGGGCGACAAGGCGGAAGACTGGTTTGGAGGGTTGGATGCCAATCGTGCCGAGTGGGCAGAAGGACGTGACTTCGACCTCGAGCCTCGCTCGAATGTCCGGCCGGATCTGGTCATTCGCGGCTGGGTGGAAATCGACGGCAAGCCCCACACCGGCCTCAAGAGGGTGATAAACTTTAAGCGTCAGTCGGCTGGCGAGACAGCGGCCCGATAGTAGGCCGACATTGCTCAAGTCGCGCTTCTGGGACTACCGGCGCGTAGCACGCGGAGTGTATGGCCGCGTCCGTTCTCGAACGGTTCCACTCGAGCTGTGATCTCCAGCACGGGATGCCGGATGGTCGCCAGCCCATAGCTTCGATAGGTGGCGGCGAACAGCTCTGTCTCCACCATGCCGGTCCAATCGCAAAGCGTTAGAAATTTCATCGGCTCACCGTTGGCCTGATGGTGGATGCGCTGCTCGATCACCAATCCGCAGGTGACCACCTCCTGACCTATATGGCGTCCCAGCTGGTTGATCGGGCAGTAGGTGTTCCAGGCAATGTGTGGATGCAGTTCTAGAGGATGTCCGCTGGCGGCGAAGCCGAGCAGGTTTTCCTCCCATTGCAATCGCTGAAGCCGCGTGGGTTCGGTCAGGGGGACCTCTGGCAGGCGCTCTAGACCGGGAGGGGGAATCAGCCAGCCTTGCTCCGGATCGCAGGTGTCACCAAAGGCATGGTGCGCCTGCTGCAGTTCCCAGAAGAGCGTGGTGCGCGCCTGGCCGAATCCGTCGAAAGCTCCCGCTTGCAGCAGCGCTTCCAGCTCATCGCGTCCCGGCCGCACTCGCAGATAGAAGTCGCGTGCGGAGAGAAAGGGGCAGCGAGCGCGCTCGCGCAGCAGGCGCTCCAGGGTGACGGAGGTGAGATGTTTGATGCGCGATACCGGCACGCGGATGACGACGCCCCGGGTGTCGGGATCCCTCAGGACCTGGAAGCCGGGACCGGGCGCGTTCACGCAGGGAGGCTGCATCGAAATGCCGAGGCGATGGCATTCCAGCACATACACCAATGGATTGTAGAAGCCCTTGCCCTGAGTGAGCACCGAGGCCATGAACTCGGCCGGAAACCGCAGCTTAAGCCAGGCAGACTGATACGCCTCTACCCCGTAGGCCGTGCTGTGTGCTTTGCAGAAGGCGTAGCCGCTGAAGCCGGTCACCTGGGTCCACACATCAACGATCAGCGCGTCAGGATGCCCGCGCGCCCGCGCCGCGATGGCAAACTCCCGCCCGATGGTATCCACTTCGGATTGCTTCTGCTTCACCAGAGCGCGTCGCAACACATCCGCCCTCCCGCCGCTTAATCCGGCGAAGGCCTCGCAGATCTGCAGGATATGCTCCTCATACACCACCAAACCGAAGGTGCTGCGCAGGCAGGGCTCGAGGCAGGGATGCAGGTAGGCGGGCGCCTCTAAGCCTTGGTAGCGCCGGGTGAAGTGCAGCTTCTTCTGCTCATTGGCCGCGCCTGGCCGGATCACACTGACGATGGCTACCAAGCCGTCGATCTCTCGCACCTGGCACATCCGGCATAGGTTGATCATCGCCGGCGACTCGATGTGATGCACGGCTCTGGCCCCTCCGGATGCGATGAGATCCCAAACCTCGGGGTCCGACCAAGGCTCCCCCGGGGGCAGGGCTGCCGTGTGCATTGGGGCAGGGCGGGTGATCTCGCATCGCTCCATATCGATATGGATGCCTCGATCCTTCAACGTTTGCTCTACCTCGCGCATCACGGCTAGCCCGCCTTGCGCCAGGATGTCCATCTTGATCAGCCCGATCGCCTCCACGGCATCCATGTCGTAGTGGGTGGTGGGATAGCCTTTGCCGGAAACGAAGGTGGGTGTGAGCTCGTGAATCGGCTGGCGTGATAACACCACGCCGCATGGATGCATCTTTGGGTGGCGTGGAAATCCGTCGAGGAACTCCGCCATCAGCAGTGTGCTGCGATACGGCTCCTCATCCAAGGGAAGATCTGCGCATTCGGGAATCTGCCTCAAACGTTCTGCCAGCGGGCTGTCGCTGCCTTCCTTCCGGCTGTCGGCCGCCGGAAAATGCCAGGGGAAGTGCTCGGTAAACCTGCGGATCTGATGCTCGGAAACGCCGAGCACCTTCGCCACATCTCCGACGGCGCTTCGGGCCTGGAAGGTGGAGAAACCTCCGACCACCGCGCAATGGTGAGGGCCGTATTTGCGGAAGAGCAAATCCACCACGTCGTCCTTCCGGTCGTGGGGAAAATCCACGTCGATGTCCGGCAGCTTGTTCAAGGCCATCCGCTCGGGATTGAGGAAGCGGCGGAAATAGAGGTCGAAACGGATGGGGCAGACGCCGCTGATTTCCAGGCAGTAGCAGACCAACGAATCGGCTGCAGATCCCCGGGTGATCCAGTGGATGCCTGCCTGTCGGCAGTTCTGCAGAAGATCGCACACCACCAGGAAATATTCTTCGTAACCCACATCGTGGATGATGCCCAGCTCGGTTTCCAACTGCGGCTTCACGGTGTCGAAGCGCGGTCCGGGGTAGCGTCGTCGTGCTCCTTCGAAGACCAAGCGGCGCAGATAATCCCGGGCCAGCTCTCCAGATTGGGCTTTGTAGGCGGGAAACTGGGGGGGGCCGAAGGGAAAGGAAAAGTCGGCGCAACGCTCAGCGAGGATACGCGTGTGATCCACGGCCTCGGGATGGTCTTGGAAACAGCCGCGTAGTTCGTCGGCCGATCGAAGATGATAGTCTCCCCCCTGGCGCTTCTCCGGATGCGCTTGGCGCAGGAGAGTGAGAGTGCGGATGGATTGCACCACATCGTATTTCCATCGATCGGCAGGACGGGCGTAATGGGCTGGGAGCAGTGCCACCGTCGGCAAGGAGGTGGAGGATCGGCGGCGCAGCGCTTCCGAGGATCCGGCGGCGAGATAGAAGCGTCCTGGAAACAGATCAGCGAATCCGGCATGCGCCGACACCGCCACCAGCCCTTCCGTCGTCTGCCCGACCAGTGTTGCGGGCGGCGGGCCTGAGAGCAATGTGCAGAGATGGGCGTAGCCGATCCGATTTTCCACGTAGAGCTGGAGCGCTTGCCCGCCGACGCAGATCTCCGCCCCGATCAGCGGCTGGATTCCTGCCTGTTTGGCCGCTGCAGCAAAGGCCGGCGCCCCGTGCAGATGGCCGCGGTCGCACAGCGCCACGGCTGTCACACCGCGCTCCACGGCCCACGACACGATGTCCCCGGGCGAGAGCGTTGAATCCATGAAGGAATAGAAGCTGCGCGTTCCTAACAGCACGGGCGGAGAGGGGGGCCGCATTTTGCGTGACGGAGGCGGCTGCTGGGCTTTGGGAACGTTTGGCTCGCGATCTCGGAGCTCGAAACCTCCGGAGCTTGCGACGTTGGAGTTAGGCCCGGCAGCTTGGATAAAATCGTGACCGCGGCGGATCACATGGTATCCGCGGGCCTGACGCAGTTCATCGACCGCCTTGGCCAGGCGTCGTCGGGCGTCGGCTTGCTGGGAAGATCGATCCAGCGGTAGCTCCAGTCGGAACAGACCTGCATGCACCTGCGACAGCTTCAGCGAGACGCGACGCAGACTCACCCGTCGTCGCCACGCTTTGCGGAGCAGAGCGGAGAGGCAGCCATAGATATCGGTCTCGAGATCCGTCGGCTCCGACAAGCTTTCGCCGCACTGGTCCTCATCCATGTCATTGTAGCGCACCTGGACCGTGATCGTGCGGATGCTGCTGGCGTCGGCCCGCACCTTTGCCATGAGTCGGTCCGACATGCAGCGGAGGGTGGCCTCGATGAAGGCCTCGTCGGTTTGATCCTGCGGGAAAGTTTCCTGCTCGCTGTAGGATTTGGAGGCTGGGCGTGCGGAGAGGATGGGGCGGTCGTCCTTGCCCTGCGCGTATTGACGCAACCCGCTCGCCTGGGAGCCCACGAGCATCTCGAGCAGTTCCATGGGGGTGGCGGCGATCTGTCCGATGCGGGCGAGACCTGCCGCGTTGAGCCGTCCGGAGGTGGCCGGACCTACGCCGGGCAGCCAGCGATTGGGGAGGGGATGGAGGAAGCGTGTTTCGTTCCCGGCGAGCACCTCGGCGAAGGAGGCTGGCTTGTTGAGCTTGGAGGCGATCTGGCTGACCAGCTTGTTGGAGGCGATGCCTTCGCTGATGGTGATTTTGAGTGATTGTCGGATCGCTTCGCGCAGCGTGTGCGCGATGGCCACCGGATCTTTGCGGGTGGAGGTCAGATCCAGATAGCCCTCGTCGATGGACGTCACCTCCACGTCTGGGGTGAAGTCGTAGGCGTAGCTGAACATCCATTGGGAGAAGCGCTCGTATTTCTCGTAATCTCCAGGCACCACGATCAGCTGTGGACAGAGCTTCCGGGCTCGGCTGGTGGGCATGGGCGTGCGGATGCCGAAACGGCGCGCCTCGTAGGAGGCGGAGGTCACGACGCCGCGCTTCTCCCCTCCGACCGCGATCGGTTTTCCTCGCAGGCGCGAGTCCGCCGCCTGCTCGACCGAAGCGAAGAACGCATCCGCATCCAAATGGACGATATGGCGCAAGGGTGAGGGGCCGTTTTTTAAAAAGGATAACGGAATTAAACAAAGAGCGATGGGTTCGCTCCTGTTTCCAGTTCTAGGCGTGGAGCTTGCGGATCAGCGCTTTCATGACGCCTTGGATGACCAGTTCCTGCGCGGGGATGAGATCAGGATAGCGCGGGTTTTCGGCGCGCAGGAAGGGCTTGCCCCGCTGGATCAGATAGGTTTTGAGCGTGCTTTCGTTGTCGATGAGAGCGGCCACCACATCGCCGGCACGTGGGGACATCCCGTGCTCGAGCACCACGATGTCTCCATTAAGAATATGCCGGCCGATCATGGAGTCACCTTGGACACGGAGGGCGAAGGTGCGGGAAGTCGGACGGATTCCGATGCTGCTGATATCCACCGAAACGCAGCCTTCCACCTCCTGGGATCGGTCGTCGGGCAAGCCGGCGGGGATGGCACCGAGCAGCGGGATGTTGACGATCTGTTTCCGGAGGGCCTGAAGCGGGTGGTTGGGGGTCAGAGATCGGGCGCGTCTGGAAGGGCCGGAGAGTGCGCCCTTGCGCTTCAAAGCGCTGACATGATCTGCAGCAGCCTTCATGCTCCGAAAGCCAAAATGCCCCGCGATCTCGCGCAGGCTGGGGCTCACTCCCGCCTGACTTAGAGAACGTTCGATGAAACGGAGGACCTCCTGCTGTCGTTGAGTGAGTGATTTCATAAGACTAGTCAGATGAATAGTATAAGGGCGAGTGTGATTGGCAATCTAGAAACGAGATCGTTTTTGGGGCATGCTGAGCCGAAGCTCACGAAGCTTTCTGCAGCAATCGGGAGCGTTTCTTTACTCGAGCGTCTTGTGGGGGAGCTTGAGAGCGGCTTTTGGTCCTCCATTCCCTAGAACTAGAGAATGGATCCGAAGAAATCTTGCGTTAATCCCTAGTTCTCGGGATTGAAGTCCCATAAATGTAACCGCGAATGGACGCGAATAGACGCGAATGCGAAAAAGGCTCCTGGGTTGTGACTTTTGGATTAGCGTTCATTGGCGTTTATTCGCGGTTAGGTTTCAAAGCCGGGTGCCCACTTACTGGAAACTGGCGGCGGAAGGGGTCTCACGCAGAGACGCGAAGACGCGAAGACGCAAAGGTGGGAAGAGGATGAAAGAGGGTTTTTCATGGGTGCTCCAAATACTTATCCGACGCGGTCATCGATTACCAGGAAGCATCCTTGAGGAGTTGGTGCTCGGTTTCCGGCCTAAGTCACTCTATCCATCTCAACCCGGTTCGAGTGGGCAGGCTCGGACTAGGGAAGCCTGCCCGCGCGAGCCAGGGTCGTGGAGCTCTAAAATCCGTGGAAGGGCTCAACTTGGAACGGGTCATGAGCCAGTGTAGCGGTAAATCGTGGGCTCAGAAAAGGGACGCGATGCGGCGATGTACCTGGGGCGGCGGCAAGGGCGGATGAAGCTGGCTGAATTGTCCGAAGTGGCAGGTGGGTAATGATATCTGTTGTGGTAATGCTTAAAGTGTGGTAATATCTATCTATGGTGCTATCTACAGTGACAGATAAGGGGCAGACCACCGTCCCACTTGAAATCCGCTCCGCGCTCGGCATCCATCCCCGGCAACGGTTGGTATGGGAAACGTGCAAAGACGGCAGCGCTATCGTGCGCCTGGCTCCCAGCGTGATGGAATTGGCCGGATGCATGAAAAGCGATGTCGCCTATCCGGGCATTGCGGAAGAAACCGAGGCTGCTTCCAAAGCGTGGGTGGGTGAACCCAGCAAGCCCAAGCGTAAATGAGCTGCAAACGTTACCATCTGGACGCCAATATCCTGCTGCGCTTCTTTGTTGGTGAACCGCCGGAGTTGGGTGCGGCGGCAGCGGCACTTATCGAAGCCGCCGAAAGCGGGGAAGTGCATCTGGAGCTTTCACCGCTGGTGCTGGCGGAGACCATGTTCACGCTGGAATCGTTCTACAAGAAGCCGCGTCGCGCCGTGGCGAGGCTACTCATAGAGTTTGTGAATCGCTTAGGCGTGCGACTTGCGGAAAAAGAGCTGCTGCTCGATGCGCTAGCTCGGGTGGAAGCGACCGGAGTGCATCTGGTGGACGGGTATCTGGCAGCACTCGCGGCGGATACGAAGCTGCCCGTCGCTTCCTTTGACCGAGATCTCGACAAATTCAAGGATATCGAGCGTTACGAACCGAGGTAGATGAGATTGACCAGCCTGATTCCACTCTAGGTCAGGAGTTCTGAATCTAGAAACGAGACTGCACGACCAACGCCTCGGCAGCGAGAACGACGAGCCGATTACGAGGGGCGCTGCAAGAATCTTTCAGGGATCGGGATTCAGATGGGGAGGTGTCTCACTCGGGGGCTTCCACGTAGAAGCGGGTGCTGAGGAGCAGGTGGAGCTGATGCAGTTGCTGTGTCAGTTCGCCAAGTCGGACTAGGTCTTCCCGGGAGGTGGAGGGATGCTCGAGTGCCGCTAGGATTCGTTTGGCTCGGAGCTTCAGCGGAGCCCGGGCGTCGGTCTCGCCCAGGCTTTCGAGCAGTGCCTGCACTTGATTGGCCAATCGCCGGGCTCGGCGGACGACTCGGAGAGCGGGCTCGAGGGCGACCTCGCCGTCGCGCAATTGATCGAGCAGTCGGCAGCGGAACTGACGGCAATGGGTCGGGCGCTCGGCATAGACGCGGCAGTGGCAGCCGTCCAGTGCTGCGCAGGGTTGCAAGAGCCGCCAGCCCTTGCCCTGTTTTCGGACCGACAATCCTAATTCACGCAGGGCCGGTGCCGAATCTCCGGGCTGGAGCTGCACGCCGCTGAAGAGAGCTCCGTCGCAGCAAATGCCACAGCGCTGGCAGAGGGTTTGTTCGATCGCGACGGCTTTGGCGGAACTTCGTTTCATGCACGGAGACCGGCCGTTTCAGAGCGACGGCTTGAGCAGGCCGCTATCTGGCACGATCACGCTCTTCGCCGACTGCAGCGACGCGGTGGTCTGCAACGCCTCGTTCGCCTCCGCCAGGCTGAAACGATGGGTCACCATCGAGGCGAATGGAAAGCGCGTGGAGTGGCGCTCCAGAAAGGCGATCGCTGCCTGCAGGTGACGCGGCTCGCTGGACCATGAACCGAAGACCTGCAGCTGTTTGCGTGTGATGATGTGCGGGTTGAACGAGATCGGTCCCGCGTCGCAATAGTGGCCCAGGACGAGATACTTGCCGCCATCGCGGCACATCTCCATGCCCTCCACTACAGCGGAGGGATGGCCGACACATTCCAGCACCGCATCCGCTCCCCAGCCTCCGGTGAGCTGCTTGACGGCCAGGATTCGATCGGTCGGCTCGGGTGTGCGCTCGATGCTGATCACCTCATCCGCCCCGAACGTTCGCGCCATCACCAGTCGATGGTCCGGGCCTCCAATCGCAATCACCCGCCCAGCGCCTGAGCTTTTGGCCACAGCGATCGCGGCGATGCCCACGGGACCGGTGCCTTGAACGACAACGGTGTCCTGCCACTCAATTCCGGTCCGCTCCACACCGTGGATGGCGGTGATCAGCGCGCATCCGGCACCGATGACCGACTCGGTCGCGAGCGTCTCTGGAAGCTTGAAGAGATTCGCCCCGGGCTGCAGATAGTGATACTCCGCGTAGCCACCCAGGAAGTGTGGCGGCACATTGCAGGGATAGCCGATGCCGTAGGCCCGCCGTTGAGGGCAGCGGGTGGGCTGATGTTTGACGGCGCAATAGTAGCAGCGCCCACAGGACGTTGTGGAGGTCCAGGTGATCCGATCGCCCACGGCGAGCGGCTGCCCGCTCCAGTCCGATTTCAAACCCTCTCCCAGAGAAACGAGGGTCCCGACTGTCTCGTGGCCGAGGATGATGGGAAGTCGGATCGGCAGTTCGCCCCGCCAGAGATGCACGTCTGTTCCGCAGATTCCGGCCATTTCCGTTTTGACCAGCGCTGCGCCTGGCTCGGGTGCTGTGGGAAGCGGAAAGCTGTGTGACCTCAGCGGTTGGCTGAACGATTCCAGGACGGCGGCTCGCGCTTGCAGGGGCAGGGGATTGGCCATGGAGTCAGGGCTTCGGAGTTTCGTTGAGATAGAGCACTAGGTTGTGGCTGGCCCGTCCAGCAGCGATGATGTCCATCCGGCCGTCGCCGTTGAAGTCGGCGACCCGCAGGTCTTCGCAGGCCATGGTATTGTCATCGATCAGGTCGGTGCGCCATTGAGATCCCTCGGCGTCCAAGGGGGTATACAGCTTGATCCCTACCTTGATCCCGGGTCGATTCATGGCACGCCAGCCGACTAGGATCTGGTCGGAGCCCGTGCCGAGAAGATCGCCACAGGCGACGGCGTGTCCATCGATCAGGGTGGCATCCAGAACCCGGCGGTTCCAAAATTTCTGAGAGGATCCAGCAGGCGGCGCAGTGTAGACCACAGCTTGGTGGCCGTGCATGGGTTCAACCGTGGCTAGGAAGCGCTGCTTGGCGGGCAGCAAGCCGTCGCGGACTTCCCCTGCGCCGACGAAGTTGGTCTGACCGCCTTCATTCCCTACCAGCTGATTGCGCCTCCAGCCGTTCGCGTTCTTGCTGAAGTGGAAGACGCCCTCGCGTCCGGCCACCAGCAGCTCGTCCCAGGCCTTGCCCTCCCAGCGGACGGGTTGGAAGTTGTGGGTCATGTGGAGCGTGGAATCGATCGGCTCGATCCGCCAGGTGGCGTCGCCGTTGGCGGGGACGCGCAGGGCTTGAATCCGGACGCCTTCCCCCTCGCCCTGCTTGTTGCCGCGCCCATGGAGCGGAGCAATGGCGAGGTCATACCTGCCTCCGGGCGTGCGGATCCAATGCATCCGATGCACGGTAGGTTCGTTGGGCAATGTGATCGGGGTCCAGGGCTGGGTGCGATCTATGGGAGGGACCAGGAAGAAATTAGCGCCGCTCTTGACGGTGTCGCCCGGATTCCAGCCAGCCCCCACGGCGATCTCCGCCTTTCCGTCGCCATCCAGATCCTGGACGGCCAGGCAGACATGGTCGAGTTCGGTCAACTTTTCGGCGATGATGTGCTTGGTCCAGGTGGGGTTCGCGTACCAGGCGACTTGGCCTTTATCGACCAAGACAACATCGGGCTTCCCGTCGCCGTTGATATCCCCGACGGCGACCCCGTAGCCGATGCCGACCTTGGCATCGATGGTTTGGGCTTTGAAGACCGGCGCGGGTGGGGCGGCAAAGATGGGGATTGCGAGCAGGGTGCCGGTAAGGGCGCAAAGCGAGGCTGTTTTCATAGGTGTTCGCACGTGCCTGGGCACGCTATCAGCCGTTGTGGGGAAGGCGATCAAATCTTTGAACGCTTTCTGGCTGCGCCTCATTTCTTCGTGGAAAGACCCCGCAGGGTTTCGGAGTAGCGCGCGCCTAACTCACGGAGGGAGGCGCTGCTGAAATGGATGTTGTCCGGCATCACGGTGAGATGCTCAGAGCTCACCAGCTTGAAGTTTGGGACACGATGGGTCACAGGGATGCCAGCTGCTCGTTGATCACCCCGGCAAGCGGGGTGTCCGAGCGCGGATGGGTGATCAGGAAGCGTCCCAGCTCCCCGGCGATGAAGGGGATGTCGCCCGCCCCTAGGTCCGCCCGCAGATCTCGAATGATTCCCTCCAGCCGCGAGGCGTAGCTCCGGGCACCGGCCTCGTCCGCACTGTCGTTCTCACCCTGATGCCAGAGTATTGCCTTCAGCTTCCAGCGTTTCATCGCCAGACATGCATGCCGCAGAGCCTGCGGGTAAAGATCTCCCCCTTTGACCCACCGTGAGAGGGGCGTGCCTCCGACTGCGGCGGGGATCAAACCCACCAGGCGTTTGTTGCGGCGATCCGGCCTCGCACGCGGCGCTTAGCGTTTGCGGACTGAGTCTCCTGGCGAGAGGTCAACACGGAGGCAGTATCGATCGCAGAGGGCATTCCTAGTCATCTCTGCTGACAAGGCTTAGGTGGGGCAGGTCTCCGACCTGCCGGTTCAAGGAGTCTCCGACCTCGTGCGGGGTCAGAGGCCCCCCGCAACCGGCAGACCTGTAGGTCTACCCCACGGGTGTGACCCAAAAGAGAACGACCGAATGACGGATCGCGGAAGGGTGAGTCAGCTGCGGGTGTTGGAGAGAATCCGAATCCTTTTCCCGCCCCCCCACTACCCCCTCCTCACGGGTAACAAAAGGTTCGGCGAAATTCGCGCCCGCCAGCGGACTCAGGGCTGGCTTGCTTTATGAAGTTCCGTAGGCAAGATGATCGAACACAAGGATGTGGAAACGTTTTGCGCAAAAACCTGCGTTGAGGTGTAAGGGTCGCAGGCAATGTTCTTAGAATGGTAATTGGCATGGCTCATCGGACAACGATATCCAAATCACCGCAGTATTCGGGAAGGCAAAATGGCCGTGTTTTTCATGGAAAGCTTTTGAACCGCCCGTGAACTGAAGGATGAATTGAATTATGAAACACTGCATTCTCTCCATTCGAGCTGGCATCCCCTGGCTTCCAGCATTGTCGGTATGGCTGTTCCTCGCTACCGTCGCGCACGCCCAGCCCGGGCCAGGTTTCGCCTTGCGCTTCAACAACACCAGCAGCTACGTCGCCGTGCCGCAGGCTGTCGGGCTGAATAGTTTCCCGTTTACCGTGATGGCGTGGGTCAATACCAGCGCGGCCACGGGACAGCAGGGCCTGGTCAACAAATACGCGGCCGGCGCGCAGAACGGCTGGAACCTGTTTCTCCTCAATGGGCGCGTGCGCGCTTGGTATTTCGCCGGCAACAGCCGTTTTGTATGGGACGGTTCGGACGGACTGGATGGCGGGAACATTGCGAATGGCGCGTGGCATCACCTCGCGTTCGCCGTCGATGGCAGCGGCGGGAGGCTCTACGTGGATGGTGTGCTTCGAGCTTCGCGCGCGTGGACCGGCACATCTGGTCCACCGACGACGTCGCAGGAAGTGCGGTTTGGTAGTTACCCGGGCGGCATCCTTTCGTTCAACGGCTCCATCACGCTCGACGAAATCACGGTGTGGAACTCGGCCTTGAGCCAAAGCCAGGTCGTGGCCAACATGTTTATCCCTCTGGCAGGCAACGAGGCGAATTTAGTGGCGTTCTATCGCTGCGATGAAGGCGGCGAGACCTTGGTGGCGGACAGCGCATCGCTGGGCGGAAGCAACAACGGCGCGTGGGTCGGCACGGCCCGGTTCGTCCCCACAGTCGTGGCTTCGAAGCCGCAGCATGATGGCGGTGCGCCGGCAGGCGATTGCGGCAATTTCCTCGGCGTCACGCAGGTGAAGCTGGACTGGACCGGTCTGAACCTCGTCGGGTGCAAGGTGAATCTGAGTGACACCGGCTCCCGCATCCAGCGCGTCGGTCCGGATTGCGTGACCATTTACTCCGCCGACCTGCCGCCGGAAACGCCGCGCCAGTGGTCGATTGTCAGCCAGCCGCCGGGGGCCAACGCGCAGGTAACGGCCACCAGCAGCGGCGCGACGCTGACTCTTCCGCGCGCGGGAGACTACACGGTGCAACTGGAGGTGTGTTCCGGTGATTGCGCGGTTCCCGAGCCGGGCGGACAAAGCAACTTCCCGATGATCCCTTCCTACGGCACGATCACCATTCGCGCGGAGGCCGAACTGCCATTGCGCGCCCAGCAACGGCCTGTGTTGCCGCCGTCGGCGATGACCCCGACGCCGCGGCTGGACCTTTCGGATTCCCAGCGCGACTGCATGTGCTTGAACGGAGGAGGCTGGGTCAATCCGCAGTGGGTCACGGTCGAGCCGTGGCGCGGCCCGAACGATTACAAGCTGCTGGAGGGAACGGTGGTCCGTTCCTGGATTTCCACCGAGGATTCCTTGTTCAATCACGACATCGCCTTCGGCTCTGGGGGGAACTGGTACGTCATCCATGACCTCAACGTGGTCGTGTCGCCGGACCCGCGCCACTTCAACATGGTCTCAGCGAAGTCCGAGTCTGAATCGAACCCCCATTTGATCGGCTGTCAAGCGCAGGGCGACACCATTCCCGAACGATTTCGGCCAGTGGAGGGCGACCGCGTGTCGTTGTTCGGCTTTTGGATTCTCGACTGCGGTCATCCTCCGTTTTACACGGAGATTCACCCCGTCGTCGGCTGGGGCGTGCATCGCAACCGGCCGGTGCGGATTCCGAACAACGCCGCGTTCACGTTTGACCTGGTGACGAACACCGTCACATCCACAGCGGGCAACAATCTCCACGTGCCCGGCATCGTCACGGATTTGTGGTTTAGCTCGAACGCGGGCGCCGCCACGTCCGGCTCGAACCCCAGCGGTCTGGCGCAGCCCGCCCAGCCCGTTGGGCCGCTCTGCGTTGGCGGACGCAGCATCGCGGTGTCGCCCATCCAGCGGGAGTACGATTTCAACATTTACCTGCCGAAAAATCCCAGCCAGGTCTTCGCTGAAATGGGCATGACAAAGCCGCGCGCGCCGCTTTACCTGAACATTTCCAATCCGCACGGCAGCCCCGGGCCTAATCCGACGGTCACGCGCGTCACCGAAACGGTCAACGGCGTCACCTACGAATACCTCCGCGTGCATCTGGACCTGCGCGGCCACACGTCCAGCAGCTACGCGCGCCGCATCGAAGCGGCGTGGGTGTATCCCAAGGCCGACAACTGGGGGCTGGAGCAGTGGCGGGTGTCGCTCGATCGGCTCGATGTGTACAACGACCTTGATTCGAAGCTCCGCTTCCCCGGCTCCGACGGCGACTGGATTCTCTGGTTCATGCTGCCCGGTGCCGATCAGCCGTGGACGCGCGTTCTCGACGGCTTCAACAACACGCACGGGACAGTCACGTTCAATCCGCCATGGCAAACCGGGAGCAGCGATTCGGAGTTTGCGCGCCAGCCGCTCTCGCTCGATCCGCAACGCGGCCTTGGGCCGGACATTCTTTCGTTCAACGGCGCAGTGAACTTCTGGATGGGCGGCTACGAGGCAGACGAGGGGGCGGACGACAGCGATCCGGGGCGCATTTCCAACTTCGCTTTCGACTCGGGCAGCACCCGCACTCATTACAGCCACAACGGCGCGTTCTCCGCCAACGTGACTGGGACGCGCATCGCCAGGCTGAACAACGGCGTGCTCAGTTCCGCCGCCACGCAGCTGGGCCGACATTACCTGCAGGCGTGCACCAACAACATGGATATCCAGGAGCCGCGGCACGACACCATCAACCCGTTCGCCACGGCGGGCATCCTCGCTGAGGGCATCTCCGGCGAACCGCCCTGGAGGCCTGTGGACCCGCAGCAAATCTACGGCACAGGCGCTGCGCTACTGGGCGACGTGAACGGCGACGGATTTCCGGACATCGCGCTCGGAACCTGGCACTCCAACGTCGTCGCGCACGTTTTCCTCGGCGGACGAAACGGGTTCGCGCCCGCGCCGTACGCCACTGCGCAGATACCGTTACCGGCCAGCGGCCCTGGATTTGGCCGAGCCAACCGGCGCACGCGCACGTTCACCGGTGCCGGTGACTTGAACGACGATGGCATTCCTGACCTGCTGATCGGGGCGCCGACGTTCAACACGCATTCGAACTTCGTGAACGTGCATTCCAACGCAGGCACCGTCTTCGCCTTCTCCGGCGCGCAGCTCCGGGCGGGCGGATCCTTCAGCCACAGCAACGCCCTCTGGACCGTCTCGGCCGGGACTCACTCCAACGCGCAGTTCGGATTTTCGGTGGCCGCGGGCGACATCAACCGCGACGGGATCAGCGACGTCGTGGTGAGCGCTCCGTTTCATTCCAACTCCGTGACCGCAGGGCGGCCGCTCGGCCGTGTGCTCGTCTATTTCGGCTCGCCGTTTATCCACTCCAATACGGCGCCGAATCAGACGTTGGTTCCTCCCCAACTGGACATGATCAGCGACCACTGGTTCGGCTACTCGGTCTCGATGGCGGGGGATGTGAACAGGGACGGTTACACGGACGTGGTGATTGGGGCCCCGCGCTACACGCGATCGGCCCTAAACCAGGGAGCGTGCTACCTCTACTATGGCTCGTCCACGGGTCTCGTGGTGAATGCGCCGCTGCGGCTCGAAGGCAACGCTCTCAACGCCCAGTTCGGTTACACCGTCGCTGGCGCGGGGGACGTGAACGGCGACACGTTTCCCGATGTGCTGGTGAGCGCTCCATTCGCTTCAGGCAGTGAACTCACCCTCGAGAATGGTTACGTCGCGATGTATCGCGGCTCCGCCGGAGGACTGATTCCCACCGTCGCCTGGGAAAAATTTGGCGAGACCGGCGGCGCGCATCTCGGCACCGACCTCGGACCCGTCGGCGACCTGAACGGGGATGGCCGCGCCGACTTCGCCATCGCGACGCCAGATGAAACCGGACCCGACGGCATGCGCGGACGGGCGACTTACTTTTTGGGCCACAGCAACGCCACGTCGATTGCGGAGACATGGCGCACCTGGGGCGTCAACGGTATCGCTAGGCTGATGATGAACAGTCCGTGCTGCGTGCCGTTCATCAGTGCCTGCTGCAACACGGGTAGCACGAACAAAGTCGATTTCAACCTCGACGGCTTCGCCGACGCGCTGACCTTCGATTCGGTTGGCGGTGGCAATCCGTTCGCGCGTGTTCAGTTGACACTGGGCCGCGGCCAGAGAGCCGTAGTCCCCACAGCGGAACGTTTCTTTCGCGCCGTCGCTCCGGAGCCGTTCGCGTTTCAAAGCATCTTCCACTCGAATTTCGTCGCGGACATCATCATAAGCGGCCAGACCAACGAGGCCGGGCACTCGAATGCACTGGCCATCGTCAGGAACCTCTATCTCACCGTCCAGCAGGCGGGTGGCGACATTGCGAGCATCGCGCCCATGCTCCAACGGCTCCAAACCGTGCATAGCAATCTGTTCAGTCTCGGGATCACGCACAGCAATTTGTTTGAACAATTCTTCACCGACGTGGACTTGGACCTGGGAACCGCCTTCTACATCGACTGCGGCGCGACCAACGAATACACCGACACGCTGGGCCGACAGTGGTTGCCTGACGCGCCGTTCCTCGCCACGGCCAACGCGGCTCTCAGTACGTTTGCCATCGGCCCCATCACCAATACGCTGACCGGCGACCGTTACCTGCCCGACGCGATGCTTAACAGCGAACGCTGGTTCAACGGCCACATCCGCTACCAGGTCGCCGTGCCCAATGGCTGGTACACGGTGCTGCTCTACTTCTCCGAGAACTACCCGCCCGGCGTCAGTCCAGCGCTCGGCGGCACCGGCGGCGCGAATTTCGCCCGCCTTTTCGACCTCGAAGTCGAAGGCCAGCGGGTCAGCGCCTACAACCAGGCCGACGCCGCGCTGCCCCCAAGCGGGGATGGCCTCGGCCGGCTCTACACCGCCACCCAAGTGCGCTTCACGGTGCAAGTCACCGACGGCGTCATGGACATCGCTGTGCTTGACCGCGGCCCTGGCAACCCGCCCGAGAACGCCGCCATCAAAGGCCTCGCCATCCTGGGGCGACCGAATCCGGCGATGAAATATGCCACCCGCCCGCGCATCGCCAGCACCACGCGCGACGGCGGCCAGTTCGGCCTTCTTGTCGATCCGCAGGCGAATCTAGCCCGCTACCTTGCCGGGGAAATCCCGTTGGGCATCCAGTCCAGCTCCAACTGGACGCAATGGGGCACGCTGCCACTCGTGCCGGATGTCGGGCCCTACGGTGCCCTCTTCATCCTGCCCGCTCCCACCAGCCCTTCGAGTTTCTTCCGCGCAGTGGTGACTACGCCGTAGTGTCCACAAATTCGAACGAGGCTATTTTCATGCGGCATCTCGATAATAATAGCGGAGTAAGCCGCCGAGTCGCCGACGTGATCGAATAGTGCCGGTCTGTGGAAACTCCGCAAACTCAGGACGGATGATTTGGTTGTCGAGCCCCTGGTGGTTTCGTTCCTGGTGATAATGTTCAACGAACTGAAAAACCGCCTCGCGCAAAGCTGATTCCCCAAACAGGATCATGTTGTCCAAACATGACTCCTTGATCGTGCGAACGAAACGTTCGGCGTGAGCATTCAGGTTGGGTGACCGCGCCGGAAGCTTCAGCGGCTCCACACCAGCGCTCCTCAAGGTCTCCCGGAACTGCTCAGTGAACAGGGAGGAGCGGTCCTGAATCAGATACCGATAACCACGCAGAAAGCCGTCTGCGGCGTCCGTTAAGTTCCTCGCCATTTGGTTCATCCACTGCCCTTCAGGCTCAGGGACAATTCCTGCAATTTTGATTTCTCTCGTCGCCAAACGAATCACGAACAGGACGTGGTAACGAACCAACCCCACGGGAGTCCACACCTCAGCGGTGAAGAAGTCGGTAGCCGCTATGACATGCCAATGAGTTCTCAATATAACCTTCGGCGCTGGTCATCGGTGAAACGAGGACGTTTGCCCAGTTGTTCTTGGAGAACCCGAACCTCCTCCTGCAAGTATTCGATGACGGCTTGCTGCCGGCGGTTCATCCACCCGGCAAAGCAAACCAGCAGAAACGACAGCGGATTCATCGGAAAATTATCCCTCTATCGGCCCAGAACGACCGGCTTTGCTTTGGAAGCGACGACTTCAGGACTGCTCGCAATCCCCACAATATCAACTGATTCGGTTCGTTCGAATTTTCGGACACTACGTATTCGCCACAAGGCCCGAGGAGGCGTCCAAAATGTGGTTGATTATCATCCGTTGTGGGGTTGATTATACAGCCATGATTCGTCGCCATATTACCGAGCATCTCCTGCAAGCTTTGTCGGATACGCCTGCCGTCTTGGTCAACGGTGCCCGGCAAAGTGGAAAAAGTACTTTGGTGCAATCGGCGGAATTGACCAAGCACGGCCGCCAGTATTTGACGTTCGATGATCCCGGCGTATTGGGAGCGGCCAAACGCGACCCCAACGGCTTTATTGCCGGTTTGAACACCCTGGTCACCCTTGATGAAGTGCAGCATGTGCCCGAGCTCTTTCCAGCCATCAAGGTGGCCATTGACCGGAAACGGGAACCGGGACGGTTTTTACTCACGGGTTCCGCGAACGTGTTGCTCCTGCCGAAATTGTCCGAGTCCCTGGCGGGTCGCATGGAGGTGCTGACGCTCTGGCCATTTTCGCAAGGCGAAATAAACGCGGTTAGTGAAGGCTTCATTGACGCATTGTTCTCCAAGCAACCGGTCTGGTCTTCAGGTAAATCCAGCGGGATTAGGCGCGATGAACTGTTTGTGAAAGTTATGGCCGGTGGCTATCCCTTGGTGGCAGCCCGTAGCACCGGAGCCCGCCGCAAGGCTTGGTTCCAGTCCTACTTGACGACGATTCTCCAGCGGGATGTTCGGGACCTGACTAATGTCGCCGACGTGACGGCTGTGCCTCGCCTGCTCTCAGTCGTGGCAACCCGTGCCGGTGGGCTGTTGAATTTCGCTGACTTGTCGCGAACCCTCGCGTTACCGCAAACGACTTTGAAACGCTATTTCGCGCTGCTGGAAGCGACTTTCCTAGTACAACTGCTGCGGCCTTGGTCGAGCAACGTGGGACAGCGCCTCATTCAGACCCCGAAGGTTTATTTGGATGACACGGGTCTGCTCGCCCATTTATTGGGATTGACCGTGGATCGGCTGAAGGTGGATGGAACAGTGGCGGGTGGGTTGCTGGAGAATTTTGTGTTGATGGAACTGCGCAAGCAATCAGCATGGAGCGAGATTCAGCCGGAATTTTACTACTGGCGCACAGCCGCTGGACAGGAAGTGGACATCGTGCTGGAAGACAGTGCGGGGCGGCTGGTGGGAATTGAGATAAAAGCCAGCGCCACATTGGGCGGAAGCGATGTTCGAGGTTTGCAGTCGATGGCCGACGCGGTGGGCAAACGATGGCTCCGCGGAGTGGTGCTTTACACGGGCACCGACGTCATTCCGTTTGCCGCCAACCTGCACGGCCTGCCGGTGTCGCACCTTTGGGCGGCACATTAATAATCGGAACGATCTCCGCGTGTGGGTGGTGGGTGGCAGGCAGTCCGTCGGGCCTAGAAATCATTGATTGGCGGAGGTTTGTGATCAAGATGACCGGCATATGCTGGGCACTCTCTGGATCGTTCTGACCTACCCGTTTTCGATCTTCCGACCTCGGCAAGATCTCGCCCTCAAAGTCCTGGCACTGCGCCACCAACTCATGGTGCTCAAACGGCAGACGCGCAGGCCCAGGCACCGCCGTTCCGACCGATCGCTTTCCCACGGCAATCCCATCCCACGGCCAATGCACCTCACACGCTCGAACGGCTGTATTTTCCATTCCGATGGAATTTTTGCCACCGTGATGTCGGGAATGGCCGTGGGCCGAAGGCCGCGCTTGGTCGCGACGGTGAGCACACCCTGGTCGATCTGAATCGACGTGAGCCGGCCCGTCATCGCGTCGCGCTCGGTCGTGAGCGTGGCGATCTGCTTTTCCAGATCCGCCTTCACGCCCTTGATGCGGTTCTCGACGACCTTCTCGACCTCACCCGCCTTGAGCTGCTGGGCTTCCTCGAGCTGACGCTTCTCATCGGCCAGCGCCTTGACTGCGTCGGGGTCGATGCCCTCGTAACGCTTCTTCAAATCGTCCCGCTCCTTGATGAGCGAGACGTTCGTGTTCCGGAACTCGTCGAGCTTCGACTTGTCCACGGCACCGTCCACGTCGAGAAACCACGCGCCTTCACGCTCCGCGTAAAAGGGCAGATGTTCCGCCGGGATTTCATCCTTCGTCTTGCACTTGTATTTCAGAGGCATAATTGCGGGCACACCGTGCCGGCGCCTCTTTCATACAACGGGTTTTCGCGCGGAGGCTCCGCAGCACCCGCCGCGATCACGTGCATCAGGCGGCATCGGGCGGCGAGATGTCGTCACCGGGCGGCAACGGGCAAAATGATTTTCCAAAAAAGATTTGACGGGGTTCAGGCCAGCTCAGGTTGGAGTTAAGCTCGCGGAACCTCATGGAAGAGGGGGCAATTAACTCGACTGTGACCAATATCAAGACCCGTTTCCGACCCGTTTCCGTTTCCTGGCATTCGTCCAGGTGCGAGCCGGTGATGGGTACGATTGGTGGGAGAAGTCGAAGACCCGGCTTTCGTGAACGTCCTCGCTCTCCACGGTTTAGGCTTCATGGCAGTGCCGACGCTGGTCGCGAAGGAAATCGTCACGCGGTTTGGCTTTCGCGCGATTAGGCGAACGGATGACTGCAAACAGCAATTCTATGGCATCACCCCCGAGCGCAAGCTCACGCATCCTGCCGTAGTCGCCATCACTTCAGACGCACGCGACCGGCTGTTCGCCAATAAGTAAACGAGCCAGCAAATCCTCGCCGCAAGCCTTCAAACTTTTGCCCACTCCGATCATGGCTCAGTGCAGCAACCAGAAGAACACAATCGCCACCACCGTGGGCGGCAACGCGCCGAGGAACAGTCCGAGCGGGCTTATGCCTTCGCCCTCGAACACTTTCGCGTCCTGAAGAATCCCGATACCCGCCGGATTGGGCGCGTTGGCAATCACCGTCAGACCGCCGCCCGTGACCGCACCCGCGACAAGCGCGTATTTCAATTCGTCGGAAAGTCCTTCCACCAGCGAGCCGAGATAGGTGAGCGCCGCATTGTCGGTGATGGCGGTCAAGCCGGTTGCGCCGAAGAACAGCGCGCTGCCGCCGAGGCTTTCGATCAGCGGCTTGAGCCAGTAGGACTGCAACGAACCGAGCGTGACGAGGCCCGCGAGGAAGAAGCCGACCAGCAGACCCTCGCGGAGCTTGAGATCATCTTGATGTTCGCGGGTGGCCGTCACCAGCCCGAGAAAGATCATGAGAATGCCGAAGAACACGTCCGGGTAATGCGCAAAGCCCACGACCAGCGCGAGGAACACCAGGTGCGCGGTCGTCAGCCAGGCGGGAATCCGCCGCCCCTTGTCCGCCTCCACTTCCAGCCCGCTGAGTTCCTTCCAGAAAATCCCGGCCACCATCGCAGTGGAAACCGCGCACGCGCACGCCGCGCGCCAGCCGAAATGCTCGAACATGAACGCCATGGTCCAGTTCCACTTGGCCGCGACCATCAGCACCGGCGGCGCGGCGAAATGCGTAAGCGTGCCGCCGATGGAGACGTTGACGAACAGCAATCCCAGCGTCGCGTAAGCCAGCCTGCGACTGATGCCGCGGTCGAAGTAACGGCGCTTGAGCATCAGGGCCAGCAGCGTCATCGCTGCCGGTTCCGTGATAAATGACCCGAGCAGCGGCCCGAAGATCAGCGCTGCGATGTAGAACGCCACACCCTCGCGCGCAGGAATCAAGCGCGCGACCAGCGAGATGATTTTTTCGGCCAGCGTGACCACCGGGCGGGTCGCGGCCACGACCATGATGACGAGGACAAATTTTGGTTCGGTGAAGTTGAGTCCTTCGATGTAAACGACCGCGTCGTGGATCGAACCCTTCAACGCCGCGATGCCGAGGAACAGCGTGGCCGCCCAAAGTCCAAACACCACTTCTGTTTCCGCGAGGAAGTGCAGGAAATGTTCCTTCACCGAACCGGGCGGATACTGGTGCGCCCAGTGGGCGAAACGCTTGACGCAAAAAGTGTGCACCACGGCGAGGCCGAACAGCACCGTGGCGAGCAGTTCAATGGGCGAGGGATTCATTTCAGCGCGACGTTGGTCAGATTTTTCATGAAGGCGTCCGGCGACAGTTCAGCGAACCACCAGCACGGAACAAGGTGCCAGGCGCACCACGCGCTCAGCGACGCTGCCGATGAAGGCGCGCTTGAGTCCGGTTCGTCCGTGCGTCCCCATGACGATGATGTCGGCGTTCGTGCGTTTGGCCAGAGCGGTGATGGTGTCAACTGGATGGCCGGTGCGAAGTTCGCGCCCCGTTTTGGGCCAGGCTTGCTTCGTGGCGACCGCGAGCTTGGTCAGGTGTTCGTGTGCGGCCACACGGGCGTCGCGCTGGCTCTGAGTGGTGTCGATGAGCATGTCCGGGTGAAATGGCTCGATGACATGCATCAGAGTGAGTTGTGCCTTGTATTGCCGCGCCAGGGCGAGGGCGTGTGTCAGCGCGTCGAGCGACGGTTTGGAGAAATCCACCGGCACGAGAATGCGGCGGGGTTCGGCTGAATCTTCTGGTGTGGTCTTCATGGTTTTGATGTTCATCTGGTTTCGTACGAATGTCGCGTGTTCATCGCGATGCTTGCCGAAGCGTGTCCATTTTCCAATGTCGCCGTGGCGAAACCGAGGCCGCGCGCACCAGCACCGGGCAGCAGCAACCGTGCGTGAACAACACGTCATTGGCCACGGTCGGGTTTCTCAGGATTTTCGGCAGCCAAACCGTCCGTGTTACGCCGGTCAGGCGACTCGCAAGGTTGCCGTTCGAGAACCGCATTGAGCTTGCGCGATGACGAGGTGCCAAACTTATTCGGGAACGAACTGCAACAACTCATCCAGCCGGTGGTGGAGCTGCTTCTTGGCGGCGCGGCGGACGCGGTCGCTCTTGGGCTGGTAGGCAAACGAAAGACCGGCCGCCCGCAGCATCCCGATGTCATTGTCGCTGTCCCCGACGGCGAGCACCTGCCGCGCGGTAATGTTCATGCGCTTCACGAGGAAGCGGAGCGCGTTGAGTTTGTCGTAGGCACGCCAGCCGGTGTGCCCACTGCGGAACGTGGGAGGCAGGGTCACGTCGCCTGTGGCTTTGCCGTGACGGAATTCCACGACGTTGGCGAGAGCGAAGTCGGCGAAGACGCGGCGGCGCACGATTTTGGCGGCGATGTGGTAGCTGTCGGTGATGATGCCGACGTGGTAGCCAAGCTTTCGCAGCCCGACCACGGCTTCCACTGCACCGGGCGACAGCGGGGTTTCGCGTGCGACCTGCTCGAAGACTTCCTGCCGCGTGCCGCGAAAGATGCGGGCAATTCGCTGGGCGCGAGTTGCGGGCGTCAGGTCATACCGGTCCAGATACTTGGAAAGCGCGTCCATTTTCCCAACCCTCTTCGCCAGTTCGAGGACGAATCGTCCGGCCAGTAAAGTGCCGTCCATGTCGAACAGGGCGAGGCGCTCCACTTGGCCGACACGGGTGAGGACATTTTCCGGCCGGGCGAGGCTAATCTGGTCGCGTTCGCGCGCCCGACGCACATAGGAGAGTCGCAGCCGGCCACATACGGCGGCGCGCTCAATGATGGCGCGGGCCACCTGAGTGGCCATCTCGCCCAGACGCGCCAAGCTCTGGCTGTCATGCTCGACACGGCCGATATCCACCTCTATCAGGCGGGCGCCAGCGGCGGAGGCGTCAATGAGCAGGCCGACATCCACGCCGTAATCATTCTCGAAACGCAAGCGGCGCAGCAGATCTTTCCGGGCCGCGATGATGCCGCCCAACGGTTGCTCAAACGAGGTGAGTTCCGGGAAATACGTGGCCAACAAAGGCCGGGCCGTGAGCACGGTGACCCGCCCGGCGCGGCGTGAGAACCGGGCCTTGACGAAGTCCGCATCACCCTTCAGCACCGGTCTGGTCATTTGCTCGATCAGGTCCTCAGACAACCCGGCAAGATCACCATCAAGATACAGGAGCGTGTCATGCTTGGCCGCCAACAGGCCGTCTTCCATGGAAGCGCCCTTGCCCAGCAAAGTGCTGGTGATGACGCGCGCGCCCGCCGCCTCGGCCAGTTCCGGAGTGCCGTCAATCGATCCATCGTCCACGACGATGACCTCACCGACCAAGGGGTTGCGCAAGGCGAAGCGAACCACCGACGCCACCCGGGCGGATTCGTTCAGGACCGGGATGATGACCGAGACGGTGGGCTGATGCGCCGGCAAGCTTTGCGACGGTTGCCCTGCCTTTCGGTTCGTCGCGTGGCGTGAAGCGCGATTTCGCTTGGCCGCTGTCGGACGAGACGACTTCTCCTGGGCTGACGTTTTGTTCTTCGCCTCATCAGCAGAATCTGTGGGTAGTCGGTGGTTCCGGAAGTCGACCAAGATTGTGATAGAGAGCGGTTTCCATGGCATCATAGGTGCGGAATCCATAGGAACGTCTGGTCACAACTCGAATCTTGTTGTTGAGTCCTTCGACCGCG
>CAMAVD010000038.1 GCA_945861575.1 Akkermansia muciniphila
CATTTCCCAGATCATAGCCATCATCGCGATCCTTGTCCTGACCAGCTACGAACAATGGGGTTGGGTCGGTCGCACGCTCTTTGGCTTTCCAATCGGTGGAGCGCCCTGGGTGGCAGGATTCAGCCTGATCGCACAGTGGGTTGCCGTCATTCTGACCCTGCTTTCTGGAGCCATCTACCTCTGGAGGAATCGTCAGCTCTATCTCGAAGATGTTTGAAAGGTCATGACTGACCCAGGTTTACCCCCCCGCGCCTACTCCGTCGGAGAGCGTCTTCAGCTGCTGATTGCGCAGGGCTTCGGAGTGGGACGCTTTCGAAAAGCGCCGGGGACCTGGGGGACGCTCGTCGGTTTGCTTTGGACGGCCGCCCTGCTTTGGCCTCGGTCGGGTTGGATCTTTTCTCTCGGCTGCGCTGTCGGGATCGGCCTTTCCATCTGGTTATGCGGGGCGGCGGAACGCCTTCTGGGAAAACAAGACCCTGGGTCGGTCGTACTGGACGAAATCATTGCGATGCCTCTCTGCTTCGCACCCTGGCTCGTCTGGCGCGCCTGGCAAGGCCTGCAGGCCCCAAACATTCAGGAATGGGCCGGTATGGGGCACGGTGCCTTCGCTTTGGCAGGATTCCTCCTCTTTCGCCTCTTCGACATCTGGAAACCAGGCCTGATCGGCAAGGCACAGGCTCTGCCCGGCGGATGGGGCGTCACCGCAGATGATGTCCTGGCCGCGCTGGCAGCAGGTGGGCTTTTGCTCGCGGGCTCCAGCTGGCTGATGAATTGATCGGTGCCGGTAAGCCCTTTTCCAGGTCAGAAGGTCAGCAGACTCATGAGCTCCGTTCCGGTAGAGGTCAATTCCCATCGTCCCCCCCTACGAACGACCAACTTGCGGCATAAATGCTGCCCATGTTCCACCTCGTTGACGTAGAGAACTTGGTTCGGGGCTAGACTCTTCATCTCAGAGGCAGCCCGAGGAGTACACTCGAAGGGGAGTCCCATGAAATTCAGCGCCAATTCGTAACCGACCACCCCCTCTTTGGCAGCCCTTGGATTGGGCCGGATGAGCGAGGGGTTCGCCCTCAGCCAAGGGAAATCTTTTACCTTGAGGAAGACACGGCATAGCTCTGTCTGCCCCCGAACCCAGCGAGCCAAGCTAAAGGAAGCCTTCGATCGCCTTTGGGTTAAGAACAGGTTCCAGGGGTCAAGCCCGATCAAATTGCGACCATTCCAGCTTCCATGATCATTGCGCTCTCCCACCCGGTGTATCTGATGCCATTCCGCGTAGCGCGGGTTGATCTGAAAATCAAACTCCAGGTGAAGATGCGCCCGGTCCTTCCCGATAGCCGAGCGGGTGTTGGTTGAACGGCCCAATATCCCGATGACCTGCCCGGACTGTACGCTGGAACCCGGTCTCAGCTCGGATCGAATCGACGCCAAATGGGCGTAAAGGGAGTAAAGCGTGAGCCCATCCACGGAATGTCGAATGACGATATAGTTGCCGTAGTTCGATAAACCGCTGCGAGTGTTCACATACGTCACGACGCCGTCGGCAACCGCCATCACCGGATCGGTTGGCTCGCCACGGCGATCCGTTTGAACTCGGAGGATGTCGATGCCTTCGTGAAGCTGATGACCTGAGCTGCGGACGCATCCGAAGGTACCGCTAGCCCAAGGCTTACCGACGGTTGGGGCGAAGAAACGCGGCTCACCCGCTGGCTCGAAAAGCGATCGATTCGAGGTGGGAAGCTGAAAAAAATCGTCAGCACAAAGCCTCGCGTCCTCCGCTGAACAAACCACCAGCAAAAGCAGGAGGGAGGGAAGGAGAGGGATGTGTCGCATCAGAACTTATCCTTCTTCTTCTTAATCTCGGCCATATTGATGAGCCCCTGCACCAAGACCTTGATCTCCTCGGGGCTGGCGTCGGGGGTAAAACGGAGCATTCCGTCCGAGAGCAGACGCGCGATCTTTGGGGCGGCCAGCCAGCGACGCTGTTTGTCAAAATCGCTGCCAATAGCCAGACGTCGGCCACGATTGGCAGCTGTATAGTTTTCCAGAAGCGTCCGTCCCTGAGAATCGAACTGAAGTTCAATCTCTGCCCCTCCCAAGCCCTCAACGACCCTGGCATCGATCAGGCGGGACTGATCCAGGATAGGCTCCTTGTCGATCGTCAATACCATAGGACTGCTGCGCAGCACCGAAATCTCAGCGGTCCGTCCAGTCCCATCCTTCGGGGTCTCGAGATGAACCCTCAAAGTGCTCATGGGCTTCTTTTTCTTCTTCTTGGCCGCCCCTGTGGAGTCCTGCTTAGCCTCACTCGCCTTGGGCGAGGCAGCGCTGTTGGTGGGCCCGGCTTGCAGAAGGTCCTGGGATAAAACCAGGGGCCCCAGCAGAAAACACAGGAAATAGATATTGAACGTCTGGTATCGAATCTTCATATTCCGCCCGCTAACCAACCGAACAGCATTGGCAAAGTAAAGAGAGTTATGGGACAACAGAGCAATAAGGTTCAGAAACGCCGTCGTCGCGAGAGCTATCTCAAGCGCAAGAAGGAAAAGGTAGTGGTCAAGAAAAAGGCCCCAGCTAAGAAGGGTTGACCCTTTCTTTCACTCGCTTCTCCTCCTCACCTGAAGCTGCAGGGCCGACGCCCGCAGCTCAGGTGTGTTTCCTTGCCTGGACGGCCCGCTTCGGCCTTCCGCGCCCAACTCAGTCTTCAGCCCCCCTTTCCGACAGTGGTCCCACTGAGGTGTGGTAACACTCCTCTGACGCGCAACTCCCCCCAGAACCTGACCTCCCCTTTCTAGCTGACATAAAGAAACACGCCCCGGCAGAGCCAGGGCGTGTTGGAAACCTTCCTTCCTTGGAAGGGAGCAAGACTGCTTAAACTAGTCGAAGGCGTGACCCGCGCAGCAGAGCACGTTTTTCACCTTGTGACGGACCAACTCCTTCACGGTCTTGCGCGCAGGAGTTAGATACTTGCGAGGATCAAACTCCTTCGGATTCTCGGCGAGCACCTTGCGAATACCGGCGGTCATCGCCAGTCGTAGGTCAGTGTCGATATTTACCTTGGTGCATCCGGTCCGGCGCGCCACTTCGATATCAGCTTCGGGCACACCCGCGGTGTCCTCGCCCATCTTCCCACCATACTTATTGATCTCCGCGACCAAGTCCTTGGGAACGCTGGAAGCCCCGTGCAGCACCAGGGGATAGTCTCCAAGTCCGGCCTCGAGCAAGGCAGACTTAATAGACTTCAGGCGCTCCAGATCCAGATGCTGCTCGCCCTTGAACTTATAGGCCCCGTGGGAGTTGCCGATGGCAACGGCCAGGGAGTCCACACCCGACTCGCGAACGAACTTCACCGCTTCCTCGGGATGCGTGTAGTGACCACCGCTGGAGAAACCGCCCCCCTCCTCACCCTCATCAAATTGCGCGCCAACGAGATGGCCGAGCTCACCTTCTACCACGCAATTGTGCTTATGCGCGTAATCCACCACCTTGCGGCAGATTTCGACATTCTTCTCAAAACACTCGTGGCTGGCGTCGATCATGACGCTGGTAAAGCCTTCATCGATGCACTCCTTGCAGAGGTCGAAGGTATCCCCGTGGTCCAGATGCACAGCAATCGGGATGGTGGAGAGGCTAACGGCGGCTTCGATCAGCTTCTTCAGATAGACGGGGTTGGCGTACTGACGCGCACCCTTCGAAATCTGAAGCATGACGGGAGCCTTCTCCTCTTCGCAGGCTTCGATAATGGCCTGGAGGAGCTCCATGTTGTTTACGTTAAAGGCACCGAGGGCATATTTCCCCTTCAGGGCCTTCGAAAAAAGATCGCGTGTGTGTGTCAGTGGCATAGTTCGTACCCAATAGACCGCAGACCAACGCCTGCCGTCAGTTTCAAAAGAGACGGCATGTTAAGTGCCTCGGGGGGACACACAATCAAAAAAACGGGTGCCTGGGCCTCTCGACCCAGCACCCTGGCCCTACAGTCTCAGGCCCCATCCGCCTCCACCCATCGCTCCGATCAGAAAGACCGTGTCAGAACTCTCCTGCTTCAGCGATCGGGTGAAATGGCCCCCATCCACCCCTATTTGGAGACCAGCTCCGACATCTTAAAGATGGGCAAGAACATACAGACGGCGATGCCGCCAACCGTGGTGCCCAGAAAGACGATCAAGAGGGGTTCAATCAGGGAGGTAAGGCCCGAGAGGATCGTCTCCACCTCCTCGTCATAGAAATCCGCCACCCGTTCCAACATCTGATCCACTTTACCCGTTTGTTCGCCAGCGGTCATCATACGGACCACCATGGACGGGAATATCGGATGCTTCTGGATCGACTGGGCCATGCCCTCACCCCGCTCGATGTCGGCGCTCGCCGTCTTGATGGCTTTCTCCATGATCACATTCCCACAGGTATTCGCCACGATCGTCAGGACCTCCAGGATTGGCACGCCGCTGCGTACCATCGACGACAAGGTTCGAGCGAAGCGGGCAAGACAGATCTTGTGAGCGATATGCCCGAACATCGGGATCCGGATTCGGTATTTATCCCAGAATTCCAAGCCTTTCGGGGTCTTGATCCACATGAACCACGCGTAGATGGCCATGCCTACTGCGGGAGCGATCATGTAGATCCACTTCTGGAGCCAGGCACTGAAATCGATCAACGTTTGTGTGGGCCCCGGCAGCTTGGAGCCAAAGCCCGAGTAAATCTCACCGAAGACGGGCACGACCTTGACCAGGAGGAAGACCGTGATGCCCAAGGCCACCACCGTCACACCCACGGGATACATCATGGCTGACTTCACCTTCTTCCTCAGTCGGGCCGTGTTCTCGAGGTAGGTGGCAAGCCGCGCTAGAATTTCCGCTAGCATACCGCCACGCTCACCCGCGCCAACCATGCAAACGTAAAGCTTGTTGAAAACCTTGGGATGCTTGACGAGAGCCTCGGAGAAGCTGTCGCCGCCTTCCACCCTCGCCGTCACATCCTTGATGGCGTCCCGCATCGCCTTGTTGGTGGTCTGCTCCGCCAAGGCTTGGAGGGACTGCACCATCGCCAAGCCAGCCTCCAGCATTGTCGCCAGCTGGCGGGTAAATACCACCAGATCCTGGAGTGAAACGGTGCCCCCGCCCGTTTTGCCCTTCTTGCCCACCTTTTCCTGAATGGAGACGACAAGGAGATTCTTATTCAGGAGGGAGCTGATCGCGGCCTGCTCCGTGGATGCGTCGATCGTGTTGCGGATCTCGCGACCGCTTCCTGACTCTCTCGCTACGTAAACAAAGGATGGCATAAAACGTTCTTGGCCCCAACTGGGATGCCCACCCGCTGACAGGAAGCAGAGAAGTCCTGTTCCAAAGGGTCCGCGAGGGACAGCCGAGGCCAGTCGTTCCATCGACACTCCTGGTCGAAAAATTCAGGCCCGTTGCTGTCAAAGCGATTTCTGATGTCCCAAAGAAGGACATCGGGGATGCTCACGCATCGAGTTGGTACCGAAACCGTCCGAGACAAGCTTGCGGCGGACCCTTGGGCTGCTCCAAGACTTTCGGGTTTGCGCTCAGCCGGTCGGTGGACACATAGTCACCCCCCCAACAAATCGCATGTGGCAACTGTTCAAAGAGTTTCTCAAATTCCTCAGACAGGAGAAGAAGTGGTGGCTTCTACCCCTCGTAGTGGTTCTCCTGATCCTGGGAGCTTTGATTGTCTTTGGTACGGGATCGGTACTCGCTCCGCTTATGTATCCCTTCCTCTAAATCCACAACGCGGAACATGAGACATATCCTGGGAATCTCAGCCTACTACCACGACTCCGCTGCCGCTTTGGTCAGCGACGGCAAGATCATGGCTGCAGCCCAGGAGGAGCGCTTCAGCCGCCGGAAGAACGACGAGCGCTTTCCACATCAGGCGATCCGCTTCTGCCTGCGACAGGCAGGGATCGGCCTGGAACAAGTGGATACCGTTGTTTTCTACGACAAGCCCATCATCAAGTTCGATCGACTTCTGGAGACGTATCTTGCCGTGGCACCCAGAGGCCTTTCTACCTTTCCAAAAGTGATTCCAACTTGGTTGGGCGAGAAGCTGAACCTGAGAGGATCGCTGCAGGAGGAACTCGGCCCCGCAGTCAAGAACTGCCGGATCTGTTTCACCGAACATCATCAAGCCCACGCCGCCAGCGCGTTCTATCCGTCCCCGTTTCAAGAGGCCGCCATACTGACCGTCGACGGGGTAGGCGAATGGGCCACGACGACGATGGGTATTGGACAGGGCCACGCGCTGCAAATGTTGGGTGAGATACGCTTCCCTCACTCCCTCGGCCTTCTCTACTCCACCTTCACTGCCTACTGCGGCTTTCGCATCAACTCAGGGGAATACAAGCTGATGGGCCTCGCGCCCTATGGTGAGCCACGCTACGCCCAACAAATCTACGACCACCTGATCGACGTCAAGCCCGACGGCTCCTTCCGGTTGAACCTCGACTACTTTGGATTTCTGGGCGGCTTCACCATGGACAACGAGCGCTTCCGCAAGCTATTCGGGGGACCTCCGCGATCCCCTGAGGCTCCCATGGAAGAGCGTTTCCTCCACATCGCCAGATCCGTTCAGACCGTGACCGAGGACATCATTCTGAAGTTGGCACGACATGCTCGCGAGACAACCGGACTCCCGAGGCTCTGCATGGCAGGAGGCGTGGCATTGAACTGCGTCGCGAACGGGAAGCTGCTTCGAGAAAACATCTTCGATGAGATTTGGATTCAGCCCGCAGCGGGGGACGCCGGAGGAGCACTTGGTGCAGCCCTGTTGGTCTGGCATTCCTCCGAGGAAGCACGGAAGCAGCAACGCCCGAGCGAAGATGCCATGCAAGGATCACTTCTAGGACCCGAGTTCACGGACGCGGAGATCCGGCAGGTGCTTGAAGAGCACGGAGCCGTTTACGAACGGCTAGACGACGAAGCTCTCCTCGCGCGCACGGTAGGCTTGCTCCAGATGGAACAAGTGATCGGCTGGGTGCAGGGGCGAATGGAGTTCGGTCCCCGAGCGCTAGGGAATCGCTCGATCATCGGAGACGCCCGCTCCGCGCGGATGCAGTCGGTCATGAATCTGAAAGTGAAGTTCCGCGAGTCCTTTCGACCCTTCGCACCCATTGTTCTGCGCGACCGGGTTTCCGATTACTTTGAGCTGAACGTCGACTCCCCCTACATGCTGCTGGTGGCACCGATAAGGGAGTCGCTCCGCTTGCCGCTGAATTCCGCAGCAGTGGGCCTCGACCGACTGAAGCAGCTGCGCTCACAAATTCCTGCCGTGACTCACGTCGACTACAGCGCGCGGGTTCAAACCTTGCGCCGGGAAGACAACCCGCGCTTCCATTCGCTTCTGGAGCAGTTCGACAAAGCAACGGGCTGCGGGCTTCTGGTAAACACGTCCTTCAATGTGCGGGGCGAGCCCATCGTGTGCACCCCGGACGATGCCTATCGCTGTTTCGTCAATACGGAGATGGACTATTTGATCGTGGGCAACTACCTCATGAACCGCCTGGCTCAACCAAAGCGTGAGGTAGCTCGCACCTTCGATCCTCAACCCGACTGAATCATGCGGCTCAAGCTCAAGGAAAGCCCAAGGGAATGGCAAAAGTTCGCCGCAGTCATGTGCGTCTTTCCTGCGGCTCTCGGGCTGTTTCTAGCGCGAAAGGGCTGGATGCCGAGGGAAGGCCTGATCGCGTTCGGATCTGTCGTTGCACTTATTCTCCTGGGCGCTTGGCTCAAACCCGGATGGTTTCGAGGATTCTATCGGGCTGGCATGACCGTCAGCTTTCACGTAGGTCAATGTGTGGGTCGGGTGATGCTCACCCTCCTGTTTCTGCTTTTCGTCACCCCTTTCGGCTGGATCCTGCGCTTAGCAGGCAAGGACCTGCTACAACTGCGTCGCGACCCTCAGGCACAGACCTACTGGCAGAAGCCCAGAGACTCCGGAAGCCTCGATTCCATGTACTAGCTGCCTGTCGAAGTGCGCGGGTCTGCTAGCCTGAGAAAGGCAGATGGGCGGCCACAACGCGAGTAAATTGGTCCAACTGCTCCCGCTCCCAGCGCTCTGACTTTTTTAGAGTGGCTCGAAGGATACGGCCGACCTGGGGAGCAATCTCTAGGCTGGCCTTGGCATCCAGGAACAAACAGCGCGAGCGGCGGGAGAGCACATCCTCCAAGGTTCGCGCCAACTCAACACGTGCGGCGAAATCCACGCCAGACGCCGTAAGCGGAAGCCGAGGATGCAGCGGAACTGAGCTCAACACGCTCGACGGGGGCTCAGGCGACAGCCGCAACTCGGCGGTGGCTGATGGCCGCTTACCCCACCCCCCTACCCCCTGCGCAGCATCGATCACTTCCTCCGCCATCTGACGATACGTCGTCCATTTCCCACCCAGAACTGTGATCAAACCCTCGCGCGACACATCGATTCGATGCTCGCGGGAGGCGCCAGCGGTGGACACCCCGGTTCCGGGTCGTGCGAGAGGTCGCAGGCCTGCGAAGAAACTCAGAATGTCAGCGGGAAGAACCGCGCGGCGGAGCCATCTCCCCGCTTCACGCACTAGATAATCCACTTCGGCGTCGAGGGGCCTCGGATCCCGGATTGCGTTCGCGATTGGAGTGTCGGTCGTGCCAAGCAGGCAGCGACCCTGCCAGGGAATAACAAAGAGGACTCGGCCATCCTCTGTTCGAGGCACCATCATGGCTCGATCCGCAGGCAGGAACTCGGAGTCTAAAACCAGATGAGCGCCCTGACTGAGCAGGAGTGTGGGAGCCGCCTCAGGATTGGCCAAGCGTCGCACGTCATCGCACCATACCCCGGTCGCGTTGACCACCACTCGTGCTCGAACCTCCAGCGCTTCCCCCGTTTCCAGATCCTGAATCTGCGCCCCTGCGACGCGCCCCGACTGCTGAATCAACTGCGTCACCCCACCATAATTGAGTGGATTTCCTCCGCGTTCGAAAAGAGTGCGTGCGAGAGCCAGGGCCAAGCGCGCATCATCGAACTGCGCATCCCAATAACGCACACCTCCCTGAATGCCGCTGGGTTTCAGCCCGGGCAGCTCTGCAAGGACCTCCTCCCGTGAGAGCCATTCGCTCGGACCCAGACTGTTCCGCCCTGCCAAGCCCTCGTAGAGCTTGAGGCCGACGCCGTAAAACGCCTTCTCCCATGAGGACCGCACCGGAATGATAAACGCCAACGAGCGGACGAGCTCTGCCGCGTTGCTAAGGAGACGAGTCCGCTCGCGAAGAGCTTCCATCACCAGGGAGATCCTTCCCTGACGCAGATAGCGCACACCGCCATGAACCAGCTTGGTACTTCGGCTGGAGGTACCCGATGCAAAGTCGGCACGCTCCACCAAAACCGTTTCCAAACCACGCGAAGCGGCATCAACAGCGGTACCAAGACCTGTTGCGCCCCCTCCGATGACCAGCACATCCCAGGGTGTTTTCCGTTCCCTCAGCGCCTGAAGAATGGAAGGGCGATCCATAACGCCGATCACGCTTCCGGCTCTTCCCATCGGCGTGCCCGATCCAAGGCCTTGGCCCAGCCAGCAACCAAGCGAGCACGCCGAGCGGAGCTCATCCTTGGCATGAACCGCTGGTCTACCCGCCACTGTGTCGCAATATCCTCGCGGCTCTTCCAATACCCCACTGCCAGCCCAGCAAGATAGGCGGCTCCGAGGGCGGTGGTCTCTGACACCTGCGGCCTCACGACCGGGACCTTCAGCAAATCGGACTGAAACTGCATCAGGAGATTATTGCGACTCGCACCACCATCCACTCGAAGCTCCCGGAGTCGGATCCCGGAGTCGGCCTCCATCGCCTTTAGAATATCACCCACCTGGTACGCGATACCTTCCAGCGCAGCGCGCGCCACATGCGCTGCGCTGGTGCCACGCGTCAACCCCACCAGAGTGCCACGGGCATAGGGATCCCAATGAGGCGCTCCCAAGCCAGCAAAAGCGGGCACCAGGTAGACCCCTCCCGTGTCTGGCACCTGGGCCGCCAAGGCTTCAACCTCCGACGATGTGCGCAAAATTCCAAGCCCGTCTCGCAGCCACTGAACCACCGCTCCGCCGATGAACACGCTGCCCTCGAGAGCGAATTCAGTCTGCCCTCCCACCTTCCAAGCCACGGTGGTCAGAAGGTTTCTCTTCGATACAACAGGCATCGTCCCCGTGTGCATCAGCATGAAGCAGCCGGTTCCATAGGTGTTCTTGACCATTCCAGGACGCACACAGACCTGGCCGAAAAGGGCCGCTTGCTGATCGCCTGCCACTCCCGCGATCGGAACGCCGGGGGAGAATCCCTCAGCTTCGCCGTAAACCTCGCTGGACGATCGAATCTCGGGGAGCATGGATCTCGGAACTCCAAACAGTTTCAGAAGCTCTGGGTCCCATTCCAGCGTCTTGAGATTCATGAGCAAGGTGCGCGAGGCGTTGCTCACATCGGTCACATGCTTTCTTCCTCCCGTCAGTTTCCAGATCAGCCAGGTGTCTATCGTGCCAAACAAGAGATCCCCTGCGCGAGCGCGTGCGCCGGCTCCGGGAACATTCTTGAGAATCCACTGAATCTTCGTGGCCGAGAAATAGGCATCCACGACGAGCCCAGTTTTGCGCCGCAGCATGGGAGCAGCACCCGCTGCGTTCAGGCGATCGCAGGCCTTGGCTGTGCGTCGATCCTGCCAGACGATGGCGTTACAGACAGGCACGCCCGTGTGACGATCCCAAACCACGGTGGTCTCGCGCTGATTGGTGATTCCGATGGCTGCCACACCGGAGGCGGAAACACCCGCACGGGCAAGAACCTCTGTCATCACCCCTGACTGCGAAGCCCAGATCTCAAGCGGATCATGCTCCACCCAACCGGGCTTGGGATAGATCTGGCGGAACTCCTTTTGAGCCACCGCAACTATCGAGCCTGCGTAGTCGAAAAGAATAGCCCGCGAACTCGTAGTGCCCTGGTCGAGTGAAAGAATGTATTGCATTCAGCTGAAAAGAGGGACATGGCACTTTTTGAAAGTCTGTAGGTCACCCTAGGCGAAGGACACCACCTCTGTCCACTGATGCGTTCCTTCAAAATCCGGCTGCCGGATTTTGAACTCTAGCAGGCCGAAGGCCTGCTAGCGCTGGAGGATCTCAACCGATTCAAAACCCAGAGCCTTCAAAAGCAACCCAAGCTGATCGCGCGCGCGTTGAAGTGCCTCCTTCTGGATTCCTTGCTCTCCCGCACCCAGACGGATCTGATCCAGAGCCTGTCGACGTGCCTTCTGCTCCAGTTCTTGGTCGAAGGGTCTCCAGAATCGGGTTTTGTGTTCCCACACTTCCGTGCGACGCTCGTCGATATAGCAATCGGTCACCTGTGCCGGCGGTAAGGTCAGGGAAACACGTCTGCCCTGGACGCGGACATCCTCGGGGCGAAGAGCGCTGAGATTCACCCCCGCCTTCACCACCGCATGGACAAGCAGCACCACACGGTCCTCGCCAAGTAAGGATGGCTCCGACTCCAGCTTGACGACCTTCTCCACCACATACTTCACCATCACGAGCTCATTGAGCGATTGCATCTGGGTGATCAAATTCGCTGTCGGAGCAAGCGTGGGCGAGGATCTCAACGAAAGCCGGACCATCACGAAAGCGACCAGCAGGCCGACGAGCAGGAGTCCCCCGGCGGCCGCACCTGCAAGAGCCCAGCCAAACCAGCGTGTGCGCGACATGGAGAAAAGACTGCCTCCCCTGAGCTAAGTTGGCAAACGGGGAATGGAAAGGGGGGCGATGCGCCCCATTTTTAAAGTGTCCAAAAAAAATGTAGAGGACGGCTCTATTCAAGGCTCGAGGCGGGGCTCGGCTTGACTTGACGAACGATGGCCAGAGCCTTCAGCAAATCCAGACCGCGCGCTAGAGCAGGGTCAGAGGCGTAGTCTTCCACCCGTGCTGCAGTGACTTCTGCAGAGGGGGGGCCCACTTCCAGATCAGGGCGCTTCCCTTCACGTTGCATCCGCACAAGATCCGCCTCATTCAAGCGTCGGCGGGCTGGACGGTTCGTGGAGGCGATGGATGCTGACGGCCTTGCCGTTTTGCCCACCCCTGAAATCGGGTTCGAATCCGAGTGCGCCCAGCCAGCCATGGCCAATCGTTCCTGTTCCGGATCGACCTTCACCTCTACATCGGGCGCGACACCCAAAGTTGGAAGGGATTGGCCATCCCCGAGCCGGTAGGGCCGGGTGGCGATGGAGAGTGTCTGTCCCGTCTTGAGTGTGAATTCGCGGAAGGTTGCCGCGTGTCCGGCGGTCCGTGCGCCAATGACGACCGCAGTGCCTGCCTGGCGCAGCGCGGCTGCCAACCCTTCCGGGCTACCCTTCGTTGCCTGATTCACCAGGGCCACCCAGGGCATTCGCCCCAGGACCGGAGCCCCCTCGGAATCCTTGAGTCCATCCCCACAGTCAAGCAGCGGCTTTTTCTCCGCAACCAGTGCGTTGGCGATTCGCAGTGCGGACGAACAGTCTCTGCCCGTCACAAAGCGAAGATCAATGATACCGCCGACCACCCCTGAGTTCGTGGGCACTAGGGCCCGCAAGGACCCTGGAACTTCGGAAGCCAGCGCATCAAAGCGGGAGGGATGAATGTAGGCGAAACGGCCGTCGAACAGGCGTGAAACCAGCGGACTCGCGGCCGAGATCTGGTTGGATCCTTTCTCACTCTCAACCCAACGAACCCGCCCAGCAAAGCGAGCAAGCAGGCTCTCCACAGTGCTCTCCTTCATCTCCAATGTCTTGGCATCAGGAAGCTCGGCTCTCAGGAGATCTCGAACTTCCTCGATCTGAGGCTCGGCAGCCGAGACTAAAGAAGCACCGACCAGTAAGAGGCACGCGAAGGCACCGCACCAACGTCGACACCTCGAGTTATTGTTTAGAGTCATTATGTTTTATCTCGGAAAAGTTCGTTTCCAGTTGTCCTGTGAATGCTATGCGGGGCCGTTGCTCAGCGCTTTCGCTGCGATGTCTCGGCGCATCTGACGGCCCTCAAAATGGACGAGATCCGAGGCCTCATAAGCCAGATCCCGCGCGCCACCCAGAGTGTCCGCCAAAGCGGTCACGCCCAGGACCCGCCCACCTGCGGTCACGCAACGGCCCTCCGTCACAGCCGTACCCGCGTGAAACACTTTAACGGAGGGGAGCGCTGAAGCGGCTTCCAAACCCTCAATGACTTTGCCCTTGGCATACGAGCCGGGATAACCACCGGAGGCAAGCACAACGCAGACCGCCGCCTGAGGGCTCCAGCGGAGAACCACTCGGTCCAAGCGTCCGTCGACACTGGCCTCGAGGACCTCCACTAAATCATTTTCAAGGCGCGTAAGATAAACCTGCGCTTCCGGATCGCCGAAGCGCGCGTTAAACTCGATCACCTTCGGGCCTCGGGGCGTCAGCATCACGCCGGGATACAGCAACCCCCGAAAGTCAATTCCCTCCTGGGCGCAGCCTCGAAGCCAGGGCTGCAGGATCTGCTGCCCAACCGACTCAAGCTCGGTATCCGTGAGAAAAGGGGCTGGTGAATAGGTTCCCATGCCTCCCGTGTTCAGGCCTCGGTCGCCATCGAGCGCGCGCTTGTGGTCCTGGGCTGTGGGAAAGAGTCGTGCAGTGCGTCCATCACAGAGGGCGTGAAGAGAGATCTCCATTCCTTCCAGCAACTCCTGGATCACGACCTGGCTACCCGCCCGACCAAAGGCTTGCTGCACCAGAATCTCCTCGATAGCCCTGTAGGCCTCCGCTCGGCTGGTAGCGAGAAGAACACCTTTTCCAAGGGCGAGGCCGTCGGCCTTGACGGCGCAACGACCATCGAGCGCGTCCGCGAAAGCGCGTGCCAGGGCGGGATCCGTAAATGTGCCGGCCCGGGCGGTAGGGATGCCGTGCCGCTCCATAAAAGCCTGGGAGAAGGCCTTGGAGGACTCAAACTGCGCCGCCCTTTGATTCGGTCCCCAGATCCGCAACCCGTGCTTTTGGAATAAATCCACTACCCCCAACGCCAGCGGATTGTCCGGCCCCACCACGGTTAAGTCCACCTTCTGGGCCTGAGCGAAAGCCACAAGTCTGGGGAGATCGTCGGCCGAGAGAGCCACACAGTCTACGGGCGACTCATTTGAACGTAACCTCTCCTGGCCGATACCAGGATTGCCCGGCGCGCACCACATCTTGGAGGCATGGACCGATTGGGCCAACTTCCAGACCAACGCATGCTCCCTTCCTCCGGAGCCGATCACCAAAATCTTCATCAGGTGCAGACTGTAAACAGGGGCTGACGGGGCGGGAATAGTTTTTTCGCGGAGCGTTTCAGAAAGCCTTTGGATCGAAAGGGCCAGCCTCAAATCCTGACGTAATGAGTTCCGATAAAGTAACAGATCATTCATTCGAATTTCGCAACTCCCTCCTTGCCTTGCGAACGTCGGACCCTAAGGTCGGAATTGGTTCGAAAACATGAAGCTCACTGCGAGTCCCCTCGATGGAATGAACGTCTCCAACACACTTTTCGCCGGCACAGATCATTTTGTAAACCGGCATATTGGGCCGCAGCCAAAGGCCATCGCCTCGATGCTGGAGCTCTGCGGCTACCCGACGCTGGAAGCCCTGGCAGGCGCCGCTGTGCCGAAGGATATTCAGCTCGAAAGGCTTCTGAGGCTACCGCCTGCGCTCGGGGAGCACGCCCTGCTCCACGAACTTCGCGGGATTGCCAGCAAGAACCAGATCTTCCGATCTTACATCGGCCTAGGCTATCACGACTGCATCACGCCCGGAGTGATCCAGCGCAATATCCTCGAGAACCCCGGCTGGTATACTCAATACACTCCTTACCAAGCTGAGATCGCCCAAGGTCGCTTGGAAGCTCTGCTGAACTTCCAAACCTTGATCACCGATCTCACGGGCCTTGAAATCGCCAACTCTTCCCTCCTCGACGAAGGCACCGCCGCCGCAGAGGCCATGGCGATGTGCCTCAATCTGAAAGGAAATGACGGCAACAAGACTCTGTTCATCTCCCATACCTGCCACCCCCAGACCATCGAAGTGGTCCGGACTCGTGCGGAAGTTCTCGGAGTGAAGGTGATCGTGGGATCCCATCACAGCTATGACTTTGCGACCCCTGTGTTTGCCACGCTCGTTCAGTACCCTGCCACCGACGGAACGGTGCACGACTACGCCGACTTTATCGCACGCACCCAGGCCGCTGGTGGCCTGGCCATTGTGGCGGCCGACCTGTTGGCGCTCACCCTGCTCCGACCGCCCGGGGAGTTCGGCGCAGATGTCGCAGTCGGCAGCGCCCAACGCTTTGGTGTTCCCATGGGCTATGGGGGACCACACGCGGGTTACATGGCTACCCGAGACACCCTAAAGCGGCATCTTCCCGGACGGTTGGTAGGTGTTTCGCGGGATGCCCGGGGAAAAGCTGCCTTGCGCCTCACTCTGCAAACGCGCGAACAGCATATCCGCAGGGAGAAGGCAACGAGCAACATTTGCACGGCTCAGGTGCTCCTGGCGGTCATGGCCTCCATGTACGCAGTCTACCACGGACCAGACGGACTAAAGGTCATCGCAGAGCGGGTCCATCTCCTGGCCAGCGCGTTCGCGAAAGGCGCTCAACGCCTTGGTCATGAGGTGCTCAACGAAACGTTCTTCGACACGCTTCTCATCCGCCTCAAGGGGATCTCCTCGAAGGAGCTGGTTCTCCTAGCCGAAGCCGAGCGCATCAATGTGCGCGTGATCGATGGTCAGACCGTCGGGGTGGCACTTGATGAGGCAACCTCCGCTGGAGATCTGGAGCAGCTGCTGCGCGTTTTCAACCAACGCCGCCCCCTGCCCTTCCCCCTCGCCGATCTGGCGCAAGCATCCAGCGCGGCTTGGCCTGCAGATCTGAAGCGGAAAAGCCCCTTTCTAAGCCACCCGGTATTCCATGAACATCGGTCAGAAACGGAGATGCTTCGCTACATCCGCCGTTTGGAATCCAGGGATTTGTCTCTCACCCATTCGATGATCCCCTTGGGCTCCTGCACGATGAAGCTCAATGCCACGACCGAGATGCTACCGGTCACCTGGCCTGAGCTGGCGAAGCTGCATCCGTTTGCTCCAGTGCATCAGGCGGCAGGATACCAAATCCTCTTCCAACAGTTGGAGTCCTGGCTGGCCGAAATCACCGGGTTCAGCGCCACCTCGCTTCAGCCCAACGCAGGCTCGCAAGGCGAATACGCTGGGTTACTGGTCATTCGGCGATACCACCTCCAGCGCGGCGACCTGAACCGCACGGTCTGCCTCATCCCGAGCTCGGCTCATGGAACCAATCCAGCAAGCGCAGTGATGGCTGGGATGAAAGTCGTTCCAGTCGCCTGCGACGCTTTAGGAAACATCGACGTAGAGGATCTGAGAAAGAAGGCGACAGCTCATGCTGCTGAGCTCTCGGCGCTCATGGTGACCTACCCTTCCACTCACGGCGTTTTTGAAAGCACTATCCGGGAGATCTGCGGCATTATTCACGGACACGGAGGGCAGGTCTATATGGATGGGGCAAACATGAACGCTCAGGTCGGAGTCTGCCGACCGGGTGACATCGGAGCAGATGTCTGCCACCTGAACCTCCACAAGACGTTCTGCATCCCTCATGGCGGAGGCGGCCCCGGGGTGGGGCCCATCTGCGTGGCCAGCCATCTCGCACCCTACCTCCCAACGCACCCGCTCGCTACGCTCGGAGGTGCCGACGGCATCGGTCCCATTTCGGCCGCCCCGTGGGGCAGCGCTAACATTCTTGTCATCCCCTGGGCCTACATCCGAATGATGGGCCCAGCGGGACTCGCGCAGGCGACCCGTGTCGCGATCCTGAATGCCAACTATATGGCACGCCGCCTTGAGCGACACTTCCCTGTGCTCTACAAGGGACAGAGCGGCCTCGTAGCGCACGAGTGCATCCTTGACCTCCGTCACTTGAAGCACATCACCGTCGAGGACGTCGCCAAACGCCTCATGGATTTCGGATTTCACGCGCCGACGGTCTCCTGGCCGGTGGCCGGCACCATCATGGTGGAACCGACTGAAAGCGAATCGAAGGAAGAGCTGGATCGCTTCTGCGATGCGATGATTGCCATCCATGGAGAGATCGAAACCGTAGAGTCGGGCCGCATGGATGCTCGCAACAATCCTCTCAAGCACGCCCCGCACACGGCGGATGTGCTGCTGGCGGAAGCCTGGGATCGTCCCTACAGCCGGGAACAAGCCGCCTATCCGGCCCCTTGGCTAAGGATGCAAAAATTCTGGCCGTCCGTGGCGCGGATCGACAACGTCTATGGCGACCGCAATCCTGTCTGCTCGTGCGCGGGAATGGAAACCTACAGCGCCAGCTGAAGCGGGAACCTCGGCTCTCAGCGACCCGTCACACCAGGAAATGCCGCTGCGGCTCGCGGATTGGCACCAAGAAAATCCTCGCCGACCAGCGCGGCCACAGTCGCAGCGACTTGTCCTTGGGTAAGCTCCATTTTGTCCGACCGTTCACCCAAGGCTGCCGTGTCGGGGCCAATCACAGCGGCCCAAATGGTGCCGGACTCCTCGATCTCGGCTCCATGGTTCTTCCATCGAGGCGCCCCCGTTCCACGCCCATGGTCGGTGGTGATAAGGAGAGCCGTCTGGTCGCGGTAGCCGGGCGTCTGCTGAATCCAAGACCACAGTTGTGCCAAAAATCGATCCACGTTATGCGCCGCCAAGAGATACAGATCGTAGCGACCATCATGCGCCCATTCATCGGTTTCCCCAAAGGCAAAGTAGGCGGCTCGGGGCTTTGCTGTCTTCATGTGATGCAGTGCGGCCTGTGCTGTGAAGGTGTCATAGATGACATCCTTCCAAAGGGGCGTCGCTCCCGCCTTGGCGACCTCAACCCACCCGGGCACCTCCGGGGGCGTCGGTGAGTTGATCGGAAGCTCCAATCCGGTCCAGACGGGAATCCGAGACCGAGGTGCATTCAAAACCCAAGCGATTACGTCCCAGTTCACCACGGCGGAAACATGGCCCCGGAAACGGGGACGGCTCTCGAGCCATTCGAATACATTCGTGTTCGGATTCGGCAACTTAGCGTTGCTGATAATCGTGGAATCCGCAGCCCCAGTCAGGAACTCGCTGTAGCCTGGGTAGGAGAAATTGCGACCATTGGTCACTCGAATGACGCTTCCTTTCGCGGGGTTTCCCAAAAGCTGCCCCTGCTTCGCCAGCGTTCCCCAAAGAAAAGGAAAAAGAGCTTCGCGGCGCTCCTCCGCAGTCGATCTCCAGAAGCGGCGTCGCAGTTCATTCGTATCGCGCACCCCTCCGCTATCCTTTTGCATCAACGCCTCCTCAGCCCCCTGAAACACTTCCTGCCATCGCAGGCCATCTGTCGTGATCAGAATCACCCGGGAGGCCCGCAGTTCACTGGCGCGCACCCCCTCGATGGGAACCCAACACAACCAGGCAGAGAGCAGACACCGGGCAATGAAATCAAGCCGCATCTGCCCATCAAAGAGTGCAGCAGGGATTCGGTCAACGTCTCAGTGGCTAGCCCAGTGTTTGCCCACCCAGCGTCGTTTCGCTCAATGAGCGGGCAGAAAAGCAATGGAGCTGCCAGATGGCTCGCTGGAGTCATCCAACCGCTCAAGAAGGATTCGCGGGCTTATGGCCAAAAACAAACAGAGTTCGACCTAGCAGCATACGGGGGTGATTCATAGCGGCCACCAAAGGGGCGTTGAGCGCATCAATGGTATGAAAGCGCTTCACCTCACGCCGCCAAGCCATAAAAGCCGCAACCCGCAAGAAGGGGTAGAGAAGCACAAAGGGAAGAACGGCGCTGCGCTGAACTTTATCGGTCGCCCAATTCACACGCTCAAAACCCGCATCCAGCATGGAGTGCATCAGATAGAAGGAGGAGACGGGATTGATATGTCCCCCGGTCGAGAAAAGATTTCCGTTTCGAACCGGCAGCGGGCCAAAAAGATTCCAAAAACCGAAGGTCAGAAAACGAAGCCGAGACTTCAGATTCAAAACATTGGGGGTGCTGAGAACCGCGAATCCTCCCGGCCGGAGAACGCGATAGATCTCGCGGAGCGTCTCACGATAGTGCTCCAAATGCTCCACCACCTCGGTAGCGGTAACGATGTCGAACTTCCCATCCTCGTAAGGCAAGCCCTCCGCATTGAGATTAGCAATATCCACCTTCTGCCCAGGGCTGCGCATGAGAGTGTCCGTATAATCACAGACCCAGGACCTAGCTCCAAACTCTCGGCGGAACATCTCAACTAGATTCCCCGCGCCCGCCCCGATATCCAAATGCGCCAGCTCTTTTCGGCCGCACGCTTCAGGTCTAACAAGCTCGACCGTAGTTCCGTAAATGCGAGGTGTGCCCATAGGCGTGATCATAGTCCTACCCATCTTGATCGCAACCTTAAGCGGCATACCCCATCGGGTGTATCGTCCGTTCGCAAACTCCAGGCGGGAAGCCTGTCAGACAGCAGGCCTTTGTGTCAGATGGCGCAGATAGAGACTCTGCAAGCTGTCGAGCATCCTTTCCAAACTGTGATGAGTCTCGACAAATATGCGCCCGCGCTCAGCCATTCGCTGGGAGAGATCCGGGCTTTGCAGAACTCGTTGAAGGCCGGCAGCCAGCGCTCCTGGGTCTCCAGGCTTTACCAAGCAACCCGTTTCCCCATCGCGCACAATGAACGGTAACCCCCCTACATCGCTCGCTACAAGCGGGACGCCACAGGCCAAGGCCTGCAAGCCCACTTGCGGAATCCCTTCGTGGAGCGAAGGCATCGCCAACACTTTCAGAGCTCGAAGGATCCGCGGAACATCGTTGCGTTCACCAAGAAAGGTGACGGCGTCCGAAAGGCGGAGTTCCGCAGCCAGATTTCGGATACGCTCCACACCCGGCCCTTCTCCCACCAGAACACAGTGTATCGGAAACCCCTGATCGGCAAGAAGGCGGCTCGCCTGCAGAAGGATCTCATGCCCTTTAGCCCAACGAAAAACGCCGATCATTCCCACCAGTGGAATCGCCCCGATCGGAACCTGCCAGGACTCCGCGAGCCGCTCACCCGAAGGCTTGAACACCTCCATGTCAATCCCGGTGGGGATGGTGGAGATTCGGTCCGCGGACAAATAAAACAACTCGCGAAAGGCTTCCGTAATCCGGGGACTCGTAGTGATTATGTGGTCGGCAAGACGACGATAGGCGAAGCGACTGACAGCGGGACTTCCAATCGGAATGTCGAAATGGCGAGAGCGGATAATGAGCGGAACACGCGCCATGCGACCTGCGAGGCCTGCCATCCAAGAGTCACGGGAGCTATGCGGATTCAAAATCTGCACCCGATCACGTCGAAAGGCGGCAGCCAGTCGGCAAATCTCAAATGGAAAGCGCCACCGCACCAGAGAAAGAGCGCTGCAAGGGATCTGCCGAATTCTCGCCTGCTCGCCTATACGAGCCCCCTCAGGTGTGGTTAGCCCCACCCAAGATCCCCGGCGACGAAACCCTTCCATCTCCGCCACAATACGCCGCTCCTGCCCACCCCAGCCCAAAGAGGCTTCGGTGTGCAGGATTCTCCAGACCGGATGCGTTACAGGGGATGCCAGTTGCACGAACAGGACAATCCTCCCCTGCTCGGTCGCCACATCGCAATAGAAATGTCCTACCGAGATCAGCTACTTCAAGGGCATATAAATCTGCTCTGGACGGGCCGGAGGGGAGGGCTTCCAATCCAGCGCCTGGTCTACGGCTTGCCGCATCTGCTGGAACCACCATTGCGCGCGACGGCGGTGTTTCTCAACCCTTGCTGTGCGGCAGGTATCACTGCTCACCCTGTTGAAGTTCAACTCAATTTGTTGGGCACTTGATGTTCTCATAGTCATATCCATTTGTCGTATGAGAAACTATCAGGTGGGGTAGGACAAAGACGGGGCCATGCCTCAGCCCTTTCACAAAAAAAACCCGCGGCTAAATGCCGCGGGTTTTTCGAAAATGCAAAGGATGCGAGGGTCGATTAGACCAACTCGATCTTGTCTCCGTCCTTCAACGTAACAATCGCCTTTTTCCAAGTCGGGGTCCAGCCTTGAGCTGCGGTCCTCTGACGGCGAAGTTTGCCACGGACGTTCATGGTGTTCACACGGACCACCTTGACCTTGAAAAGATCTTCGATCGCCTTACGGATCTCAATCTTGTTGGCCCGCTTATCGGCCACTACGGTGTACTGGTTCAGCGTGGAGGACTGCTTGGTCGCCTTTTCGGTCACGCGAACGGTCTTGATAACTTCGAAAGAATTCATGGCTCAGGAGTGATTATTTCAATCGGTTTCCGACCTTCTCGAAGGCTCCCTTGGTGAAGACCAGCTTGGCGGGACGCAACACCTGATAGGTGTTGAGCAGATCGCCCGTGGTGACTTCGACCTTCGGGATATTCCGGGCCGAGAGGTAAAGATTTTCGTCGTTGGATTCCGTGACGAAGATCGCGGACTGTCCCTCGATGTTCAAATCCTTAAGAATGGCGAGCACGGACTTGGTCCGAGGCGCGTCCACCTTGATATCATTCACAACGAGAACATCACCGGCCTTCAACCGCTCGCTGAGCGCCTTGCGAAGCGCCAGACGGCGAACCTTGATGTTGATCTTCTTGGTGAAATCCCGGGGCTTCGGACCGAAGGTCACGCCACCGCCACGCCACAAAGGGCTGGCGAAGGAGCCTGCACGTGCCATACCGGTTCCCTTTTGCTTCCAGGGCTTTTTTCCGGAGCCGGCGACGTCTCCCATGGTTTTAGTGCAAGCAGTTCCGGAACGTTGTGCGGCCATATAGGCGACAACAGCGTCGTGAACAGCCTGTGTACCGCGCCCGTTCTCAATCACTTCGAACGAGACCTGAAGTTCACCCTGAGGGGCTCCTTTAATGTCAGTAATCGTGAGTTTCATGGCTTACTTCTTGGCTTGCTTGGCATCTTTGGTCGACTTGGATTTGCCCTTAACGCGCTCCGTCGCCCGCTTCGCGCGCACCGCGACGATCTCGCGGGTCATCTTCTTGGCACCGCGGATGACCACATAGTCGCCCTCAGCACCAGGCATGGATCCCTTGATCAAGAGGAGCTGATCGTCCAGCCGAACCTGAATGACTTCCAGGTTCTGCACAGTGCGCCGCACCTGACCCATATGGCCGGGCATCTTCATGCCACGATTCACATGTCCGGGGAAAAGGCGGCAGCCAATGGCGCCGCCACGACGATGCCAACCCTTGGCACCGTGGGTCATATCACCGCCACGGAAACCATGGCGCTTCACGACACCTTCAAATCCACGGCCTTTGACGATGCCGATGGCATCGACGAAGTCGCCAACCTGAAAGAGGTCAACGCCCACCACATCACCCGGCTTTACGTCGGGAGTGAAATCGCGGAATTCTTGAACCCGCTTCACGGGTTCAGATTTGAACTTCTTAAAGTGCCCAGCGAGAGCCTTATCGATGCGCGACGCCTTCTGGTCGTCAAAGCCCAACTGGACAGCATTGTAGCCGTCTTTACCGTCCTTTGTCTTGGTCTGCATCACGCGATTCGGACCCGCGAGAACGACGGTTACTGGAACGGCAACACCCTTCGAGTCATAGACCGTGGTGTGACCCAACTTCTTACCGATTAATGCGATCATATCGTTCCCTTAAAATCAAATCTTGATGGTGATGTCCACACCAGCTGGCAGATTCAGCTGCTTCAGTTCGTCGACAGTTTTCGCTGTCGGATCGATGATGTCTATCAAGCGCTTATGTGTGCGCTGCTCAAAGGATTCCATGGACTTCTTGTCCACGTGTGGAGAGCGGTGGAGGGTGTATCGCTCCAATCGAGTCGGGAGAGGGATGGGGCCAGAGACACGGGCACCAGTCCGCTTTACCGTCTCAACAATGTCATGGGCGGATTGATCTATGACCCGATGGTCATAGGCCTTCAGCCGGATTCGAATTCGCTGCGTAGCCATAATTCAAAGAACAGGGATAAGGTTGTGGTTGAAATTACGAACGAGCGGCCGGACGGGACTTGGCCGCATCGAGAATCTGTGTCAGGACGCTGTTGGGAACCTGCTCGAAAGCAGCGGGCTCCATGCTGTAGGACGCGCGTCCCTTCGACAAGGAGCGAATCGCGGTCGCGTAACCAAACATTTCCGCGAGAGGAACCTCAGCGTTCAAGTTGGTGGAACCGCTCTTCGCTTCGATGCCGGAAATCCGGCCGCGACGACGATTGATGTCGCCCAAAAGATCGCCCTGGTATTCGTCAGGGGTGTTCACTTCCACCTTCATGATGGGCTCGAGCAAGATAGGACCCGCCTTCTTGAAGGCATCCTTCAGCGCGAAGATTCCAGCCATCTTAAACGCCAACTCGTTGGAGTCGACTTCATGGAAGCTACCGTCCGTTACCGACACCTTAATGTCGATCACCTGGTAGCCGGCGTAAACGCCGCTGCGAATCGCTTCCTCGATGCCGTCAATCACGGCCGGGATATACTCGCGGGGAATAGAGCCACCCACGATGGCGTTCTTTACCTCAACCCCCTTGCCCTTCTCGTTGGGCTCCACCTTAACGCAAGCGTGTCCGTATTGCCCACGACCACCCGACTGACGGATGAATTTGCCCTCACCTTCGGCGGCAGCGGTGATGGTTTCGCGGTAGGCGATCTGCGGCGCACCAGCGCTCGCCTCGACCTTAAACTCGCGAAGCAGGCGGTCGCGGATAATCTCCAAATGGAGCTCACCCATTCCCGCGATGATCAACTGGCTCGTCTCTTCGTTCGTGAAACACTTGAAGGTCGGATCTTCTTCAGCCAGAACCTGGAGACCTTCTGACATCTTGTCGCGGTCACCCTTGGTTTTGGGCTCGATCGCCATACTGATGACGGGCTCAGGGAAGGTCGGGGGCTCCAGCATGATGTCGTAGTTCTCATCGCAGAGGGTGTCACCCGTTGTGATGTTACGAAGCCCCACTAATGCAGCGATATCACCAGAGTAAGCGCATTCGATGTCTTTCCGCTCACTGCCCTGAATGATCATCAGACGACTGACACGTTCCCGCTTTCTCGTACGCGGATTGTAGATAGTGTCACCCTTCTTGAGCTGACCGCTATATACACGGAAAAATACCAGTTTACCGGCATAAGGATCGCGCCAAAGCTTGAACGCCAAGGAACAAAACTGGCCATTGTCATTTGACGCCACCTCGGACCTTTCTTCCTCCCCAGGAACATGACCCTGAGCCTGGGGGACGTCGATGGGGGACGGCAGGTAGTCGACGACGGCGTCAACGAGACACTGGACACCCTTCTTCTTGAAAGCCGACCCGCACAGCACGGGAATGATCTCAATCCTGCAAGTAAGACGACGGATGGCCGCCTTGAGAATTTCTGGCGAGATCGGCTTTTCCTCGAGAACGAGTTCAGCGATCACGTCGTCCTTGTTGGAGACCGCCTCGATCAATTCCTGCAGGGCATCTTGGGCCTTTTCCTTCAAGTAATCGGGAATGTCCTTGATGTCGTACTTCAAACCTTCATTCACCACCTCGCCCGGACCCCAGACGATGGCCCGCTGATTGACCACGTCCACCAATCCTTCAAAATTATCCTCAGCCCCGATCGGAAGATAGATCGGGAACGCATAGGCACCCAACTTCTTGCGCATGTCGTTCAGCGCATTCTCGAAGTTTGCACCCGTGCGGTCCATCTTGTTGACGAAGGCAATGCGCGGAACCCGATACTTGGTGGCCTGACGCCACACTGTCTCCGACTGAGGCTGCACACCCGCAACCCCGCAGAAAACCGCCACCGCGCCATCCAACACACGCATGGAACGTTCCACCTCAGCGGTGAAATCCACGTGTCCGGGAGTATCGATGATGTTGATCCGGGTCGGCACGCTGTCGAACATCTTAAAGAGCGTAGGCTCCTTCTTTTGAGTCCAATAGCAGGTCACTGCCGCCGATGTGATCGTGATACCACGCTCACGCTCCTGCTCCATCCAATCCGTGACGGTATTGCCGTCATCCACATCGCCGATCTTATGGATCAAACCCGTGTAGAACAGGATTCGCTCTGTCGTGGTGGTCTTACCCGCGTCAATGTGGGCGGCGACGCCGATATTACGGGTGCGCTCCAGCGTATACTGGCGGTTCGGAGAATTAATCGGTTTCGTTTCCATCACAACAAAGGGCAACTGGGTCTAGACAATAAAAACGCCCCGAAAGGACTTGCCATCGGGGCGTGAACACTTTTTCTACCAGCGGAAATGCGCAAATGCCTTGTTGGCCTGCGCCATCTTATGAACTTCATCCCGTTTGCGGATGGCATTTCCCTGACCTTGATAGGCCTCCATAATCTCGGCCGCGAGCGCTTCCTTCATGGGAGTCCCTTTGCGAGCGTCTGCGAAGTCAACCAACCAACGCAGCGCCAAAGACAGCTGCCGGTCACCAGGAACCTCCAAAGGAACTTGGTAGGTGGCTCCACCCACGCGGCGAGGCTTCACCTCGAGGCGGGGCTTGGCATTATCAACCGCCTTTTGGAGGATTTCCAAAGGAGTCGAGGTCGGATTCTTCTCAAAAAGCGAATCGAAGGCTTGATAAACAATGCGCTCAGCAGTGCTTTTCTTACCACTCACCATCACAGTGCTCACCAGACGAGACACCAGAGTGCTGTGGAACTTCGGATCCGGAACGATGGAACGCTTGTTAGCTTGGCGGCGACGAGACATATCAAAAAGGGTTTGGACAGCGTATTCGGTTAGCGTGATTTATTATCGCGACCCACAGGATCACTTCCCGGCCTTAGGAGCTTTGGCAGCCTTAGGCCTCTTGACGCCGTACTTAGAACGGCTGACACGGCGCTTCTCAACACCGGCGGCGTCCAGGGTACCGCGAACGATGTGATAACGCACACCAGGCAAGTCTTTCACACGGCCACCACGCACAAGCACAATGGAATGCTCCTGCAAATTGTGACCTTCGTCAGGAATGTAGGCAATCACCTCAAAGCCGTTGGTCAACCTGACCTTGGCAACCTTCCGCATGGCGGAGTTAGGCTTCTTAGGGGTGCGCGTCATCACCTGCAGACAAACGCCCCGTCGAAACGGTGAGTTTTCCAAAGCGGGTGACTTGGACTTGTACCGCACCTTGGTGCGACCTTTCCGGATCAGTTGATTAATTGTCGGCATGCTTCCAGTGTCCAGTGCTCAAAATTCTCTTAAACTTCCCGAACGACGCCGGGAAAATTGAGCCGGAATATTAACAGTGAGAAGGGGTGTTGCAATAAGTATTTCCAGAATTCCGAAATTGAGGGGGTTAAGAGTCCAAATTCTCACCCATCTCCAAGGCTGGAGGGGGCCTTCCCCTGCAAACGGGTGCGGAAGGACGACGCTTAAGGGGCCAAACGCCTCTCAGACTGGGGAGAATCATCACGATAACCCTCCTCAATACCCCAGAGGCCCCTATGGGCTACCGGGTTGGCAAACGCCAGAAGATGATCCGCAACGGGATTAATCTGCAACCAAGCCGGCAGTGTAATGACACTGGCACCGCGATTCAGATAGAATTGATCAATTCCTCCCCCTCCACGGTAGCGGGTCGCAAACACACGTTGAATGCAGGGATCCGCCGCAGCCGTCTCGCGAGCATGATGCACCATCAGGTCTGAACTCCAGAGTGCTAGACTGCGCGTGGAACAGAAACTGGCAGCAAACACCAGGGTACTCTGGAGCCGGTAGCAGACGCTCACAGCTTCAAGATTTCCAGCCGCATAGGCACCATAAACATAGAGTTTACCACTCTTGTAGAGCCGATCGGCCCACCCCTGAAACCCCTCAATCGACGAGCGATCCCGCATGCACTGAAAGCCGGTTCGTTGGTGGAAATCCCGATAAACCGGATAGGCTTCCTTCACCAACTGCGCCGGATCATGGATGGCCCGGACCGCCAAGTCCCTCAGCGCACTCTTCAGGCGCTCCCTTCGCCTCGTTCCAACGCTTTTCTCCAGGGAATACTGGCTGGCATGGTCGAAAAAGATGAGTCGGAGCGATGAATTGCCGCGTTCCCCCGTTGGAACGGCGTGCTGCCAACCCCCAAGCCAGGAGAGCGGAGGACCCTCCGTTAGCCTTCCCGGATACTGCCCAAAGAGCGCCAAAGGCTGGTAAAAAAATGGCCGCACCGCCCGCCAGTACACACCGCCGGATTCGACAACAGTCCCTCCGTTGCCTCTCTCCAGAATCGCGTATTCTTCTAACGACAACTCAGACAGCACCATAAAGTTCTCCAACCGACTCGGCCAAGCGCTAGCACAAATGGGGCCAATCACACTTTCAACAAGCACTCAAGGCCTCGAGGCCCGCACATACGCTCATTCCATCCCAGAGAACACACCTGCCCCGCCGAAGGCCATCGCAAGCCCCCATCGGATCGGCATTTTCTACCCATCCTATCGACTATTGCAGAGCAACCAAGCCTACGAAGAGCACTATGGTCTAAGATTCAGCATGCAAAGCATGGAGCTTCGCCGACCGTCGCGAACCCACACCTAGACGGCCTCCAGCTCCGCTGGCCGTCGGAGATGTTGCCATCGGTTGACCGCACAGTGGCCCAAAAACTCCAGACCCTTTTCCAGTCCCTGAATGCACAGGGTCGCACCCTTCTGGTCGAACTGACGCATCGTGGTCAACGACAATTATTCTTCCTCACCGGTGACAATTAGAATTCCCCACTGGCGCAGGGACGGGAAGTTGGCCGGGCTGGGGCAGCTCCGGGAGGGCGAAGCCCGACCGGAGCTGCCCCAGCCCGGTGGCGCCTGAATTTCCCCCAACTGGACTACCCTCGGCTCGTAAAAGTGACTCCTACCGGATCCTGGGCTCCGGCATTCCATTCTTTGAAGCCTATAGCCTTCCGTGACGACAATTAGCGTCAACTACTCGGGCTGTGCGGTTGCCTCATGGGATTTGTTACCGAGGACGTGGGTCGTTGCCTCATCGGAGTGTTACCCAACCGACGAGGCAACGGAGGGTACCTTCGCCAATGACAATTAGAATTCCCCACCTCTGATGGCATGAAGACTGCCCCCACCGGCGTGGAGCCGGTGGGGGGTGGCTCCAGACTTATTTATCGCCTTTGCGCGGCTTGTTCTTGGCCTCGTCGGCGCGAACGCTTCCGTTGTCGAACTCG
>CAMAVD010000039.1 GCA_945861575.1 Akkermansia muciniphila
CCTGAGGCTTCCCGCCTTACAGGAGAAGACGTTATTGAAGCTGGTGCATTGGACCGGGAGTGCGGGCAATTGGTCCGGGTTTCAGGCTCTTGCTGCAACTCCAGTCCCGGCCACGGATCCTGCTAGCTTTACCAAAGGTGGGCCGAGTCGATGGGCCCAGACCGTCCATGTGAAGGGAGTTCGTGGTACCAACCCAGGTGCCTATCAGTTGGACACCCTTCCGGAACCGCTTCCGAACCCGTGGAAGACCAAGACCTATCTGAGCGGCTTCGATTTTTTCCCCGACGGGCGGGCTGCGGTCGGGACATTTCATGGAGACGTGTGGATCGTCAGCGGTTTGGATTCCGCTCTGGAAAATGTAATCTGGAAGCGCTACGCGACCGGTCTTTTCCAGCCCCTTGGGTTAAAAATCGTGCGGGGAGAGATTTATGTTACCTGTCGCGATGCACTCGTCAGGCTGCATGATTTCAACAAGGACGGGGAGGCGGACTACTACGCAAACTTCAACAACGACACGGTGGTCACGCCCAATTACCACGAGTTCTGTCTGGATCTGGACACGGATTCTGCTGGGAACTTTTACTATGCCAAAGGTGCCCCTTGGCCACCGAACGTGACCTCGCCGCATCAGGGAACCGTGCTTCGAGTCAGTCCCGACGGAAACACTCTTGACGTGGTGGCGACGGGTTTGCGTGCTCCCAACGGTCTGGCAGTCGGACCCCAAGATGAAGTGACCTTCAGCGACAATGAAGGGCATTACATCCCGAGTAGCAAAGTCAGTTTGGTGAAGCCAGGGAATCGGTTCTACGGAATGGCACAGACCGCGCACGGTCCAGCCCCAACGGATTTTGAACCGCCGATTTTCTGGTTGCCCAAGAGCATGGACAACTCGAGCGGTGGGCAGGTCTGGGTTACCAGCGATCGCTGGGGCCCCCTCAAAGGGTCCATGCTGTTCATGTCTTATGGGAAAGCGACCTTGTTCAGCGTGCTACAGGAAACCGTGAACGGACGTGTTCAAGGTGGCGCTGTTCCGTTTCCTTTTCGCTTCCCAACCGGTGTGATGCGTGCTCGCTTCAGCCCGACGGATGGGCAGTTGTATCTCACTGGCCTGCGAGGATGGCAGACGGCTGGCGTCCGGGATGGCGGATTCTTCCGTGTCCGCTACACCGGTGAGGAGCAGGCTTGGCCTGTGGCGTTCCGTGCGACAAAACAGGGCCTGGAGCTTTCCTTCAGTTCCCCGGTGACCACCGAGAGTGCTCAGGATCTTGCAAATTGGGGGGTCGAACAGTGGAACTATATCTATTCGTCTGGCTATGGGTCCCCCGAGGTCAGCACCACCGATCCTCGGGTGAAAACCCATGAGGTGGTCGAGGTCAGTGGTGTGACGGTTTCTGATGGCGGCAAGAAAGTGTTTCTGAAGATGCCCGCCATCAAGCCGGTCATGCAGATGCGCGTCAGGCTGAAATTGGAAGCGCCCGACAAGGCACCCGTGATTCGCGACATTTACCTTACCTTGCACGGCTTGGGCTGATCGGCCATCCCGGGCGATAGGCTGGAGTATGTGCTGGTTCTGAACGAGCTTCGCGGTAGCAGCTTCGAGCTCTTCGAATCCTCCCCCGAGAAGGCTCGAGCTGTGGAGCTTGGGGCTCGATTTGTCTCGATCAAGCGATTGCACGAGACGGTCATGACCAAGATTGACGGAACGAGTTCGAGTTTCTGGTCTGCTCAGAACAACAAGGAGAAGGTGGCTACAGGCCTTGGATTGTTGGAGCGACAGCGGGTGAAAATCTGGCTCAGGAATACCTACTCCCAGCTGGAGGAGGCGGGCGTCTAGCCCGCACATTTCATAGCCCGCAACACGATTGAATTTCGTCCGCAGTCATTCCTGTCACCGCAGGTCCTCCCAGCGTGCTGCGGGCTAGAAGCAACTCCGGCAGACCGGAGTTGGGAGAAACTCCACACTCTGAGTTCCCGCGCGCAGGCCTTCTGACTTCGAGCATCATTCTCAAGGGGCCCGCCAGGGTGATTGTTTGGTTTCAGGGTTTTCTAGGCGTCTGCCTGCTATAGGCAGCGTCATAAGTAACTGCGTATGCTCACGTCCTCTCACCCTGTGCTGGGGTAACCGGGGCAATCCAGCCTTACCTCCTCTCTGCGAAGGAGTTATCCCTGCTGCCTTGCGTTGCCCTGCCGGCTTAGAGGTTCTTCATTGCTAGAGCTGTGGAGAGTTTGGGTGGATTCAGCGATTGAAAGGAGTCGCTTTCCTGGTATCTCTGAGGGGTTCGTTGCACATTCGTAATACTCAGAAATTGTTAAACCCCCATGAAACCCAATAAAAGAAGCTCACTACGCTTGGCGCTTTGCCTTGCCGCGGTGGCCTTCCTCGCAGGACTGGATGCCCCGGGGGCGGCCAACTACTCGGACACCATCCAGTCGCAAAATCCCATTGCCTACTGGCGCTTCAATGACGGCGTGACTGTTCCAGTGATCGACTCCGTCGCGAATCTGGGTTCCTTAGCCGATCTGGCCCAGGGCAGCTACAGTGGCGCGACTCATCCCATCGGAGGGATCCTCACCACAGCCGGCGACTCCGCCGTGCGCGTGACCGGGGGACAGCATGTCCGTGTTCCTTGGTCTGTAGATATTAATCCAGCCCCAGAATTTAGCGTGGAGGGTTGGTTCCGTCCAGCGGTTGCCTTCACGGACGGCACCCTGACCTGTGCAATCTCCTCGGTTCATTTTGCCCTTCCGCGCGCAGGGTGGCTGATCTATCAGGTCGCCGGTGGCTTCAACTTCCGTATGTACAATCAAAAAGCGCCTTTTTCCGTGAGCATCACGGGCGGTGGGCCGCTGGTTGCTGGCACGTGGTATCATGTGGTGGCAACCTATGATGGTGCGACGGCAACTCTCTACGTCAACGGAGTCAATGTCGCACAAGGCAACGGCACTTATGTCCCCGCGCCCGATGGTGACCTCACGGTTGGCATGCGGGCTGACAACCTCCATGGCTGGTCTGGTGAGGCGGACGAGGTGGCGGTGTACGGTGTCCCCCTTGCATCGGAACGAGTTCAGGCGCACTACGCCCTCGCTCTCAGCCATCCTGCGGTCGGCGACTATCAGCAGGCTGTTCTCGCTGACGCGCCCCTCGGTTACTGGCCTTTGAATGAGCCCGTCTTCGTTCCTCCCGTGGCTCTTAATGCAGGCAGCCGCGGTGCCGAATTGAACGGTGCCTATCGTGGGGGGGCTACGAGCCTCGATCAGGCTCCCAAAGCACCTGACTTCATCGGGTTTGAGGAAGGGAATACCGCCCTCACTCTCGATGGCAAAGACGACTACGTCAGCACCCTCGCGGGGTTGTTGAACCCCCTGTCCAAGTTCACGATTTCCGGTTGGGTTCGCCGGGCAGGCGATCAGGCCACCCGTTCAGGCATCTGGGGACAGAACGACATCGTTGAATTCGGGTATATCAACAACATTACGATTCAAGCCCGGACCGATGGCGGCCTCGACCTGACACCGAATCCCTTCCCCAATGAGCAATGGTCCCATCTCGCCTTGGTCTGTGACGGGCCGACGATCTCGATTTACACCAACGGCGTCGTTGCCGTGAAGCGCAACCATAGCCTGCCTGCCGCCAACAACTTTGCCTTCAATATTGGTGGGGGCGGGGTGTTTGATGCTGGTGGTAACTTCTTCAATGGACAGATCGATGAAGTGGCGCTCTTCGACAAACCGCTCACGGCAGTCGACATTTGGAATCAGTACGCGGCGGCAGTGACCAAGGCCCCTGAGGTCGTCAGCGTGGGGGAACCTGTCTCGATTTACTCAGGGTCGACGGTGACCCTCCCGGTGCTTGCCTGTGGCTCGCCCACCCTCACCTACCAGTGGTATCGATTGCCGGAGCAAGTGGTCGTTGGTGCGACGACTGCCGTGTTGACTCTCGTGAACGCACAGGTCACCGATTCCGGTGACTACTTCGCACGGGTATCGAACGAGCACGGCAGCGCGGACAGCACCCCTGTCACCCTCACCGTGCTTCCTCCTTCGCTTCCCGTGTTCATAGCGCAGCCAGTCCCTTCTACGCGCTATCAGGGTGCGGGAGCGACGTTCTCAGTGGCTGCAATCGGAACCCCGCCGTTCCAGTATCAATGGCAGAGGGACTCGGTGAACATCGAGGGTGCCACGGCCGCTGCGCTTACTTTAGATCCCGTTCAATCCGCCCAGGCGGGCGCCTATCGTGTTCTCGTCAAGAATCCCGTGGGTGAACTTTTCAGTGAGGCCGCTTCACTTACCGTCTTGGTTCCTGCCGAAGGCTCCTACGCTGCCGAGGTGGTCAAGACACGCCCGGTGGCTTTCTGGCGTTTGGGTGAGGGCGAAGGGGAGACCGCATTTGACTACGTGGGCGGTTTGAATGGCACCTATGTCAATGTCGGTCTGGGTGCACCCGGTAGTTTGGTGGACGGTTTGGATACCGCCGCGGACTTCAAGGGTGGTGATTCAGCTGTCACCACCCCCGCGTCGATGAATAACTTCACCGCGTTCACACTCACGGGTTGGGTGCGTCGCGCGGCGGACCAGGGAACGCGCCGTGGTCTTTTCGGGCAGCACGATCTCGTTGAGTTCGGCTTCATAGACAATGAGACGATTGAAGGCTACATCCATGTTGATGGGAGTGCTATCGACATTGCCAACCCCTTGGCCAATGAGCAGTGGGGCTTTGTGGTTCTTAGGGGTGACGCCAGCTCTGTAACGGTCATCTTGAACGGCGTCGAAGCGGGCCGCATCGATGTGTCCCTGACCGGCTATGGCAGCAGTGCCTACGGATTCAAAATGGGTGGTGGCGGTATCTTCGATGCGACTGGCAATGGTTTCCTTGGGCAGATCGACGAGGTTGCGCTCTACAATCGTGCTCTGTCCTCAGGGGAGATTTGCGGTCTTTACCTTACGGGGAGTGGTCTTCCGTTTCGAGTGGATGTCTTCCCCGCATTCGATAGCGCTCCCAAGGGCGTGACTCTGACGTGGCCGTGTGGGGTTTTACAGCAGGCGGACGGGTTGGGGGCCGATGGGACTGCAGTCTGGACTGATGTCGTAGATGCTCTTTCACCCTTGTCCGTGCGAGGTGAAGCAGCCCAGAGGTACTACCGAGTGAGGCGCTAAGCCTTTTTTCGCATAGCCGCTGGGACTTGTTGTGGGTTCACCGGGGCCGGGAGCTGTCTCCCGGCCCTTGGCTTTTCCCGAGGAGCTGAGCGACCCGATCTTTGACCGCCTGATCCATCTTGATTAGCGGCGGCCAGGTCCGGCGAAAGCCTTCCCCCGGAAGCTTTCGTGTCGCATCGATTCCCAGCTTGGTGCCGACGCCCATCTCTGAGGTGGCGTGGTCCAGCACGTCCGCTGGCCCTCGGCTGAATAGGCTGTCCCGTTGCGGATCCGTGTTCGAGCAGAGCCGGAATAGGACAGCACTGGTGTCGTGGACATCCACATCCTCATCCACCACCACCAGATACTTTGTAAACATCATCTGCCCCATTCCCCATAGGCCGTTCATGATCTTGTACGCCTGCATGGGATAGGTCTTTCGGATGCTCACAAAGACCAGATTGTGGAAAACCCCTTCTGCCGGGAGAGCGATGTCCACGATCTCTGGAAAGTTCATCTTAAAAACGGGCAGAAATAGCTTCACTGAAGCGCCGCCGATGTAGAAGTCCTCCATGGGTGGAATCCCGACCACGGTGGCCGGATAGATGGCATCCTTGCGATGCGTGATGCAGGTCACGTGGAGGACCGGGTAGGGCTCGGGGAGGGTGTAGAACCCCGTGTGGTCACCAAAGGGCCCCTCCATGCGCAACGGCTCATTTGGATCAATGTAACCTTCGATGACAATGTCGGCATTGGCAGGTACCTCGATGTCGTTGGTTTCACATCGCACGAGCTCGATGGAGCGTTTGCGCAAGTAGCCGGCGAGTAGAAATTCGTCCAGGCCGTCGGGCAGCGGCGTGGTGGCCGCGAACGGATACATGGGGTCGCCACCCAGAAAGATGCTCACTGGCATCCTTCGGCCTGTTTCATAATAGCGTCTCCCATGTCGCGCCGCCACCTTCTGGAGCTGCCAGTGCATGCCGGTGGAGGTGTTGTCGTAGATTTGCACCCGGTACATTCCGACATTCCTCTCGCCGGTGTCGGGGTCGTGGGTGACGACGCAGGGCAGGGTGACGAATCGTCCGCCATCCAGGGGCCAGCACTGAAGGATGGGGAGGTTGAGCAGCGTGGGCACTGGGCTGGCGGCGGCCGTTAGTTGGGGGGCTTCTGGCCACTCTTCCACGTGGGTTGGGGCCTCAGGGAAGTGGTGGATGACGTCCTTGCAGGGGCCCGTCTTTACCTTTTTGGGTCTGGCATGGCGCAGTTCCAACGCTGTCCTTAGGAGTTGGACTGCCTCCCGCAGGCTGGTGGGTGGTTTCGCCTTCATGAGCGAACCGAGTTCCCGGGCGACATCTTCGACCGAATCCGCCTGCATGCTGAGCGCGATCCTTCGCCAGGACCCGAGGGTGTTAATGGCGACGGGGAAAGGGGAAACGACTCCGTTGACTGTGGGTTTCTCAAAAAAGAGGGCCTTGCCTCCCCCGGGCTTCTTCATCTCTTGGTCCGCCAGTTCGGTGATCTCGAGTTCGGTAGCGACTGGGATGGAGATGCGGATCAACTCACCCGCCCGGTCTAGGGCTTCGATGAAATCGCGATAGGAGGAGAATGCCATGTCTCCCCGGAGGCTAGCAGCGACTTCCGAATCGGCCAAGGGCGTGTTCTGACGGTTTCTTCGATCAGAGGGAGGGGTGAACCAATCCTTGGCAATCCGGGGTGAGGCCGACTATAACTTCGCCCGATTTTATGAGCTCAGCGACACGTCATAGCCCTTCCACTGCCGGCGGCTCCCGCCCCGGCTCCGAAACCTTTAAAAAGCTCCTCGTGGCCAATCGAAGCGAGATCGCCGTGCGAGTTTTCCGCGCGGCGACCGAGTTGGGTTTGCGCACTCTGGCGATCTACGCCCAGGAGGATCGGATGAGTGTGCATCGGTTCAAGGCCGATGAAGCTTACCTGGTAGGCCAGGGCAAGGGCCCTGTGGCTGCCTATCTGGACATCCCTGGTATCGTGGCGCTGGCGCGTGAGAAGGGGGCTCAGCTTATCCACCCGGGTTATGGTTTTCTGAGTGAGAACGCCGAGTTCGCCCGTGCCTGCGCTGCTGCCGGGATGATTTTCGTGGGCCCTCGACCCGAATTGCTGGAGATGATGGGGGATAAGACGGCCGCACGGAGCTTGGCCCAGAAGCTGAACATCCCCACGTTGCCTGGCACGGAGGATCCTGTCACCGATCGCGATGTGGCTCTCAAGCTCGCCAAGGAAATAGGCTTCCCCCTGATCATCAAGGCGGCCTTTGGGGGTGGCGGACGAGGCATGCGTGTGGTGAAAACTCCCTCGGAGCTCGCACCGCTTCTCGATGAAGCGCAGGCGGAAGCGGGGCGCGCCTTCGGAAATTCGGCCGTTTTCCTCGAGAAGTACATTCCTCGAGCCAAGCATATCGAAGTTCAAGTCTTGGGCGACAAGCATGGCAATGTCCTCCACCTGCATGAACGGGACTGCTCTGTGCAGCGACGGCATCAGAAGGTCGTCGAGATCGCTCCCAGCGTCGGACTGGACGACCATGTACGCCAGGAGCTTTGCCTCGCGGCGGCTCGGTTGGCCAAGGAGATCGGTTACGACAACGCCGGCACCGTCGAGTTTCTCTACGATCTGGACCGCAACGATTGGTTCTTCATCGAGATGAACCCTCGCATCCAGGTGGAGCACACCGTGACGGAGGTCATTACCGGCATCGATCTGGTGCGGGCTCAGATTCTTATTGCGCAAGGGCACTCGATGTTCAGCGACGAGGTGGGGTTGCCGGCCCAGGATCACGTCCCGCGTCAAGGCTTTGCCATTCAGAGCCGTGTCACCACGGAGGATCCGGAGAATAAATTCACTCCCGATTACGGCAAGATTCTTACGTATCGAAGCGCGGGAGGATTTGGCGTCCGCCTCGATGGTGGAATGGGCTACGCCGGCGCGGTGATCACTCCCTTTTACGACTCCCTGCTGGTGAAAATCAGCGCCTCAGGTCAAACCTTCCCCATCGCTCTCCAGCGCATGGACCGCGCTCTTCGCGAGTTCCGTATTCGCGGGGTGAAAACCAACATTCCATTCCTGGAAAACCTGATCGCAAACGAGACCTTCCGTTCGGGCAAGGCCACCACCACGTTGATCGACAACACCCCGGAGCTGTTCGCTTTCCAGCCTCGGCGCGACCGCGCTACCAAGCTTCTGAGTTTTCTGGGCGATGTCATCGTCAACGGTAACCCGCACTCCAAGGGCTACAAATACACCGGCTCTTCCACTCCGCCTACCCCACCTGTCTACGATAATAAAACCCTGCCTAAGAAAGGAACCCGTGATCTCCTGCTTGAGCTCGGGCCGAAGAAATTCGCCTTGTGGACCGCCAAGCAGAAGCGGTTGCTGGTGACCGACACCACCTTCCGCGATGCCCATCAGTCCTTGATGGCCACGCGGGTTCGTTCCTACGACATGCTGGCCGCTGCGGAAGCCGTGGCGCGCAGGACCCCCGGGCTTTTTTCCTTAGAGATGTGGGGGGGAGCCACGTTTGATACCTCGATGCGCTTTTTGCGTGAGGATCCCTGGCTGCGGTTGCGCGAGCTTCGTCGCCGCGTGCCCAATATCTGCTTCCAGATGCTCTTCCGCGGGAGCAACGCTGTCGGTTATAGCAATTATCCAGACAATGTCGTTTCGGGCTTCGTTAAGCATGCCGCGGAGGCGGGCATGGACATCTTCCGTATCTTCGACTCGCTGAACTATCTGCCGAATCTTAAGGTCGCGATGGAGGCGGTGAACTCCACGCATGCGATCTGCGAGGCTGCCATATGCTACACGGGTGATATCCTCGATCCGCGTCGAACCAAATATGCCCTGAGCTATTACGTCAAGCTGGCCAAGGAGCTTGAGAAAATGGGGGCCCATATGTTGGCCATCAAGGATATGGCGGGCCTGTGCCGTCCCTATGCAGCTCAGGCGCTGGTCAAGGCGCTGAAAGAGGTGACGGATCTGCCCATTCACTTTCACACCCATGACACCAGCGGCGTGAACTCGGCCAGTGTGCTGAAAGCGGCCGAAGCAGGTGTCGACGTCGTGGATCTGGCGCTGGCGAGTATGAGCGGCAGCACCAGTCAGCCCAATCTAAACTCCATTGTTGCCGCTCTTCAGAACACCCCGCGCGATACCGGGTTGGACCTGGATGCTCTCAACCATTTCTCCGACTACTGGGAGCAGGTGCGAGAGCTCTACCGTCCGTTCGATACCGCCCCTCGGACAGGGAGCGCCGACGTCTACCTCCATGAGATGCCGGGTGGCCAGTACACCAATCTCCGGGAACAGGCGACCAGCATGGGGCTTGGCCATCGTTGGCCCGAGATCGCCCGCTGTTACGCGGAGGTCAATGAGCTTCTGGGGGACATTGTCAAGGTGACTCCCAGTAGCAAGGTGGTGGGAGACATGGCGCTGTTTCTTTTCACCCGTGGCATCAAGCCCTGCGATGTGGTGAATTTGGAGCCGGGCGTGACTCCGTTTCCCGCGAGCGTGGTGGACATGCTGCGCGGTGGTTTGGGTCAACCTTTGGGCGGTTGGCCCAAGGCGGTTCAGAACGTGGTTCTCGGGAAGGAGAAACCTATCAAAGGACGGCCGGGCGCGGATTTGGAACCGCTGAACCTCAAGGAGGAGCGGAAGTCACTGAGTATCCGCCTGAAGCGTGAGGCGACGGATGACGATCTCTACAGTCATTTGATGTATCCCGAGGTGTTCGCCGAGTTTGCCAAGTTCCAAGGGCAATACGGCGATGTGACCCCCCTGCCCACGTCCTCCTACTTCTATGGGTTGAAACCCGGTGATGAGATCAGTGTGGAGATTGAGCCCGGGAAGACACTCTTCATCCGGCTGATCAATGTCGGTGCTGCCGACAAAGACGCCCGCAGGACGCTGACGTATGAGCTAAACGGGATCACCCGTGAGGCTCAGGTAGCCGACCGTTCGGTCAAAGCGGTGGCGAAATCCAGGGCCAAGGCTGATCCTGCGGATCCTTTGCAGATCGGCGCACCGATCCCGGGCATCATCACGAGCGTGAATGTCAGTGTCGGTAACAAGGTGGCAAAAGGTGCCAGGCTCTTCACCATGGAGGCGATGAAGATGCAGACCACCATCTACGCCCCGGTTGACTCAGTCGTTAGCGAGATCCACCTCCAGGTGGGGGATGCGGTGGAGAGTAAGGATTTGTTGATGAGGCTTCGCGCATGAGGATCGGCCTTTATGGGGGCTCCTTCGACCCGGTGCATCTTGGCCATTTGTTGGTGGCTCGGGCGGCTGCCGAAGAGATTCAGCTCGATCGCCTGTTCTTCATCCCGGCCGCCCAGTCGCCGTTCAAGCCTGACGCGCCTCCTGCCCCGGCGCCCGATCGACTGCGAATGCTACGAACCGCGCTGGCGGGATGGTCTGGGTGTGAGGTGGATGAGCGTGAGGTACGGCGGGGGGGGATCTCCTACACAGTCGATACCGTTCAGGCCTATCGCCGCCAGTTTCCCGACGCGGAGATCTTCTATCTCATAGGCGTGGATCATGTGGCCACATTGCCCAAGTGGAGGGAGGCTTCCACCTTGGCAGCCATGCTCGAGTTTGTGGCCATTCCGCGCCCGGGGGAGCTCGCTGTGGAACCTCCCGCGCCCTTCCGGGTTCGCTCGCTCTCCGGGTTTCCCTTGAGGCTTTCTTCGTCCGCAATTCGACAACGAGTGCGTCTAGGCCTACCTGTGCGTCATCTGGTTCCCCCAGGAGTGGACGAAATCATCCTGAACAATCGGCTTTATCTTGGCGCTTGAGTCGGGCAAGTATGGATCCCGATGGAAGCAAAGCAGCTCGCATTATTGTGCCGTGAACTGGTGGATAACCGTAAGGCGGAGGACATTGTCGTCCTCGACGTCCGTGAGTTATCCTCCATTACCGACTATTTCCTCATCTGTTCCGGCACAAGTGAGCCGCATTTGCGGGCGATTGCGGACGAGTTGGCCACCAAACTGGAGAGAGACCATGGGATCACCCCTCACGCCGCGGATGGCAGTCTTTCCTCAGGATGGCTGGTGATCGATCTGTTTGATGTCATCGTGCATATCATGCACCACGAGGCCCGCAAGCGCTATGATCTCGAGACTCTCTGGGGAGATGCGCCCAAGGTGAAGGTGAAGCGCGCCCGCAAAAAGGCCGCAAAAGCAGCCTCTGAGACGGCCTAGTCGACGCTCAAGGTTCGCTCATCGGTTTGCGGCGTGTTACGCATCCTTGCGGGATGCCTCCAATAACCATCGGATGATTCCTCCCAGTCGGGCTGGTTTCTTTGCGTGACGTCTTGGGGCGAGCTACGAACAGAGATGAAGAAAATCCCAGCTCAATTATCAAAGAGTCAGATCTGAGCTGCTGTAAGGGCACAAAAAAGCGCTGAATGTCCACGAGTAACACATCCAATCTGGTGACCCAGTCCTTGCTGGGGACACCGTTGCTGGTAACGGATTACAGCCAGCTCATCGCCGAGTGCAATCGCTGGGCCGCGTTGCCACGGGTGACGGCCGTTGAATTTGCAAACACCCAGATTGTGACCATGCGGCGGGCGGAAGCCTCATTTCGTGAGATCACCGATGGCTATGACTATTTTGTGCCCGATGGAATGCCTTTGATCTGGTGTCTCAACGTGCGAGGGGCGCGGATGCCAGACCGCGTTTACGGGCCGACGTTCATGCGTGAGTGCCTGCAATCCCCAGTGTCGCCCCGGAAGCATTATCTCTTGGGCGGTTCGGAGGAGCTGGGCGAACGGCTCAGAAAGGTCATCCACGCTTGGAATCCGGCCAATCAGATCGTCGGATCGTTTCACGGACATTTTACGCTGGAGGGCTCTCTCAAGGGTGGAAACGAGGCCGATCTGATTGAAGAAATTAATCGGACGGCGCCGGATTATATCTGGGTGGGGCTTGGAACTCCGAAGCAGCAGGCCTGGATCCATCGGAACAAGGCTAAACTGAACCGAGGCGTGATCTTCGGCGTGGGTTTTGGGTTCGATGTGAATGCGGGCATGAAACCCGACGCTCCGGCGTGGATGCAGCGGAACGGATTGACCTGGCTGTTTCGTATGGTCACAGAGCCGAGGCGGCTTGCTGGCAGATACCTCCGATACAACTCTCTTTTCATCTTCTACCTTCTCCGGGACGCCGTGTTGGGCACGCCCCGATGGCGTAGGAGCGCATGAGCCTCTCCTCGCCTCAGGGGCGCCATCAGTCGCTTGGCCAAACGGCTGGCAAAGGGCGAGCTACGAACAGAATTTGTGTAGTGCAGCGCTCAGAGCATGTGGGTGAGGCGTATCGACCGAAGTTGAGTGAGGCATTGGCTCAGAACCCGGAGCACGAGAGCGTCGACGAATCGATCGGGATGACGCAGATCGCGCTCACTTTCTGGAGTTACTCGAGGAGGTGGTGCTCCGTTTCCGCAAGGAAACGTTAACCCTAGCTGAGCAATGAGGCCTACTGTAAGAGAGAAGCGAGCTGACCCCTACGGATTCCTTCATCCCTCTTCGCGCAAGGTTTCCAAGGGCGGGGCATCGACCACGCTGCGACTGCTCCACCACCCGGTGATCAGGGTGATGACAGGAACCCCCAGCCAGGCGGCGACAAGCGGTGCGGGGGACCAGACATAGGCCGTTTTGAAGACGAAGTGGGCCAAGCCCCAGGAGGCCCCCACGGCCAGCACCGTGGCAACCAGCGCGGCCATCAGCCCGAGGCTGCCGTATTCGGCTGCGAGGATCGTGCGAATCTGTGCCCGCGATGCGCCGAGTGTTCGAAGTAAGGCCCCTTCTCGTACGCGTTGCTTGCGGCTGACGAGCACCGCCCCTGCCAGCACAAGCACTCCCGTCGCCACGGTGAAGAAGGCCATGAACTGGATGCCCAGCGAGATCTTACCCAAGAGGGTGTCGAGGGTGCTCAGTACTAGACTCAGGTCGATGACGGAGATATTGGGAAAGCGCTCTACGATCGACCGCTGGAGTGTTGCCGATTGTCCGGAGGAGTCGCTTCGCGTCACGACGACATGAAACGCGGGCGCGGATTCCAGCACCCCGGGTGGGAAGACGACGAAGAAGTTCGGTTGTACCCGACGCCAATCTACCTTTCGCAGGCTCGCCACTCGCGTGGTGAGGGGGATGCCCTGAAGGTCGAAGGCGAGTTCGTCACCAATTTTGAGTCCAAGGTCCCGTGCTATTCCTTCCTCCACCGAGACCGGTGCCGGTTCTCGGGCGGCATCGAACGCGGGATGCCAAACCCCCGATACCAAGGATTCGGAGTTTGCCAGGGTCTCTCTCCATGTGCAGCGATACTCGCGCCGCAGAGCCCATTTGGCGATCTGGCGGTTGGTAGAAGTGAGGATATCCTCCACACTCTTACCTCCGATCTTTGCGAGCCGCATGGTCACGATCGGCGCTTGATCCATGATTCTCAATCCCTGGTCCGACACCGCCTTGACCACGGCTTCCCGCTGGTCGGGTTGGATGTCGAAAAGCACCGTGTTCGGGCGGTTTGTGCCTCCCTCCTTCACGAGTTCCTTGATCAGGACGTTCTGCGTGAGGTGAACGGTAAGAAGCACAAAGGTGCCGAGTCCCACTGAGAGCATCAGCAACACAGTGCGGTTGTTGGGGCGGTAGAGATTTGATAATCCCTGTCGCCAGGGGTAGGGGAGCCCGGCGGGAACGACTTTGCGGAGGCCGAACATCAGCGCTCGCGAGGTGGCCCAGAGGAGGAGGAATGAGGCGGCCAACCCACCCACGAAGTACAGTCCGTGGGCCTTTCTTTCTGTGTGTTGCATGGCGAACACGACCGACGCCCCTGCCACCAGAATCCCTGCGACGATCTCAGGCCAGGGTATTCCGCCTTTCGCGTTCACGCCCGTTGAGATGCGGAGCGCAATGAGAGGGGAAGCCTTGCGGATGCCGAGAAGCGGCAGGAGCGCGAAGAGGATGCTGAACGCCAGGCCAATACCGAATCCCTGTGCCAGACCGGCCGGCTGAATTTTGAAGCCCACCTTCACTGGAAGGAAGTCGCCCAGAATATGCGGTAGGGCGAATTGTACGGCGACCCCCAGCAGCGTGCCAGCCAGGGAGGCGACCGCTCCGAGTGTGATGGCCTGTGCGAGGTAGATCGAAAACGTCTCCGCCTCGGTGGCCCCGAGGCAGCGGAGCACGGCTACATGCGACAGCTTCTCTTTCACATGAGTGTGGATAGCGTTGGCAATGCCGACGCCGCCGAGGAACAGAGCGACGAAGCCTACCAGGCTCAGGAAGTCTGACAGACGTTCCATGGAATTCCCCAAGTCCTCCTGACGTTTCTCGGCGGTGGTGTGTCCGAGTCGGAGTCGATCCAGGTCTTTTTGAATGGGCTTTACCACCTGTTCGGCGCTGACGCCTACCGGTAGTTGGATATAGCACTTGTGACGCGCCAGGCTCCCTTTCTGCTGGAGAGTCGCTTTTTCCAGATCGGCGCTGCGCAGATACACGCGAGGCGCGAGTGTGGCGAAGGCGAGAGTATCTCCTGGCACTCGCTTCAGTCGTCCCACCACCTGGGTTGTGAGTGTGCCGATCTTCACCGGATCTCCCACTTGAGCCCCATACTGAGCGAGAAGAGTCTCCTCCACCAAGGCACCCCCGGAGAGGCGCCACGTTGCTGCGGCTTCAGGCGGATCGGTTTCCAGGGCGCCATAGAAAGGGAAGTCTCCCTCGATTCCGCGCACCTGCACCAGCCGGGTTCCCGCACGAGTGGGAAACAGAATCATAGAAGACAGGTCGGTCTCTCGGCTTTGGCGTCCACCTATGGCGTTGAGCAGCCGGTCCTCCTCCTCGCCGAAGCGAGAGCGCCCTGCGATCACGAGGTCGGCGCCCAAAAGCGATTTGGCCTGCTCCTCCACCGCGTTGAGCAGGCCGTCCCGGAAGGCCCCGATTGCGATCAGGGCGGCAATGCCAAGAACGATGGAGCTGCCGAAGAGCATGAGGCGGGCTCGGCGGGTCCGGCTCTCGCGCCAGGCCATCTGCCAGGTCCAACGCCGCAGCAAAGCTCGAAGCCAGCTCATTCTCCATCCTCCAGCCGTCGGCCACCGCGGAGTCGGATCACACGCCCGGCGCGACGGGCGAGTTCCGGGTCGTGTGTGACCAGCACCAGCGCCGTGTTGGCGGAGGCGTTGAGATCGAAGAGCATCTGGATCACCTTGCTGGCGGTCTCCTGATCCAGGTTACCCGTGGGCTCATCCGCGAAGAGCACCTTGGGCTGATTGACGAACGCTCGGGCGATCGCGACCCGCTGCTGCTCACCGCCGGAGAGCTGTGAGGGATAATGGTCCTGTCGATCGGCCAGGCCGACCCGCCGGAGGAGCTCTTCCGCCGGAGGTCTGGGGCGGGCAACTCCTCGGAGCTCGAGCGGCACCATCACATTTTCAATGGCGGTAAGGGTGGGCAGCAGGTGGAAGCTTTGGAAAATGAAGCCTACCTTCTCGCTTCTGAGCCGTGCCCGCTGCTCTTCGTCCAAGCCGCCCAGATCGACTCCATCCAGCAGAACCCGCCCGGAAGTGGGCTGATCCAGGCCGGCGCACAGGCCAAGGAGCGTGGTTTTGCCACTTCCTGAGGGTCCTATGATGGCGCAGGTATCGCCGGGGGAGAGGGCGAAACTGACGTCCGCCAGCACGGTCAGCTGTCCGGTCCCGGCCGGGTAGCATTTCGTCAGGCGCTCCACGTTCAGCAGCGGGGACAGTTGCATCCGTCAAGTCTTGCTTCGTTTTCACTTCAGACAAGACCCAAAACAAGAATTCCTTTGCGCTTCAATCGACTGCCTCTTTATTATTCTCTCCCTGGGGCGCACGCCCCATTTCAAGCCATGATCCATCCAACGGCCATTGTTGATTCCGGTGCCTGCCTCGATCCGTCGGTGGTGGTTGGACCCTATTGTGTCATTGATGCGAACGTCGTGGTGGGCCCTCGCTGTCGGCTCGGACCTCATGTGCATCTTACAGGGCATACCTCCATTGGTGCCGACAATGTGTTTCATACCGGTTGCGTCATCGGCGATGCGCCGCAGGATCTCAAGTATGACGGCTCACCTACACGCCTTCGCATCGGAGATCGCAATGTGTTTCGTGAGCAGGCGATCGTCCATTGCGCCAGCACTCCCCAAGGAGAAACGGTCATCGGGTCGGGTAATTTCCTGATGGCGCACTCCCATATTGGACACGATGTGACCGTGGGCGATTTCGTCGTCGTTGCGAATGGAGTGCTGGTGGCAGGTCATGCCAGGGTGGAGGATCGAGCTATTTTTTCAGGCAACTCATTGGTCCATCCGTTTGTGAGAGTGGGAACCTTAGCCCTCCTGCAGGGCGGGGCAGCCATCAGCAAGGACCTTCCGCCTTTCACCATCGGACGAGGTGTCAACGGGATCTGCGGGCTTAACGTCATAGGGCTGCGAAGAAATGGATTCAGCGCGGAGGAACGGCTTGAGCTGAAGAAAGTCTATCGCCTGCTCTTTCGGAGCGGCCTGATGCGGCAGGAGGCCTTAGCGCAGGCGGAAGCGTTTTTAAGCCCAGGAGCCCGCAAGATGGTCGAGTTTGTCCGCGCCACCCGCCGGGGGGTATGCGCGGACGATGGAGACAGAGGGTCCGATCGAGAGTTGGATGCCGTGTAATTGGAAGTGGCGGTCACGCCAGGATCTGCTTGGCCCTTTTGGTGTAAGGGTCGCCTCGTTGCTCGTTGCTACACGGGCAGCGACCCCGACCGGCCCAAGCGCAGATGCTTGATGACCTTCACTTCCATGTGCACCCGGCGAGATGGTGTCACTTGACCTCAATCAGCTGGACCTCGAAAATCAGGGTGGCTTTGGGGGGGATGGCTCCGGGGTATCCGCCCTCGCCGTAGGCGAAGGTGTGCGGCAGAGTCAGCTTGGCCTTGTCGCCCACCCGCATGCGTCCCACTCCTTCATCCCATCCTCGAATCACCTGCCCCGCCCCGATTACGAATTCGAAAGGCTCGTTGCGCTCGACAGAGCTGTCGAATTTTTCTCCCGTCGTCAGCCAGCCGGTATAGTGCACGGTGACCGTCTGTCCCGGGTGAGGGGTTACGCCGTCCCCCAGCTCCAGGAATTCGATTTGCAGATGATTCATTCCAGTGAGTTAGCAATTTTCTGATCCTCTTCCAAGCACTCCTTTGCCATACTCTCATCGTGCTTTTGCTTTCCTTGGAAACCTCGTGTGATGAGACCAGCGCCGCGGTGATTCGCGATGGCGTGGTTCTCTCCAATCCGGTCTCCACGCAGATCCGTCTCCACGAGGAGTATGGAGGCGTGGTGCCCGAGTTGGCGACCCGTGAGCATTTGAGGAATCTCCCGGTGGTGGTGCGCACCGCTTTACGGCAGGCGGGGGTGGAGGCCTGTCAACTCGAGGCCCTCGCCGCAACGCGTGGGCCGGGGTTGCCGAATGCCCTCATGACAGGCCTTAAGTTTGCACAATCAATGGCGTTCGTTCTCGGTCGACCGTTCTTCGGCATCCATCATCACGAGGCTCACCTCTACTCCCCTTGGATTCAGGGCACGCCACCGCAGGCACACTTTAGCGAATTCCAGCCCAATGTCTCCCTCATCGTGAGCGGGGGGCACACGCTTCTGGTATCCGTGAATGCCCTGCTGGACCATGAGGTGATCGGCTCCACCATTGATGATGCCGCGGGGGAGTGCTTTGACAAAATTGCCAAGTTGATAGGGCTGCCCTATCCGGGTGGGCCGCAGCTGGATCGCCTGGCGCGGCTCGGACGTAAAGACGCCTACGCTTTCCCGCGTCCTATGCTGAAGGACCCTGGTTTGGATCTGAGCTTCTCGGGGCTCAAAACCGCTGTGCGCTATTTTGTGGAGAAGCATCCGGAATGTGTGGCCGAAGGGTCGGCCCGGAACGATCTCTGTGCCAGCGTTCAGGCTGCCATTGTGGATGTCCTCCTCGCCAAGCTTGCGAGAGCGGTGGAGAAGGAGGGGGTGCGCTGTGTGACAGCGTCCGGCGGGGTGACCTGCAACTCAGCGCTTCGAGAAGGCCTCCAGCGGCTCTGCGCCCGGGAAGGGTATGAGCTCCGACTCGCAGAGCCTTCCCTTTGCACCGACAATGCGGCGATGATCGGGATCCTGGCCGAGAGAAAGTTGATAGCGGGTGTTGCCCCGTCAGGCCTGGACGAAGAGCCGATGCCCAGTTGGGCACTGCCGGGAGCTTGAGTTCGTGGTCATTCGATCACGACCCGTGGTCGCTGTGTTTGCTGCTAGTCGACGTGGCGGCAGTTGCCCTGCTGGTTTTCCGCGTCCTTGCCTTCAAGGAAAAGGCGGGCTTTCTGATAGCTCTTCTTGTGCAGGTAGTGCAGGAGCGATCCGTCGGTGCTGGGCGGTAATTGGCGAGTAAGCGTATCGATGCGTCCGAAGAGGGAAATCAGATCAGGCTTCACCGGCGCCGTCGGGAGTGAGGCCACTGCCAGCTCCAGATCAAGGAGGGCTTTCAAGATTTGAGTTTCAATATCGGACATGCTGCTTAGGCGTTCTCCGCTGTCCGCTTCCGGGTGTGCACGTGGGTGCAGTGGCCGAAGAAAGCCTCAGCGGCCTCCATAATGGACTCCGACAAGGTCGGGTGGGGATGAACCATCATGGTGAGATCTTTGACGGTAGCGCCCATCTCGATCAAAGCCACACCCTCAGCAATCATGTCGCCCGCATGCAAACCGGTGATCCCCATGCCCAGCAGCCTCTCGGTCTCAGGATCCACAATCAGCTTGGTCAAGCCTTCGGTCGCGTCGCAGGTCATCGCACGCCCTGAGGCAGCCCACGGGAACTTCGACACCAAAACTTCACGTCCCTGAGCCTTCGCTTCAGCCTCAGTAAGGCCGCACCATGCGATCTCTGGGTGGGTAAAGACCACCGCGGGGATAATCACATTCTTGGAGGTTGCCTCTTCGCCCACCAATGTCTCGACCGCCACGCGGGCTTCACGAGCGGCCTTATGGGCCAGCAGAATCCCCCCGGAAATATCGCCAATGGCAAAAATACTCGGGTCAGACGTCCGCATCTGGGCGTCCACCTTGATGAACTTACGCTCATCCTGTTCCACTTTGGTGTTCTCGAGACCCATGTCGTCCGCGTTAGGCACACGCCCCACGCTCACGAGCACGGAATCATAGAGCTCCTCTTTGAGCTGGCCACCGACTTCGGTCACCACCTTGATCTGCTTTCCTGCGGTGGCCATGCTGGCAACCTTGGTCTTGAGCCGCACTTCCCGGAAATGTTGCTCGGCATAGCGCGCGACCGGGCGAACCAGATCCGCATCCGCACCTGCCAGGATCGCGTCGGCCGCCTCGACAACCGTCACCTTGCTCCCCAGGGAGCTATAGACGGTTCCAAGTTCCATGCCGATATAGCCGCCGCCGACCACCAGAAGATTCTCAGGAATCTCGGGAATTTCCAGGGCTTCCGTGGATGTCATGATCCGTGGATTGCCCAAATCAAAGGCTCGCGGCAAGGCCGGACGCGATCCAACGGCAACGATGGCCTGGTCGAAGTTGATAAACGATTGATGCCCCTCCGTCTCCACGCGGAGGCTGTTGGAAGATTCGAAGTGCGCGCGCCCATGGATCACCTGAACTCCGCGCTTCTGAGCAAGCCCAGCAATGCCCTGGCTGAGTTTAGCCAGGATGGAGTCCTTCCAAGCTCGAAGCTTCTCCAAATGAACTTTGGGAGCAGCGAAGACGATCCCTCGGCTCTCAGAGCTCCGAGCATCGTCAATCAGCTGGGTGGCATGCAACAGGGCTTTCGACGGAATGCATCCCCGGTTCAGACAAACGCCGCCCAGGCGCTTATCCTGCTCGATCAGGATGACCTTCTTACCTAGGTCGGCCGCGTAGAAGGCGGCCGCATAGCCCCCAGGCCCGGCGCCGATGACCACAACGTCAGTTTTGATGGGATCCATAGAAACGAATGAGATAAAGATGCGTTGAAAGGGCTAAAGTTTGACGTCGGCCTCGGAGAAGTTCTCGATCGCGGCCACGAGGTCGCTGATGAAGCGTGCTGCGCTGCCACCATCGATCAGCCGATGGTCATAGGAGAGGGCCAGAGGCAGCAGCACGCGAGCGACGATCTGCTTCTCCCGAACGACGGCCTTGGTCGACCCTTTGCCCATACCCAGGATGGCCACTTCCGGGCGATTCACGATGGGGGTGAATTGCCCCCCACCTATGCCGCCTTGATTTGAGATCGTAAAGGAGCCGCCCTTGAGCTCGTCCATCGAAACCTTCCGATCGCGGGCCTTCTCGGCAAGAGACTGGAGATCCAGCGACATTTGCAGAACGCTCTTGTTCTGAGCGTCGCGGATCACCGGAACAATCAAGCCCGCCTCCGTATCGACAGCAATTCCGAGATGGATGTACTGTTTGAGGACTACCTGCTGAGACACCTCATCGATGCTCGAATTGAAAATAGGGTGTTTACCCAGCGTGGTCACAATCGCCTTGAGGACGAGGCCGGTGACCGTGAGTCGCGCGCCTTTGGCTTCGTAGGCAGCTAGATGCTTCTTGCGAATCTCGAGGAGCTGGGTGATGTCGGCCTCATCGAACTGCGTCACCTGGGGAATCTGGGTCCAACTCTCAAGCATGCGCTGGCCAATCACCTTGCGTAGGGGAGTCAGCGGTTTAGTCGTGATGGGGCCAAACTGGGCGTAATCGATGGACTGAGGGGGAGGCGTGACGGCGGCTCCGCGCGGCGCCGCCGCAGACTTGGGAGAGGCAGCAAGGCGATGGATGCGCGCGATATACGCCTTCACATCCTCGAAAGTCAGACGTCCGCCTTGAGCGCTGCCGCGCACTTTGCGCAGAGGGATTCCGAGCAGACGCGCAATCCGTCGCAGCTCTGGGGAGGCGGCAATGGGCGTGCCATCATCCGCTAGGTCCGCCCCTTCAGAAGTATCCAGAGTCTCCACATCGGCCTCATCTGTTTCCACTTCGGGCTCGGGCTCGACACGGACGGAAGCTGCCTTGGCTTTGATAGCCTTTTTCACGGTCGCCGCCGGTGCCTCTGCTCCGGAAGAGGAGCCGCCCACACCGCTCAGGGTTAGAATTAGGGCACCCGAGGAGATCTTGTCCCCCTCCTTTACCTTCAAGGAGGCAACGGTTCCGGCGGCAGGAGCAGGGATGGGGGCCACGGCCTTCCCACTCTCCAACTCGATCAGGGTTTGCCCCTTGGCAACGGTATCCCCTTCCTTAACCTGCACGCTCACAACGACGCCGACATCGGCGCCTTCACCAAGATTGGGCAATCTAACGTCCATAAAGCTCAGCTCGTTCGGGCAATTATTCTAATGGCAGACGTCGCTTTTCCCGGAAGGGAAGCCGTGTCGCACTCTGTCGCCAGAATGCCGTCCGGCCGCAAAAGGGGAAATAAATAGAAGAAGCCCCAGCCCTTGGCAATGGAAGTTTCACGACACTTTACCGAGATTTGGCGCAGCGGGCCCAACTTTTCCTTTGAAACGCAGCCTCCGAGGGGGTGCTGAAACAGTGAATCGGCATGGGAGACGCCTTGAGGGGCGGTCCCATCACCGCACTGTTCGAGCACCATTGGCACCCTTGCAGGCCGTCGAGACATTAACCTTTCCTTCCATAAGCTTGAAGGACAGCGAGGTGGCCTCCCCAGTCAAGTCCAAGTCCCTGAGCGACTGCAAACGGAAGGAGGCATGCCTTGAGAGCTCCCCGTTGAATCTTATTGTGCCGACTACGAACTCCGCGGCCTCACCTGCTCTTTGTCGGCGCGCAGCTGTCCGCATCCGGCGGCGACATCAATGCCGCGGCGTTGCCTCACGGTGCTGGACACGCTGGCCTTTTGGAGAACCGCCTGGAAGGCTTTGGCCGCCTCGGAGGCCGTGGCGGTTCCCTGATAGCCCACGGTGGGATTTAGCGGGATCAAGTTCACATGAGCTTGAATGCCGGCCAGCAGTGCCGCCAGCCGTTCTGCGTGGGAGGGCGAGTCATTTGCGCCTGCAATCAGGGTCCACTCGAAGAAGATACGTCGGCCGGTGTCGGCGCAGTAACTGCGGCAGGCCGCCATCAGTTCGACCAGAGGCCAGCGACGACCCACAGGCACCAAAGCCGACCGCTCCTCGTCCGAAGCGCCGTGGAGACTGACGGCGAGATTATATGGCTGCTGCTCCTGGGCCAATCGGAGAATGCCGGGGACCACTCCGACGGTGCTGAGAGTGATGCGACTTGGACCGATGTTGAGACCGCCGGGGTCGCGAATAATCTCCAGGGCAGTCAGGACGGCGTCGTAGTTGTGCAACGGTTCGCCCATGCCCATGAGCACCAGGTTGCGCAGTCCGCCGTGGCCGAGGGCTCGCAGCGCGCGCTGGGCATGCCGCACCTGGGCGACGATTTCGCCGACGCGGAGATGTCGGACAAAACCCATTTGGCCGGTGGCGCAGAACACGCAACCCATGGCGCAGCCCGCCTGAGTGCTGACACAGGCCGTGTGACGTCCCTTGAACTCCATCAGCACAGTTTCGATGGACTGTCCGTCGGAGAGGCGGAGGAGGAATTTGCGTGTGAGACCGTCGCAGCTTGCGATATCGGCAACCTCGGAGGGCGCATCGATGAAGAAGCGCCCTCCCTGCCCGAGATGTTTGGTTAGCCAACGCTGCAAAGGAGGTGCCAAGCTGGCTTGCACCAGCAGGTCAGGGTCCATGTCGCGATGAAGACGTCGCCAGAGTGGGCGGGTGTGCGTCGGGGACAAGCCATCGGCAACCAATATTTGTTCCAGCTGGCCGAACGAGAAGTTCAGCAAAGACTGGGGCGCGGTGCAGGCATCAACGGGGGCAATCGTGAAGAAACCGCCGGTGTCACCCTGCGTGTCTATCGTCTCGTTTGATTTATGCACAGTTGATCCCCCAGGCACCCGTTCACTGTGGCAAACACCTGGCCTGCGGGTCTGGAACAAACCCTCTAACCAAAAGTGTGTTCGCGCTTAGCTCTGCCTGATACTTTGGATCAATATCACTGCCATTTCCGGAGCTCTGGGCCAAGTCCGTCATTTGCGCCTTTCTTCATTTTTATAATCCTTACCCATACCAATCCTTATGGGAAGCCTTGGGTTCAGATCGCTTGGCTCTTGCTTCTTTGGATTTGTGTAGAAGGAATTCCTGGGCCCGAAACCTCAACCACTGAAACCTCAACCACTTGCAAGACCGAGGTTTCCGACATAGCTTGGGGAACTCATAAGAGATGAAGCGCCATCGCCCAGCACCGGCCTCCAGCCCTGACTCTCGGATCCTGCGAAGGTGTCCGCGGGGCGTCAAACCGAGCTTGCCTTCGTCTCCCCCAAAGGACACCCTAACTTTGCCGCGCTCGCCCGCATGAAAACCATTCTGTCAATCTCGCTCAGCCTCATGGTCCTGCGGCTGGGGATGACCGCTGCGGACCTGTCACAAAGCACGTTTACTCAGGTCGTAAACGAGGTGGCCGTCGTTGACTCCAAAACTCAGGGTGCAACACCGGCCCAGCTCAATGGCGTTCTTCAGTCACCCGACCGCGTGCGCACGGGCCCCCAATCCCGGGCCGAGTTGCGCGCGAACGACGGCACAATCACCCGCGTGGGAGCCAATACCGTTTTCTCGTTCGACAGCGCAGGGCGCTCGCTCAACCTGGAAAAAGGCAGCCTGCTCTTCCATTCACCCACAGGCAAAGGCGGAGGGACGGTCAAAACGGGACGCGCTTCAGCTGCCGTGCTGGGTACCACCTTACTCCTGGTCGCAACGGCCGATGGTGGCTTCAAAGGCATTGTCCTGGAGGGCAAAGGAAAGTTCACCCTGGCCAGCGGTGCCTCCCGCAACCTAAATGCCGGACAGACCGTTTATGTGCTTCCAGGAAACAAAGCCTTTAGCCCCACCCTGGACATCAACCTTTCCAAACTGGTTAGCGATTCCGGTCTGGTCAAAGCCTATTCCAGCCCGCTCGCCAGTCTGAACAAGGTGAATGACGCGATCAGCGTCCAAGACGCGAAGCTCCAGAAGGGAACACTCACGGACACCGGACTGATTGCGGGGAACACCGCGACCGAAAACACCGTAACGGTGGTGGACTCGGTCACCTTCAATGCCGCCCTTAAGGAAAACCAGAGCGCGGTGGACAAAGCCTGGACGCGGGACCTGAAACTGGATGAACCTGAAATCCCAACGGGCAAGGTGTTCGCGCGCGGAGAGAAACGCTATCCAAAGGGTAGTCTTTGGAATTCCGCGGTGCAGTCCGCATTACTAGGCGAGGACATCGCCTTGGACACCCCCAATCTCATCCTCCCCCCCTTGAATGGAACGGGCCCACATGTCCCCGCAACTTTGGGAATCATCGCGGATGACACGCTATCGATTGGGCAGAGCGTCGATGTTCACCCAGCATCCGCTCCTCGCGGGCAGCACACGGCGGCTCCGCGCCTCGTTCTGGGTGGAAACAGGATTGATCTCAAGTCGAACACACGCGTCAGCTACCAGGCCGACGCCGAACTTGTGCTGGTGTCCGGCAAGTCATTGAAGCTGGAAGGCAGCACCCTAGAAACTCGAGGGGGAGATCTGAAAGTCCATAGCCAGGAGGGATCAGTAGACTTGGCGGCCGCGACACTCAGAGCCGGCCCTCAGGGCACGGTCGAAGTTCTTGCACGCAAAGGCACGCTGCAGATCTCTGGAGGGTCGCTCTCCGGCCGAAACTTCACGCTGGTGGGAGGAGATAAGCTGGAAATTCGCAATACGGACTTCCGGGCCACGGGTGGCTACGGCGCGCTTGCGCAAACCGCCCTGAGTGCAGAGACGGTCATTCTCGCGAACGTGGCTCTTCCAGAAGGACCCATCCAAATCACCAGCCGCGAAGGGAAGCTGGCTCTGAACCCGAACACCGGGGCCAGGGTCGTGCCTGGCTATATCAACTTTATTCGGAACGTCACCTACAAGGGCACCCCAGCAGAACAGTATATTTTGAACCCCGGGGTTGAAGGCATCACGCGTCTCGGCACGTCCATCGTCCTAGGGTCACTCTAAACAGCTGCCACACTTAGGAATGTCGAAACGCTGCCTCGCCACCCTCACACTCCTGAGCGTGCTCACCCTACCGGTGGCCGCGCAAGCCCCCCGCTCCGTGGACCAAGCAGAGTTACTCCAACGCCGCCGCGACGCCGAGCGTCTGACGCGACAGGCGCAGGAGGAAACGCCGGAATCGGTGCCGGCCATCTCCCCCGAGGAAGCCTTCGATGTTGGTCCGCAGTATATTCTAAAAACGCGTGAGCGGCATCGCTGGTTCGAGGTTGGATTCGATTCGCAATACTCCTGGACGGACAACATGTTCTTTGAGGAGCGCGACTCAGGGCACACCGTATCGTCCACTGTTCTCACGAGCGCCGCGCGACTCACCCTGGAAACCCCCGCCTGGAGCGTGGCCAGCGGAAAGATGGCCGCCCGAGCGGGCTACAACCACATCTGGATGAACTACGCCCTGACCGGGCAGAAACTCGATCCGCTGACTGGGTTTAGGAAAAGCGACAACGACTTCGATGCGCCCAGCCTGTTTGGCGAATTGTCACAAACCTGGGAGCACTGGCAGGCCACAGTGGGGGCGGACTGGTTGCGACTGCTCAGCCATCAGCCCACCTACGGCTCCTACGACCAGTTCTACCGGGACTATGCCATCCGATGGTCTCTCACTCGAACCATTGAACTGGGGACCTCGCATAGCCTCCTCGCTGGATATCTCGGATCACGCCACTTCACCGGTGTGGACCCCAGCATCCCAGGCCTCAACGACCGTAGCCGAAACGATCGCACGGACCACACGTTACTCCTGGGCTACACCTACAAGATCACCCAGCGACTCGCCCTTCAGCCGAGCTATCGCCTCCAATTCAGCGGTTACGACGAAGCCGGACGACAAGACCTGCTGCATTCTTTCAACGGCTCCCTGGTATTCGGCCTGAACCGTTGGCTTTTTGTGCGGACCTACGGGGGCTACGAGATCCGGGAGTCCAACGACACTCTGGTTTCCGACTACCGCAAGTGGGATTTGGGAGTGTCGTTGGGAGCAACACTGAGGTTCTAGCCCGCACATTTCATAGCCCGCAACAGGATTGAAGTTCGTCCGCAGCCATGCCTGGCAGCCTGCGGAATGACGTTCGAGTTACGACGGTCTAGATACGGACTTTGAACTGCTCGCCCTTTTTGACGGAGCGCACAAAGCCGGTCAAAAGTTCAGGAATCCGCTCCAGATCTTTCAAACTCACCAACTCCACCGGCGAGTGCATGTAGCGGTTGGGAAGGCTCACCAAACCGCTGGCAATACCGCCCCGGGTCCAGAAAATCGCATCCGTGTCGGTCCCGCTCGATCCGGAAACGGCCTCGTGCTGAATGGAGATCTTCAATTTCTTCGCGACCTCTTCAAGTCGACGGACCACCTCGGGATGACTAGAGCCGCCATGTGTCAGAACCGGCCCAGCGCCTACCTTCACATCGCCATGCAACGCCTTGCTAACCGTCGGGTAGTCCGTGGCATGAGTCACGTCTACCACCAGAGCGATATCTGGCTTCAGCGAGTAGGCGATCTGCCGGGCACCGAACAGTCCCACCTCCTCCATGACGCAGGACACCGCGCAGACTTCAGGAGCGAGGGAGCGACCTGCGGATGAAAGCAAACGAAGTGCTTCGGCAATAGCGAATGTCCCGACGCGATTGTCGAAAGCGCGCGCAACGGCCAGGTCTCCATTGAGCATTTCAAACTCGTCCACCAAAGTAATCGGATCGCCCACGCGCACCCGCTTCTGAGCCTCCTCACGGCTCGAGACACCTATGTCGACAAAGAGATCCTCCATGCGAGGCACCCGCCTTTCGGCATCCATCTTAGTCAGATGCGGTGCCACATTGCCCACCACTCCGGCGACCGGTCCCTTCCGAGTGTGGATCGTCAAGCGTTGAGCCTTCATGATCGCTGCGTCCACACCTCCGAGACGGCGCACGTAGAGATAGCCATCGGCGTCGATGTAGTTCACCGCCATACCAATCTCATCGGCATGGCCGGCCAGCATGATGCGGGGCGATCCCCCCTTATTCAAAACGGCTACCGCATTGCCGTAGGCATCGGTGTAGGTCTCATCGGCGATGGATTCCAAATAATCGAGCCAGACGCGCTGGCCGCGGGCTTCATGCCCCACCGGACTGGGAGTCTTCAGCAGTTTCTTCAGGAAGTTCAGGGATGCAAGGCGCATGGCTCAGCCTAGGCAGAGGGGGAACTTTTCCCCAAGTCTTTTGAGGGGGCAACATTCGAAACCCGCGTTCCACGAAGACCCACAAAAAACACGCGCCCGCTCGATAGCCCAGGGGGACACACGCGGACCAACGTTCTAAGTCTGAAGGCCTGCTAGGTGGCGGCGGAAATTCTATACACGCCGCCGTTGCTCTGCTAGGTTGCGACCGCTATGCCGATTGATGACATTCTGCTGGAATCCGAAGAGAAAATGCTGAAGACCGAGGAGGTCGTCACTAAGGAATTTGCAGGGGTCCGCACCGGGAAGGCCTCCCCGGGCTTAGTGGAAAACATCATGGTGGACGTCTACGGTTCCCACATGCGGATTCGTGAGCTAGGTGGCATCACCACCCCCGAGCCTCGAGTCCTGGTCATCCAACCCTGGGATGCGACCACCGTTCATCCGATCGAGAAAGCGATCATGAAGGCCAATCTTGGGCTGAACCCGGCCGTCGACAAGAAGGTGATCCGTATTGTGCTGCCCGAACTTAGCCAGGAACGTCGGCTAGAGTTTGTAAAAATTGTCAAAAAAATGACTGAGGACGGACGCGTTGCCATTCGACATGTGCGTCGCGATGCCATCGAAGCTTTGAAGAAGGAGGGCAAGACGGGCGGGGTCACAGAGGACCAAGTCGAGAGCGCTGAGAAAGAGGT
>CAMAVD010000040.1 GCA_945861575.1 Akkermansia muciniphila
GGCAAGCACCAATTCTGGTTTGGCATCCACGCCTCAGACGTACGCGACAAGGGCTTCGAGCTCAACGGCGAGCCAAACGGCCTCGCGGTGGGCAACCTGCCCCTGGCCAAGTTCACCGTGTTCAACGCCACCATCCTCGGCGCTGGCACGGGATCCGGCGGCACTGCAAACAATGCCTTCACCATCCGAGAGAACGCCTCCCCCAGGATGTATAACAGCATCTTCACGGACTTCGCCCAGCGCGGCGTTTCCATCGATGCCAAGTCAAAGGTGCATCTCGACAGCGGCGCTCTGGATTTCCGCAACAACCTCTGGTGGGGCTTCGGCGGCGGCAACACGGTGGCCAATCTCGACCTCGGAAACTCCGCCATCCTCTTCAACGATGCCGCCCGCCAAAACGTCATCGCAGACCCCATGCTCGGCTCTATCAGTCGCACCAATAACTTCGGCCTCGATCCTCGCCCAAAAGCAGGAAGCCCGGCCGCAGCAACGGACCGCGTGGCTGAAGCCGACGGCTTCTACACCCAAGCCTCCTACAAAGGGGCCTTCAACACGGTCAACTGGGCGGCAGACTGGACCGCACTCAGCGCCTATGGCGTGCTGACGGCCAACGGCGCAGGCATCGGAGCGGGTCCGAGCTCGGCTGTGGTCAACCCACCGACCGTAACCATCACCCTCAGCTCCAGTAGCAGCCTAGGCTTCTCACTCGCGAGCGTTGCCGGACGTAGCTACCAACTGCAGTCCACCGCAACGCTCACTCCCACGGCGTGGGTCAACGAGGGCGCACCCGTAGCTGGCAATGGGGCACTCCTGAGCCTGGAGGCGGTCATTGGAGCCGACCCCGGAAAGTTCTATCGCATCATCGTGGAGTAATGCGGCATCGCTCCCCGTCGGCAGGAGTGGAGCCGACCGGCGGGGATTTACTTTCTGGATCGGCTCCAGAATCGGCGGGAGCCGGATTTGTGTTCTGTGTGATCCGAATCCTGCCGCAGTTTGAACCCTCATGACCTCATAGGCCTGGGTCTGGCCTATGGGGTCATTTTTATTTTCTGAGAGAAGTCTGCGAATCCATGACACGGCATCAGCCACCGCATGAATGCGAGCATCGCCGCTATTGACGTATTTATGTCAATGCCTAGCAGCCATTCATTCACGCCCGCCACTGAGGAAAAGAGGGGCAAACATTCGGCCATTGGCGCATCACAATGCGGCCAATATGGGGATCTTACTCACTTAAACGTAACAATGTCGCCACTGTTCTGCCACCTAGGACTGTCACCGTTTATGGATGATTCACATCACATGCGACTTGCTGCAAGCACCCTTGCTGGGCAACGCCCTGACCTTCGCATTCGACAAGTCCACGACCGAAGGAAAAATCACGATTGGACTTCTCGTAGTGGTATCGATGTTGAGCTGGACGGTCATGATCACCAAAGGCCGCCAACTCTTCAAAGCACTGCGCATGTCCAAGCAGTTCTTCGCCGCGTATCGAGCAACCCGCGACCCGATGGATCTTTTTCGAAGCAAGAAGGAATTCGATGGAGCTCCTGCCTTCGAAGTTTACCACGATGGTTGCGAGGAACTGGCGTACCACCTCGAAAAGAACCCAGCAAAGATCAAAGGAGAGATACGCATCAGCAACGCCTCTTTTGATTCAGTGAAGGTGTCCATGGAGAGGGCAGTGAGCGCGCAAGGCATGTCACTTGAGAAAGGTATGATCATTCTGTCCACCGCTGTGGCAGGCGGACCGTTCATTGGTCTGCTGGGGACAGTTTGGGGGGTGATGGAAACGTTCTCCGGAGTCGCCATCGCAAAGGCGGCGAGCCTGACGGCGATGGCACCCGGTGTGGCCGGCGCGTTGATTGCCACGGTCGTTGGCCTGTTCGTAGCGATCCCCGCGATGTTCGCCTACAACTACATGGTGACCACCATTCGAGCCATAACCCAGGAGCTTGACAATTATGCCACCGAACTGGTCACCGCTATGGAGCATATCTACGTCGACAACCGCCCCATGTCGGAGGAGATCGCCGACGCCCTGCGCTCGCTCCAGGCCGAGAACCGGGCGAACCAGAGCAGCCAGAGCCAAGCCTAAAGTCCGCCTTCACTTTCAGCGCATCCTGGATCATGAAAAAATACTCGGAGAGCAAGCATCACACCCTGAATGAGCTGAATATCACGCCTCTGCTCGATCTGGCGTTCGTGCTCCTGGTCATCTTCATCATCACTACCACCCCTGCCGTCAACGATCTGGATCTCTCCCTGCCGGATGCGACCAATCGTCCAAAGGATGCGCCTCCCAAGGTGAACTACGTGACGGTGAACAACGCAGGAACCATTTTTCTGAACACCGCAGAAATGAACGAGGAAAGCCTGCTGAAAACCCTCGTCGAATTCCGCAAGGCAGACCCCGATCTGAATGTCGTGGTCCGTGGGGACGCCAAGGTGCAGTACCAGAAGATTGTGAGCGTTCTCGACATCCTAGTTTCCGCCAACGTCAACAAGGTGGGCCTAGCGACCGACGCACGCTAGACGAGCCGCGACACCGCTCCCCTAAATCCCCCACCCTAAGGAACCATGCCCAGAAAGCGCAAAGACGACACGCGCTCGAGCCTGACCATCGCGGCAATCCTGCATGTCATCCTGATCGGCGGGGTGGTTTACTGGGCCTACCAGTCGGGCAATTTGGAGAAGGCCGCTCGCATGCTCGGTTTGGTTCCCGAGTAGCGGAAGAACGATCAACCCCAGCCAAAGCCTCAGCAAGCGGCTCAGCCGCAGAATCAGCCCAATTCACAACTGCCGCCCATCGGGGCCCCATCACAACCTGCCGGAGGAACGCGCAGAGCGGTCGCTGCCGGCGCTCCCTCCTCGGCCGGCGGCTCCAGCTTTTTCCAGGATGCCCGAACGCAGGTAGCCGCCCCCTCCAGCACTCCAGGGGTGGGCAGCGTCGCTCCCACAGCTCCTCCCCCTCCCCCGAAGCCTCCCACCCCCGGAAACACGCCCGTCCCACGCCCGACCGGCGCCGGATCTGTCGTGAAGCTCGACAAAGAACGAATGACCGCCAAGCGAGTGCAGGATTCCATCGGCACCGAACAGATGTCCCGCGGCGTGGGTTCAAGCGCCGGTGACGCCGTGTCGAAGGTTACGGGCACTACGATTGTCGATGGAAAGTTTGTCGTGGTCCGGGGCTTGAGCGACCGATACACCTCCACCACACTGAATGGCGGAGATATCCCCAGCGCAGATCCTTATCGCAAGTCAGTGCAGCTCGATCTGGTTCCGGCCAATATGGTCGAGAGCATCGTGGTGTCGAAAACCTTCACACCCGATCAACCAGGTGGCTTCACCGGCGGAGCCATCAACATCGTGACCAAGGGCTTCCCGGAGAAGCGCACAATGAGCTTCTCCGCCGGCACCTCCTATAACACCCAGACCACCTTCCAAGACTATCTAGCGTCGAACGGCGGACAGGATTGGATCGCGATGGATAGCGGCTATCGAGCCCTGGCTGACAGCCTAGAAACCACCAAGCCCTCCGACCTATCGGGCCCTTCATCCTCCGGGGTGGTTCGCAACAACAAGGCCACAGCAGACCGAATACAGTCGATTCTGCAGGCACTTGGACCCACCGAGTTTGCAGGTCGCACCAAGACAGCGCCCCTAGGACAGAACTACGCATTCGCCATGGGTGACACCGCGAATCTGTTCACCAAGCCCCTCGGCTACTTCCTGGGACTGAATTACAAGCGGGAGTATAGCACCTATGGTGAGGGAAAGTTGAGGCGCTACGGGGCGAACTTTAACAGCCCCGAAATCCGTCGAGATATGACCGATCAACGCGGAACAGAGGAGACCTCCTGGGGTTCCGTAGCGAATCTCGCTTACCGCCTGCACCCCGATCATGAGATCGGATTCACCTTTGTTTACAACCAAGTAGGAGAAGACACCGCCCGTCATTTGGAAGGGACGAGTCAGGACACGGCACCCGATATCCTCGTCCAGGACCAACTCTTCTACACCGAGCGCAACCTCAACACCTATCAGTTCAAGGGAAAGCACGAGTTTGCCGAGGTTCGCGACATGAAGGTCGACTGGCTGGTATCGCTCTCGAACACCTCCCAGGACGAACCGAATGCTCGCTTCTTCCACTACACCAAAAGCACCACCGACCCCGTTAGCTATCAACTGGGTTCCTCGGGGGTCGACCCCCTGCGTCCCAGTCGCTATTACCGAAAGCTTGAGGAGAACAATCTCAACTGGAAACTCGACAACACCCTGCCCTTCCGCCTAGGCAATGGCCAGGACCTCGAGCTGAAGCTGGGGGTTTTTCAAAGCCTATCAGAACGGCGTTTCAACGAACGCACGTTCGCCTACGCTGGGAATTCAGGATTCGGGACCTCCGGCGATCCTAACACCTACCTCACCTGGGATGTCCTGCAGTACCTCGTCACTCGCGCCGGAGTAAACACGAACTACAATTTCGCTCGTTTCTTTGACAATGTGACCATCGGTAACAACCGGTACAGCGGCGAGCAGACTGTCGAAGCGGGATACACGATGCTCGAGCTGCCCGTCACCAGCCGCCTGCGCCTGATCGGCGGAGCACGCATCGAGACGACGGACTTGAAAATCAGCGCCTCGAACCCCAACACGGGGACGACCAACGGAGTCATCGAGGCCAACGATATGCTCCCGGCGGCGGGACTCGTCTTCGCCTTGCGCACCAATATGAATGTGCGTCTGAACTATGGCCGCACCATCGCCCGTCCCACCTACCGAGAGTTCGCTCCTGTCACCCTCTACGACCTCCCCACAGACACCCTTGTTGAGGGGAATCCGGCCCTAAAGCGCAGCATCGTCGACAACTACGATGTCCGCTGGGAATGGTTCCCCCGCCCGGGCGAAGTGCTCTCCGTCAGCGGCTTCTACAAAACCATCACAGACCCCATCGAAAAATTCTCCAAGGACCTTAGCGACGGCACTGTCTCGTATGTCAACTACCCCAAGGCGAAGGTCTACGGCGTGGAGTTCGAAGGACGGAAGGCTTTGGACTGGATGGATCCTTTGCTGAGGGAATTCAGCCTCGGTATGAATCTGTCTTTGATCAAATCGGAGCTAAAGCTGGACAGCGACACCTACGCAAACAAGGTCGCGTTCGGTTACAAGGGCAAGAACGTCCGACCGCTCTACGACCAGTCCCCCTACGTGCTCAACGCCGATCTCACCTATGCCAACCCCCGCACTGGGACCATCGCGACCATCCTTACCAGCATGGCGGGCAAACGCATCTTCATCGCCACGGGCGCTGGGGAAGATGTTTACGAGCATCCACCGATCTCGGTGGACTTTGCCTTGACGCAAAGACTCACAAAAAACATGCGGTTGAAGTTCACCGCCAAGAACATATTGGATCCGGAGTATCGCCGCGACTACCGTCCCGATATGGAGACGTTCTACTCAAGCTACCGACGTGGACGCACCTTCGCAATTACAGTGACCTGGGACTTCTAGCATGAGCACCTGCATCCCCTCCAACGCCACGGCTTCTTGCTGGCGGATATTGAGCCTCGCCGCGTTCTACCTGGCTCTCCCTCTCTGGTCGAGGTCTGCGGAAGTGACCAACCCGCCACCGGTGGCCCTGAGTTTTGGAGAGATTCGTCGCCAAGCGGGTGAAGGGCGCGCGGAGGCTCAAAACTATGTCGGAGACTGCCTGGTTTACGGCGTCGAGGGACAGCGGCAGGATTTCCAAGAAGCCGCACGCTGGTATAGGAAGGCGGCCGTTCAGGACCTCGCTGTCGCCCAATTCAATTTGGGCCTGCTCTACGAGGCTGGACGCGGTCTGGCCACGAACCTAGCACGCGCCGCAGAGTGGTACCGAAGGGCGGCACTTCAGGGCCAATCCGACGCACAGAGCGGGCTCGCAAGCCTCTACTTCAACGGACGGGGCATGCCCACCAACCGGGCAGAAGCGCTTCGCTGGTTCAACTTCGCGTCCACGAACAATCACCCCGAAGCCGCCTATCATCTAGGGCTGATGTATCGCGATGGTCTGGAGCAGACCGCAGACAAGATCCTAGCCAAGGATTGGTTCCAGCGCGCGGCAAACCAGCAGCACGCCGAATCACAATGGGCCCTCGGCGAGCTACTCCTCAAGACGGAGCCACCTGAGTCACTCAGCACAAATGCGCTCCACTGGATTCGCCGAGCTGCAACCCAGGAGGTCGTCGCCGCACAGCATCGGCTCGCCTCACTACTAGAAAACGCTGCCCCGTCCGAAGCGATCGAGTGGTATCGTCGGGCCGCGGAACGTTCCCATCTGGAAGCGCAACTTCGACTCGGCCAACTCTTATCCCGTGAGGGCCAGTCCCAGACCAATCAGGCAGAGGGAGCCGTCTGGCTGCGCATCGCATCAGACTCCGCCTTGCCCGAAGCCGAGGTCGCCTTGGGCGAGCTCTACTGGCACGGCCGTGGCGTTCCCCAAAACCGCCCAGCCGCCACCCGATGGTTCCTGCAGGCTGCGAAACAGGATTACGCCCCAGCCTACTATTGGATGGGACTTGCTAGCCTCACGGGAGCGGGCACAAAAGGCGATGAAACCGCTGCGCTCAGTTGGCTAAGAAAAGCGGCATTGAAGAATGAGCCTCGCGCAGCTCTGGCTCTAAGCCAGCGGCTTGTCATCGGAAGCAAAACGCTCCAGAAGGATGCTTCAGAAGCAGAGGAATGGGCTCGCAAAGCGGCGGAATCCGGGCTCCCTCAAGCCGTCTTGTGGTACGCCGAAAAACTCGAAACGGGGTTGTCCGAAGCTCCCTCTCCCACGAAGTCCATCCCTTGGTATCGCAAGGCCGCCGAGGCAGGGCTTCCTCAGGCCCAGGCTGCGCTAGGTCGCTTGCTCGCGTCAACGGCCAGGGCGGGATCCGCTCAAGAAGCGGACGCATTGCACTGGATAGAAAAGGCAGCCAGTACAGACCACCGGGACGGAGTGGCTCAAAAAGCATTCTGGCTATTGCGAAGGAGCGACGCATCGTCGGATAAGTTTGCGGAAGGTGTCCGCCTGCTCCGGGACGCGGCGGAGCGTGGACACAACTCCGCGCAAACTCGGCTTGGAATTCTGCTGGCGGAAGGTCGTGGCCTCCCGATCGACAAGACCCAGGCAGAACGATGGATGCGCCGTGGAATGGACGCTGGCGACATCGCCGCCGGTTACCACTTGGCGATGCTTCTCTCAACCGGCAAACTTCACAGCCCAACCGAACTTTTTCTCTTACTCAACCGCTCCGCCTCGGGTGGCTACGGTCCGGCACAGGCTGAAGTCGCGCGCTGCTATCTCGCAGGAAAATGGATCGCAGCCTCCCGGGTGAAAGCCTGGCACTGGATGTCTCTCGCCTCCGCGACCGGAGAACCGGGGGCCACCGATGCTCTCAAGAAAATTGAAGACAACCTCTCGTCGGAGGATCGTCAGGACCTTCAAAAGGCGGAAGCGGCCCGCCGAAGTTTTGAGTCGGTTGTTACTCTCCAGAAACCCTAGACCTACTGTTGGACACTATTTCCGCTCGGCGTTCCGAGGTTTTCGGGCAAGCTTCACCTGAGGATAGCGGGCGACCCCCTTCGAGACTTTGCCTGTCGCGATCTTCTTCTCCCTGGAGAGCGCGATGAACTCGACCTGACTATCCCGAGCGGCCTTCCCTCGTGGCCCCGAGACCCTCCTATACTCTCCGGACGGCAGCAATTCCCTAGCCCTGGCAGTGTCGCTCAGCATGGTTTCCAAAATCTGGTGGCGGATGCGGTCCTTCAAATTTCCGTCCTCCACAGGGAACATAATTTCGATGCGCCTGAAAAAATTTCGAGGCATCCAATCGGCACTGCCCAGATAGACCTCTGGCTGACAGGCGTTCTCGAAAAACAAGATCCGGCTGTGCTCCAAAAAACGACCCACGATGCTACGCACCCGAATATTGTCACTCAGCCCCTTAACGCCGGGACGCAGCGCACAGGTACCTCGGACGATCAGGTCAACCTTCACGCCCGCCTTGGACGCGTCGTAAAGAGCCTCGATTACATCTCGATCCACCAGCGAGTTCATCTTGGCAATGATTCGAGCGCCAAGTCCGCTGCGGGCATGATCCGCCTCCCGGCGGATCAAATGGAGGAGGCGGGAATGCAAATCAAAGGGAGCAACGAGAAACTTGCGCATCCCCTGAAACTGGCAAACACCGGTGAGCAGATTAAATAGATTGGTGGCATCCTCGCCAAACTCCGTCCGAGAGGTTAACAGGCCTATGTCCGTATAGAACCTGGCGGTGGTCGCATTGTAGTTGCCGGTGCCCAGATGAACGTAGCGCCGGATCCCGTCCTCATCACGCCTCACGATCAAGGCCATCTTCGCGTGAATCTTATAGCCTACCAGTCCGTAGACCACGTGCACGCCCGCTTCCTCCAACTGGCGCGCCCACTGAATGTTGTTGGCTTCGTCGAACCGCGCCCTCAACTCGACCACGGCCGTCACCTGCTTCCCTGTCTTTACCGCGTGCATCAGAGCTCCGACAAGGCGGGCGTCTCCACCGCTGCGATACAACGTCATCTTGATGGCTAGAACGAGCGGATCTTTGGCTGCCTGCTCGAGCAATCCTACCACACTCTCAAACTGTTCGAATGGATGATGAAGAAGAACGTCCCGTTCCCGAACCACCGCAAAGAGATCAGGCTGGTCCTTCAACAAGGGAGCGGCAGTCGCCACGAAGGGAGGAAAGCGAAGCTCCGGCGAGTGATCCCCCTCGCAGACCGCCATAAGACGCGTGGGATTCAATGGACCGTCGACCACATAAAGATCCTCCTCCGTGAGATGCAGCGTCGCTAGCAGCGCGTTGCGTACAGGTGGCGGTGTGTCCTTCTCCACCTCCAGACGAACGGCGTCTCCGCGACGTCGATTGTGAAGTTCGCTCTCAACCGCCTTCAGAAGATTGTCCATCTCCTCTTCGTCAATATAGAGCTCGCTGTTGCGGGTAACTCGAAAGTGCCAATACCCGAGGATCGCGGTTCCCGGAAAGAGATCGGCAAGATACGAGCCTATGAGCCTCCCCAAGAGCACATAGTGCTGATCCTTCCCCTCCCGCCTAGGCAAGGGGACCAGTCTAGGCAAAACGCGTGGTGTTTGAACCACGGCCAAATGGCGTACACGCTGGCCACCCTGAACGATCTCAAGCTGGACGATGGTGTTGAGTGATTTGTTGAGCAACTGGGGAAACGGATGGGCCGGGTCGATGGCAAGCGGGGTGAGAACAGGACGCACCTCGTTGTGGTAGTAATTGTTCAGCCAGTGGCGATCTTCCGGCTTCAGGTCCTCTGGCTCCACGAATCGAATACCATGGCGTGACAGCGCTGGCAGTAAGTCTTCCCGCCAGCAGCGGTACTGCTCCTCAACCATCCGTCTAACCCGACGAGTCACAGCCCGAAAACACTCGGTTGCCGTCAACCCATCGTTCGATCGATCCACCACATTGCTTTCGATCTGCTGCTTCAACCCCGCGACGCGAACTTCGAAGAACTCATCGAGATTGGAGCAGGTGATGCAAAAAAACTTCACCCGCTCAAGGAGAGGGATGCTCGAGTCGGAAGCCTCATCCAAAACTCGCTGGTTAAAGTCCAACCAGCTAAGCTCTCGGTTAAAGAAATGGTTCTGTATAATTCGTTTCACAGGAAAGCTGCCCGCCCTAGGGCTTAACAGTAAAGAGACACTAGCCGTTCAACCCGGCAATGCCCAGTGACAAACAGGTTACGGCCTCCCCAGTCGCGGGAGCCAGCAGGCCTCAGATCGAACCTATCGTGGCAGGTCAGAACCGTTTCTTCCGCCTTACGCGTCCCTGAAGAAGAACACGAACAGCATCCTTTTGGAAGCGCCTGCCACCCTGGCAGGCGGTTCTTTTTTTGTACCCTGTGGTACGACAGGACACGGGTGGGATTTTCAGAATTCGATGTTCATCCTCGATCCGTTCTGGTTTAAGAGCTAGGTGAAGGGCATTGTCACTCGTCCTAGAAAGTATCGCATTTGTCTCATAGACCCATGCCGTCCTACCGACACGCTCTGACGGTCTCCCTTTCAATATGTCCCGACACCATACTATCGCCTCCAATTCCGACCCGACCTTCGCAGCCAAGTCTCGCACCACCTGGGAGATCATTCGGCGAGTGGCCCCCTACTTACGCCCCTACCCTTGGATGGCACTGGGAAACATCCTCTTCGCCCTGCTCTCGCTAGCTTTCGCATTCGCGTACCCCAAGCTCACCCAGCAGATCATTGATGTTGTGATTGGCCAGCGCCGCCAGGATCTGCTACTCCCCGTGATCTTGGGGCTCCTGGGAGCCTTTCTACTCCGAGAGGTCTTCAATAGCCTGCGGATCCGGATCAACAATCGATTCGAGCAGAATGTCATCTTCGACATGAGGCGTGACCTCTACGCTCGATTGCAAAGATTGCCCATCGGTTTCTTCGACTCTCGAGCTTCAGGCGATCTCATGACTCGAGTGATCGAAGACGTCAATTCGGTCGAGCGAGTTTTGATCGACGGCACCGAACAGGGAACCGTCGCCCTGCTCAGCATCGTGGGAGTGCTGGCGATCCTGTTCAGCACCAATCCGAGTCTCGCGCTGGCCGCCATGGCTCCCCTGCCCTTTCTCGCAGCAGGGGCTCTTTGGTATACCCTCACCGCGCACAAGCGCTACCGACTCCAGCGTCAGGCCTCTAGCGCGATGAACGCTCTCCTCATGGACAGCCTCCAGGGCATCCGTCAGATCAAGGCCTTTGGCCGCCAGGAGCATGAGGACGAGCGTTTCGCATCTCGGGCGAATGATCTGCGGCGAGGCACGTTGGAGGTGATGATGGCCTGGGCCTGGTATTCGCCTGCAATGGCATTCGCTTCCTCACTCGGCATCGGCCTAGTGCTATGGGTGGGAGGAAATCAGGTCGTCAACGGAGCGCTTAAGCTCGGGGAACTGGTGCAGTTCGTCCTCTACCTAGCGCTGTTCTACGAACCGGTTAGCAGACTTCACGGTCTCAACCAGATTCTCCAATCCGCACGCGCAGCGGGAGAGAGGGTATTCGACATCATGGACGCAACGACTGAACGTACCGACCGCCCTGGATGTCTGAAGACGCCTCTTCGTGGAGAGGTGGTCTACGACAAGGTCCGCTTTGCCTACGACAAAGAGCGGGTGATTCTACAAAGCGTATCACTCAAGGCGGAGCCTGGACAAATGATCGCGCTGGTGGGACCCACCGGTGCAGGAAAATCAACGCTTGTGAACCTGCTGCCAGGCTTTTATGAGCCGACAGGCGGGGGGGTCTTGATCGACGGGCAACCCACCTCCAGTGTCTCCTTGGAATCACTGCGTTCTCAGATCAGCGTCGTCAGCCAGGAACCCTTCCTCTTCAATGGAACCGTCAGGGAGAACATCCTCTACGGGCGATTGGATGCCAGCGAACAGGAGATGATTGAGGCCGCCACCGCAGCCAACTGTCACGAGTTCATCACGCGTCTGACTGAAGGCTACGACTCGCGGGTCGGAGAGCGCGGAGTGAAGTTAAGCGTCGGGGAGAAACAACGTGTGAGCATCGCGCGAGCTCTCCTCAAGAACGCCCCCATCCTCATCCTGGACGAAGCCACCGCGAGCGTTGACACCGCCACGGAACGATCCATCCAGCAAGCGCTCATGCGCCTCATGCAAGGCCGGACCAGCTTTGTGATTGCCCACAGGCTCAGCACTATCCGCGATGCAGACCAGATCCTGGTCATTCGACAAGGTGAAATCGTGGAGCGAGGAAGGCATGATGAACTTGTCGCGCAAGGAGGCCTTTATTCCAAACTGGCCCGCATTCAAAACACAACGTTTATCGAGGAAGGTTTCGAACGCCTCGATAGCAGCAATTCTTGATGTCTACTTGTGGGCAAATCGATCCCGAACAAACCCCCAATCGACGACCTTAAAGAAAGCGGTGATGTAGTCTGCTCGACGATTCTGGTATTTGAGATAGTAGGCGTGCTCCCAGACATCGAGTCCCAAAAGGACCGTGTGTCCGGTGGCCAGAGCCGCGTCCTGGTTAGGAAGGGAGCGGACCTCCAACTGACGCCCGTTCCAGATCAACCATGCCCAACCGCTACCAAACTGCTTCAGAGCGGCTTCGGAGAAGCGCTCCCGAAAGCTGGCAAAACTCCCAAAACTTTTATCGATAGCGGCGGCCAAGTCTCCCTGCGGCTCCCCCCCTCCTGAGCGACTCATGCTCTGCCAGAACAGGCTATGGTTGTAGTGGCCACCGCCATGATTGCGCACGGCACCCTGAATATCGGTCGGTAGGGATGAGAGACTCAGAAGCAGGTCCTCCACCGTGCGCCCTTGCAACGCAGGCTTGCCGATGACCGCCTTGTTCAGCTGAGCGATGTAGGCCGCATGGTGCTTCCCATGGTGAATCTCCATGGTCTTCGCGTCGATATGGGGTTCTAGGGCGTCCAAAGCGTAGGGCAGCTTAGGAAGCTGAAAAGGCCCCGACGCAGCCGGTTGGGCGGCAAAGGAGGAAGGCACCTGGCCTAAAGCCGCCAAAGTGGCGGCAGCCCCGACGGTTTGCTGAATAGCTTGGCGGCGAGTCATCATAAGGGCCTTGTTTTGGCTTTCCAGGACCTTGAATGCAATCTTTTCCAGCAACCAAGCGATCACACGGCACCCTCTTCCTCTCGAGGTAGGTTTTTCTTCTGATTCACCCCTTTCGAAGTCTGCCGATATACAAACTGTTGAGCAACAAGCCCAAATAGCCCGCAGAGTTTTCCTGAGTCCCTGCTGGCAAGTTTCAACAAAGAGAATAGATTGGAATCAGCACCATGCATTGGCTGAGCGACTTTCGGAAACGTTTGTCCACGGACCCCGAGCTTGAGAGAGCCTGGAGGAAGACTTCTTTCTGGGCGCTCCTGCTGTCCCTGCTCTTTTGCTTCCCTTTGGTGATGTGGGTCCTCTTTGCGCTCCAGCACGAAATCCAGTCTTACCTCATATTGGTCCCCTGCATCGCTGCCTACCTCGTTTGGATCCGTCTCGATCGCATCCCTCTGGAATCCGGTGGTAAAGCGAGCCTGTCCCTGGCGCTCGGTGCCGCGGGTCTTCTCCTGACCGGAGCCTACCTTACCTCACTCTTCGCGGGATGGCCGTTCGCCCAGGCAGACGCCCTAGCCCCGGCGACCGCAGGGTTCATCCTACTCCTGGGAGCGGGAGTATGCGCCCAGTTTGGTGCCGCCACGCGCTCGGCACTCCTCTTTCCCTTCTGCTTTCTGTTCTTCTCAGTCCCACTGCCCGAGAGAGCCCTCACACTGTTGGAAATCTTCCTACAACACGCATCGGCTGAGGCGACCCAAGTCCTTTTTAATCTGGTCGGGTTGAGTCATTTGAGGGAAGGCCTCATGTTCCGCTTACCCGGAATCACCATCCAAGTCGCCCAGGAATGCAGCGGCGTCCGCTCAACCCTGGTTCTGTTAATCACCAGTGTGGTCGCCAGCCAACTCTTCCTTCGCTCCCCCCTGAAACGCGCGGGACTCATCCTTGGAACCTTTGTGCTGGGGATCTTACGGAATGGGTTCCGCATCCTGGTCATCGCTTGGCTCTGTGTCGAACGCGGCCCACACATGATCGACTCCTGGGTCCACAGGCAGGGAGGCCCTATCTTCTTCGCCCTTTCTCTCTTGCCTTTGGGCGTCATGTTGTGGCTGATGATCCGCGCTGAGACGGGGCGTCGACGCGGAGCGATACTCGCCCCGCCGAGCCAGGCCCAATGAGTCCAAGCCCGTGAGCCAGGTAAGGGTTTGGTGACGCCCCTTGTCCCCGGCACCGAACGATGAACTCCGGATTGATCTTGGCCACGGTGACTCTTGTATGGGTCCTCGCCCTCTGCGCGATGGTCCTGCTGCGCAAGAACCCCAACTGGATTCGACTGAGTTTCGCCGGTTCTTTTCTGCTCCCGGCGATCCATGGGCTGATCCCAGAGCTACTGCAACACGGGTCTATCACCTCCAACCTCCCCACTTGGCAGAACGCTCGCTTCTTAATGGTCTCCCTAGCCCCTGTTAACTGGGTCATTCTGAGCCTATGCTACGCCCGAGGAAATCACCTCGAAGAACTGCGGCGATGGAAGGGATTGCTCCTGCTGCTGGTCTCGGTCCCGGCGGTGTGCGCCTTGGGCTTCCGAGAGATTCTAGCACCTCTCTCTTGGGAGCCCACGGCATTACACCAGGGGGTCCTCCTGCTAGGATGGCCCGCCACACTCATCTGCCTCACAACCGTCGTAGCCAGTGTCCTTGCCCTGACCAATCTCGAGCGCACATTCAGAGCCTCGGTGGGCACCATGCGATGGCGCATCAAGTATGCGGTCATCGGCCTGGGAGGCCTTTTCGCAGTCCATCTCTACTCGGCCAGTCAGGCCTTACTCTATTCAGCAATCCAGCCGTGGCTGCAATCACTCGAGACCGGAGCGCTGCTTCTGGCCTGCCTGACCCTTACAGTGGCATTTCTGCGGGTCGAAAGCCTCTCTGCAGACCTCTACCCATCCAAACAGGCAATCTACGGGTCCATCACGATTGGTCTGGCAGGGACCTACCTTTTCATCGTTGGGGTCCTCGCCAAGATCGCCACAGCGCTGGGCGGCGACGGCAATCTTCCACTCAAGTCTTTCCTGGTGCTCACGGGTCTGGCCGCAGCGGCGGCGCTGGCGCTGTCGGACCGCTTCCGCCTATTGACAAAGCAGTTCATCAGTCGGCATTTCCAGAGACCAGTGTATGACTATCGCAAGATCTGGCAGGGGTTCTCCGAAAACATCAGCTCCTGCCAGGACCCCGCCAGTCTGGGACGGGAGACGGTGCGGCTCATCTCAGCGACCGTTGAGGCCCTATCGGTATCCTTCTGGCTCGTGGAACTTCGCGAGCGCAGGATGACCCTAGCGGCTTCGACCTCGATCAGTCCGACAGAGCAAAAGGAAGGGCTCATGGACGGGGAGGATTTCTCAACCATGGTCGACCAACTCACTGAAGGGGGAAGTCGACCATTCGATCTGGATACAGGCCCAGCGTCCTGGCTCGCACGACTTCGAAAATCGAATCCCACCCAGTTCCAGCTAGGGGGAGCACGGGTTGGTTTCCCCCTGGTCTGCAAACGCGAACTTGTCGGCCTTCTGGTCATTGGCGACAGAGTGGGGGGGGTTCATTTGACACTCGAGGACAGAGATCTGATCCGATGCCTCGCTGACCAAGCGGCCAGCAGTCTCATGAACCTGCGCTTGGGAGCTGAAATCATCCGAGCCAAGGAGATGGAAGCGTTCCAGATGATGGCGGCCTTTTTCGTTCACGACCTGAAGAACACGGCGTCCTCGTTATCGCTGATGCTGCAAAACTTGCCGGCCCAATTTGAGAATCCCGAGTTCCGTGACGATGCGCTCAAGGTGGTGGCCAAAGCCGTCGCACGCATACAAAGTCTGATTGCACGTCTCACCACCCTCCGGGAGGAGCGGAATGTAGAGCTTCGGGACTCGGATCTGAATCCCGTGGTCGAAGTGGGGCTCGTCGCCGCAGGCCCTATGCCCCAGCTCAGCGTCGTCAAGCGACTTTGCGAGAGCGCCCCGTGCCGGCTAGACCCGGAGCAGATCCAGAAAGTCGTGGTAAACTTGCTCCTCAACGCACGAGAGGCATCGAGCCGAGGTGGGACGATTGAAATAGAGACCCAGAAGGAAGAGGGGTGGGTGTGGGTGTCGGTCAGGGATACGGGATGCGGAATGAGCGCAGAATTCGTCAGAAGTTCCTTGTTTCGTCCTTTCCAGACCACTAAACGGAATGGGATGGGCATCGGCATGTTCCACTGCAAGACCATCGTTGAATCTCATCAAGGCCGAATTGAGGTTTCAAGCGAACCCCAAAAAGGCACGATATTCCGGGTATGGTTGCCGAGCTGATGAACACAGCTACAAAGCCAGTTGTTTTGGTCGTCGATGACGACGAGGAGATCCGCACCCAGCTCAAATGGGCTCTCTGCCAGTCCTTTGATGTCTGCTTCGCGGAGGATCGCCCCTCGGCAGTCGAGGCGTTTAAAACTCATCAACCGCAGGTTGTGCTGTTGGACCTTGGAATGCCACCTATGCCAGCTGGCCCTGAGGAGGGCCTAGCGGCGCTGGCGGAGATTCTGGCACTGAATTCGAATGCCAAGGTCATCGTGCTTTCCGGTCAATCTGAACGCGCAAACGCCCTGCAGGCGATCGATGAAGGGGCCTACGACTTCTTGGTCAAACCTCCAGAGATCGACGTGCTGAAAGTAGTTGTGAAGCGCGCTGTGGAACTGACCAAATTAAAGCAGGAAAGCAAGGAGATCCTCAATAAGCTCAACGAAGAAAGCTTCCTCCTCCAATTCAATGGGATGCTAGGAAGTAGCCCCCAGATGCAGGCCGTGTTCGAAGCCATACGCAAGGTGGCTTCAAGCCAGGCTCCGGTGCTCCTGCTGGGGGAGAGCGGCACTGGCAAGGAGATGGCTGCGCGGGCCATCCATCGCAACAGCTCGCGGCCCACCGGCCCCTTTGTGGCGATCAACTGCGGCGCCATCCCGGAAGCGCTGCTGGAGAGCGAACTTTTCGGACACGAAAAAGGCGCGTTCACGGGCGCGCATATACAACGGCTCGGAAAGATCGAATCGGCCTCCGGCGGCACCCTCTTCCTCGATGAGATAGGAGATCTGCCGCTGCCCCTACAAGTGAAATTACTCCGTTTTCTGCAGGAGCAGAAAATCGAACGTCTCGGCGGTCGCAAGGAGATCGAGGTGAACGTAAGGGTGGTAGCCGCCACCAACGCCGATCTAAAACGGGCTCTGGCTGAAGGAACCTTCCGCGAGGATCTCTATTACCGCGTCGCCGTTGTCGCCGTTCGCATCCCCCCACTCCGGGAGCGCCCCTCGGATGTTCTCTTCCTGGCCAATTACTTTCTCCAGCGCTTCGCCACAGAAAACGCAAAAGGTCTACTGAAGTTCAGCCCCAGCGCAAACAAGGCTCTTGAGCAGCATGGTTGGCAGGGAAATGTCCGTGAACTCGAGAACCGCGTGCGCCGAGGCGTCATCATGGTGGAAGGTGAGACCGTGAGGCCTCCAGACCTCGAACTTGGCACTTCCCCCACCCACGTGCCGGGCCGCGGCCTGCGGGAGGCGCGAGAGGAACTGGAACGACAAATGATCGAGGACGCTCTCCGTCGCCATGAAGGCAAGATTGCCCCTGCCGCCCTGGAGCTAGGCATCAGCCGCCCCACCTTTTACGAACTCTTGGAACGACTGGGCATCAAAAGGCCATCCGCTTAGCCCAATCCCAGCCCCCCATTTTTCAGACTATGAGGACCCTACATGCCACGCTGCTCCAAATCGCACTTCTCTCTGCACTTCTCCTCGCGCCCGGCTGCTCCAAAAACAAGCAGCTAGGCAAGCATTTGGAGAGAGCGGAAAGCTTCTACGTCCAGGGAGAACTCGAAAAGGCAAAGATCGAGTACCTTAATGTAATCCGTTTCGATCGTACGAATGCACTAAGTATTGCTCGTATCGGATCCATCCTCCTGGACCAAGGCGCTCTCCTCCAGGCGGTGCCGGCTCTTGCCCGTGCCCGTGAATTGAATCCAAACGACCTTGGAATCCGAGTGCACTATGCCAGGGCGCTCATGGAAACAGGCTCCCCCGCCAAAGCGCGGGAGGAAGTTCTGGCAGTCCTCTCACACTCTCCCACCAACCAAGAGGCTATCCTCTTGCTCGCCTTCACATCACGGGGCGACAAACTATCCACCGAAGCGCAGCAGATCCTGGAGCAAATCAAGTCTCGGGGCGACAACGCTGCCCTGCAGGTAGCCCTAGCAAACCTGCTCTTCACCCGAGGCGACACGGCAGGTGCCGAGGCTGGCGTACGCAGATCTCTTCAGATGAATCCCGCCTTCTCAGCCGCCCACGTCGCGCTGGCGAACATCCTCGTGTCCCGCACCAATTTTGCGGAGGCGGAAAAATCATTCCGTGCTGGGTTCGAGAACGCGTCTCCCCGATCCCGGGACAAACTGAGCCTTGTCGATTTCCTAAGTCGTAGCGGGCGCAACGAGGAGGCCAAAAAAATAGTCGAAACGATCCTTGCCAAGACGTCAGATTTTCTCCCAGCCCGAAAGATCCTTGCCCAGATGGCGCTCGGGGGGAAGAAACCCGAGGAGGCCCTTAGCATAGCAGAAGATATTCTCCGGCTGGACTCCATCAACTTCGACGCGCAGATACTGCGCTCCCAGGCGCTTATGGCCCTCGGGAAAACGGCTCAAGCGGTGGAGACGCTCGAGAAGGTCAACAAGAGCTACTCTCCCATGGCATCGGTGAAGTATCAACTCGGCCTGGCCTACCTCCTCGACAAGCGACTTCCCCAGGCATCCGCTTTTCTGGATGAAGCGATATCGATGGATCCCTATCACACCGAAGCGGTTCTATTGAAAGCCCAACTGGACCTCCGCTCAGGCAATCCTGCCCGTGCGACAGCCGTGCTGCAACCCCTGGCCAGCCTCCGTCCGGACGCTCTGAATCTGCAATTGGTTCTTGCCGAGTCCCTGCTCGGGGAGGGTCGGAACGACGACGCCCTGCGTCTCTACCAAAAGTTGCTTGGCAAGAACCCAAACAACGACCGGGTTTATTTCACCTATGGCCTTGCGCTCAGGCAGGCGGACAAACCCCGTGAAGCGCGGACCGCGTTCGAAAAGGTCCGTGCCATTTCGCCAAACAATCTACCCGCGCTCTATCAGCTCGTAGACATGGAATTGCTCGAACGGAACTTCCCAAAGGCGCTGAGCCTGATCGAAGCCCAGTCGCCTGAAGAGAGAAAGTCAGCCAACAGCCTCGTTCTCGAGGGCCGGGTACATCTCGCACAAAAAGCCTATGACAAGTCCGAGGTGGCACTGCAGAAGGCCATCGAGGCGGACGCCAACCTCAGTACGGCCTATTATTTACTCGCGTCGGTATACTCCGCGTCCAAAAAGCAGGAAAAGGCCATCACCCAACTGGAGGCCCTGATCGCGAAGAATTCGAAAGAGGAGCGCGCCATGGTTCTGTTGGGCCTCATCTACACGGAGCGAAAGGAAGTCGCGAAGGCCCAGCGCCTCTATGAGGCCCTCCTAGCCATCAATCCCTTCTTCGTTCCCGCCCTCAACAATATGGCCGTTCTTTACTCCGAGCAGCCAGGCCAGCTGGTGAAGGCATATGAGATGGCGCAAAAAGCGCGGAATGCGGCACCCGAAGATCCCTACGTCGCGGACACTCTTGGTTGGATTCTTTTCCAGCAGCGCCGCTATACCGACGCATTTCCCCTCATCCGCCAAAGCGTTCTACGGCTGCGGGGAGCCGAAGGATACTATCACCTCGGAATGGTCTACTACATGCTTGGCCAGGAGCCGGAGGCCAGGACGTCATTTCAGGCCGCGCTACGCTCCAAGGAGACTTTTCTAGGTCGCGACGACGCAGTGCGTCGGATGAAGCTCATCGAATCGGGGAGCGCGGCATCGCTGTCAGAGCTCAAGGAGCTGTTTAAGTCGCACCCCGATGAGCTGCCGCTCCAGATGAAGATTGCAGACCTTCTCGCGGCCGAGGGTTCGAAGGACCAAGCCGCCAAGACCTATGAAGATCTCCTGGCAGCGAACCCCCAATTTGTTCCCGCCCTCCGTTCGCTCGCCAGACTGAACACCGGGCATCTCGGCAACAGGGCACGCGCCAAAGAGTTGATCGCTAAGGCGAGCGAGCTGGCCCCTCAGGATCCTGAGGTCAAGGCAACAGCTGGAAGAATCGCCTATGAGGAAGGGGAATTTGCCCAAAGCTACAACCTGTTAAGGGAAAGCACGACCGTGCTGACGAATCGGCCGGGCGCATTCCATGATATGGCCTGGTCCGCTTATGCCTTGGGACGGGAATCGGAAGCACAAACGCTCATGCAGCGGGCTTTTTCTGTCGATCCCAAGTCATCCTTCGCGACCTCCGCTCAATGGTTTTTGAGCTTGGTCTCCGCCTACCGGGATCCCAAAGCCCTGGCCGCGCTCGAGCCACGGCTCGAACAGTTGCTCAAGTCAGATCCAACCCACGTGCCCGGACTCATCGCTAGCGCCCAGATTCAGCTGGGCAAAGGACAAACGAAAGACGCGAGTCAAACGTATGAGCGCGTTCTGAAAGTGTATCCGAACTTCGCATTAGCCCAACGCCAACTCGCGATCCTCTACGCCGACACTCCCGGCCAGGAATCTCGGGCCGTCGAATTGGGCAGCAAGGCACGCGAAACGATCCAAGGAGATCCTGACCTGCTCCTGGCGCTGGCCAAACTCAGCTATCGAAAGAAGGACTTCAGGGGAGGCCTCATACTGCTCCAAGAGGCAACGGCGCGCCGGCCTCAAGATCCAGAGATCGCCTACTATTTCGGAGCTACACATCTGGAACTGAAGGACAATGCAAAGGCCCGCACCTCGTTGGAGAAAGCCCTGGCCGGAGGTCTCAGGGAGCCCGCAGCCGCGGAAGCTCGACGCCTTCTTGCGACGCTCCCGGCTCGCTGACACAACGCAGCAGCCAGCGGAATCGCTTTACCATGCGCCATACCAGCGATAGTCCAGTCGCCTCAGGTGCCCAGCCTATGAGTTCCTCCGCTCGCGCAGCGAGGTTCAGGATGCTCAGCATCGTGATGGCCGTAGGGGTCTCCCTCTCCGTCCTGGGTTTCGTAGAGATGTTCCTCAGACGCCAGGAGCGAGCGATCCGCCAGAGCGACCAACTGGAGCCGGGGTTACTCCAGCACGACAAGCTCCTGGGATGGGCTCTAGTGCCAGACGCCCGTGGCACGCATACGCACCACGACTTCAGCACGGAGTACCGCATCGGAACCAACGGTTTCCGCTTCGACCCCGCGGTATCCGGAGAAAACCACTCAGAAATCGAGGCGATCCTAGGGGACAGCTTTACCTTCGGCCTGGGAGTGAAGGACAGCGAAACCTTCATCTCACAACTGAACCGTCAGAGCGGGGCCCAGAGGCGGTTCATTAACTGCGCCGTTCCGGGCTACAGCACAGACCAGGAGATTCTGATCGCACAGCGGGATGTCATGAAACTTAAGCCCAGACGTCTCTGGCTGGCAGTCTGCTTAGTGAATGATCTCATCGATATCCTGCACCCCTATCCCATGCAGGCCAATCGCCAGAAGCCTTTCTTCCAGCTCTCTGGCCGCGAACTGGCGCTGCAAAACATCCCCGTACCTCTGGAAGCCTTGGATCCCTCCTCCCGCAGATTGGATCTGCTCGGTGAAATCATGGGACCGACATTTCGCCAGCGCAACTGGAGCGCCTCGATCGAAAGTCGATCTATAATCGCCCGTATTCTCGCTGATAATCTTCTCCCTCCTCCCGACATCAGCACGTTGCTCGCGGAAAGAAACCGAAGACCATTGGAGCTGTTCACAGCACTCGTAACCAGCTTGGCAGAAAGGGTAAAACTCCAAGGGGTGTCCGTCGGGCTGATCTGCATTCCCGGGCGCTCTCGGATCGAAAACCCGGGCTCGATCGCCGCTCAGTATCAGAAGTTCGTTGAAGAACAGCTCGCAGCCCTGGCGAAAGACCAGTCGCTGCCCCTAATCCCATTGACCGACGCACTCTTAGAGCCCTCCCTAAGGGCGGACGGGTCGCTCTACTTCCCCCATGACGGCCATTTTACGCCCAAAGGTCACGCTGTCGTCGCACGCACTTTGGCGTCCCGCATGCCTGCGCTCTTACCTGGCCAACGCTGAAAATCTCTCCTTGGAGGATTCTAAATCCAAACTCGCGAGAGCATTCCTTCATCGATGGAATCCGAGCATCCATGTGTAAATCTCTGGATTATTGTAGGTCTCAGGCCAGGATAGGTTTTACGACTTCACCGTGGACGTCGGTAAGCCGGTAATCGCGGCCTTGGAATCGGTACGTCATCTTGAGATGATCTACCCCGAAGAGATGCAACAGGGTCGCATGCAGATCGTGGACATGAACCTTGTTCTCCACGGCGAAGAATCCTAACTCGTCAGTCTTGCCGTGAACAATCCCCGGCTTGATGCCTCCACCTGCCATCCAGACAGTGTAGCCGTGAGGATGATGATCACGCCCAATCTGATCGGGTTTTGGGTTCCCTTGCATCATCGGCGTGCGGCCAAACTCACCACCCCACAGCACGAGAGTGCTGTCCAGCAAACCGCGCTGCTTCAGATCCTTGATCAGCGCGACGCTAGGCTGATCGGTTTCGAGGCACCGCTTCTTGAGATCATAAACCAAATTGCCATCCGGACCGCCGTGATGGTCCCACCCTCGGTGGTAGAGCTGAACAAAGCGAACCCCCCGCTCCACTAGCCTGCGCGCCAGGAGACAATTATTCGCGAAGGAAGCGCGCCCAGGACTGGTGCCGTAAAGCGCATGCATGTTCGCCGGCTCCTTGCTGATGTCCATCACGTCCGGAACACTGGTCTGCATCCGGTAGGCCATCTCGTAGGCCGCAATGCGTGCCTCAATCTCGGGGTCCCTCAGCACCTGGTAGCGCATCTGATTCAGATCCTTGAGCGCATCCAGCGACTGCCGTCGCCGTGCGCTTCCCATTCCTGCGGGGTTACCCACAAAGAGCACGGGATCTCCGGAAGATCGCAGCTGAACCCCTTGGTGCTGTGAGGGAAGGAAACCGCTTCCCCAGGCGCTATTGGTCAGGGGTTGCCCAACGCCGGTCATGAGCACCACATAGGCGGGCAAGTCCTGGCTCTCGCTCCCCAATCCATAGCTAAACCAGGAGCCCATGGCAGGTCGACCGGCCAGCTGAGCCCCTGTGTTCATGAACAGGGTGGCCGGGTCATGATTAAATGCTTCCGAGTAAAAACCCTGAACCATGCAGATATCGTCCACCGCAGTTTGAAGATGCGGCAGGAGTTCCGAAAGCCAAGCCCCCGACTTGCCATACTGCCTGAATGCATACGGGGATGCCAGCACCGCCGCGTCCTTACCAATCTGGGCCAAGCGCACATTCTGCAGAACCTCAGCTGGCATCTTCTGTCCGTGAAGTTTCTTCAGCGTGGGCTTTGGATCGAACAGGTCAAGATGCGAGGGGCCTCCTGACTGGAAGAGATAGATAATGCGCTTCGCCTTGGGGGCGTGATGCAGCAAGGCCCTGGTTGCCGTCTCGGCAAACAGATTCTCGTTAAGCAGGGAAGCAAGAGCCAGCGTGCCTACCCCCGCAGAACAGTCCTGCAGGAAACGACGCCGGGTGGCATTGCGCAGCGACTCGAGAATCTGTGGATGTTGAGAAGTCAGCGACATGATTCAATTCTTGTTGAGCACTTCGTCGAGATTCAAAAGAACGTTGGCCACCATCATCCACGCAGCATGGGCCCGCGGATCAATGGCCGCAGAACGGGGAGCTGGCCCCACCTTAAGAAGGCTCTCCGCCGCAGCCAAGTCTCTCTTGAAGCTGGCCAGTTGGTCTGAGAGTAAGAGGGACATCCGCGCGCGCTCCAAGGGAGTCGGGGGACGTCCCGTAGCAAGCCGGAAGGCGTAATCGATGCGGGTGCCCGAATGGTCCCCCCCCTCTCGAAGCACTCGCTCGGCAAAAACTCGAGCGCATTCGAGGAACGTGGGCTCATTCAGTGCAGCCAACGCTTGCAAAGGCGTGTTGGTTCTTGGCCGCCGAGAGGTACAAAGCTCTCGGCTAGGAGCATCAAAGGTCGCCAACGCCGGGTAGGTGCAGACGCGACGCCAAAAGGTGTACACTCCACGCCGGTAGAGAGCCGGCCCCTCGCTCGCCGGCCATTCATCCATTCCTAATTCCGGCCGTAAGAAACCAATCTCCTTCCACAGATTTGGGACCTGCAGGGGGTAAACACTCGCCCCTCCGTGCTCCACCGTCAGCAAACCACTCAGCGCGAGCGCCTGATCGCGAAGCGTCTCCGCATCCAAGCGATACCGGCAACCCCTTGAGATCAAGCGATTGAAAAAATCCTTGCTGAGCTTCTCGGGCGTCGTCTCTGAGGACTGCCGATAGGTGGCCGAGAGGACCAACTTCCTCTGCAATGCCTTGATATCCCATCCGCTTAGAATGAACTCAGCAGCGAGCCAGTCGATCAGCTCAGGATGGCTCGGCGGCTCGCCCATGCGCCCCAGATCCTCGCTGGTCTTGGCAATCGCCGTTCCAAAGAGTCGCTCCCAGATCCTGTTGACTGTCGTACGCGCCGTCAGCGGATTCGCCGGGTCTACCAGCCATCGGGCCAACCCAAGACGATTGGTCGGTTCCTGCGTGGAGAGTGGAGGCAGGAAGGCGGGTGTGCCCGGCTCGACAACTTTTCCCTTGTCCAGGAAGTTGCCTCGGAGATGCACATACGTCTCCCTGGTTGCCCCTTTTCGCTCTTCCATCACCAGAGTGGTTGGATGGAAATTGAGCAACCCAGCCTCCTTTTGCTGGAGACGGATCTGTGTCCGCTCGAGACCTCGAATTTCATCCGACACTGTTCGGTAGTGCCGAGCGAGAAAGTCCTTCTGCTCGTGGGAGCGTCGCGACGCAGGCACATGCACTCGCTCATGAATCTCATGAGGAACAGGCCAGAGCGTCCGAGTGTCGCTCCTGCGCGAAATACTCATCCGCCATCTTCCGATCACATGGCTGCTGCCATGATAGCTTTCAAAGCGAAAACCCAGGCGGGTTCCAGCCGGCGCTTTCAAGGGCTCACTCACCGTCACGATGAGAAAGTGGCGCTCTCCAAACTTCGGACCAATCGCCCACCCCGTCTTCGGATTCCGGTCAATCGCATGTTCCGCACGATAATAGTCCTGCTCCCAATCTGCGACAGCGCTCTTCAGCACCAGATTCGTAGAACTCGTCCCGCTGAGACCTCGACCTGCCGGGGGAATGAGGTACACCGACAACTCGTCCAGGATGAAGTTCCCGGTTCGACTCCAACGACCGGGGCCTTTGCCCGGCAAGCTTGGATCAGGCAACACTTCTAGCAGAAACGAGTTAACCCCATTGAGCGCGACCTCAGATTCAAAAGTGATGGTGTCATAGATGGGGTTCACACCGGTTCCGAGCACGGACCTATCCGGAAGATTGGTGTAGCTAGACCCTCCCGTGGAAACGATGTTCTGGAGCACGAGTGACTCCCAAACATCGCCTTTGGAATGGATTCGTTTTTCCCAAGCCGCCTGCTCGGAAGGCAAACGATCCTCGGCTCGACGGAGGGCCGCTCGAGTCTCCTCAAGACGTGTCCTAATGTAGGCCAACCCTGAGTCGACCGCTGGAGTCGGAACTTTGAGCACAGGCTCCGGGTTGTAGTTGCCTACATCCGTGGTGTTATTGAAAAAAGAATAGAAGCGATAGTAGTCGTCGTGAGTGATGGGATCGTACTTGTGGGTGTGGCACTCGGCGCAGTTCATCGAGAGCCCAAGCCAGGTGGTGGCGACGGTGTACACCCTATCTTTGACGGCCTTGGTGCGATACTCTTCCGCATCCGCCCCCCCCTCATCGTTGAGCTTGCTGTTGCGGTTGAAGCCCGTCGCGATCCGCTGCTGAAGGGTCGGATTCGGAAGAAGATCCCCCGCCAATTGCTCCACCGTAAACCGGTCGAAGGGCATGTTCTGGTTGAATGCGTCGATCACCCAGTCGCGGTAGGGCCAAATAGATCGCGTGGAATCGATCTGATATCCATTGGAATCGGCATAGCGCGCAAGATCCAACCACCAACGGGCTATATGCTCTCCGTAGGAAGGGGAGGAAAGCAGGTGGTCGACCAGCTTGTCATACCCGGCATCGTCCAGATCCTTCGCCCACGCCTCAGCTTCACTTGGACTCGGAGGAAGCCCCGTCAGATCGAGAAAGAGACGGCGGACTAACGTTCGAGGGTCTGCGACCGGCGCAGGCAAGAGCCCCTCCCTTTCAAGCCGGCTTTGGATGAACCCATCCACTTCGTTGCGAACCCAGCCCTTGCCTGCAGGTTTAGGGACAAGCGGAGCAAGAATGGGCTTGAAAGCCCAATGAGACTTAGGGTCCCAGGTGTTCCACTCAGCGCCCGAGTCAATCCAGGATCGAATCAGCGACGCCTGCTCGGGGGTCAGACGCTCGCCCTTGGGCGGCATGACCTCGTCTGGATCTGCCGAGAGTATCCGAATCAACATCGGACTGTCCGATCCGTGTCCGGTAACCAAAGCGGGCTTGCCGGACTTCCCCCCCTTTAGAGCGTTCGCCCGGCTGTCGAGCTGCAAACCACCCTTACGCTGATCCGTGCCATGGCATTCACTACATCGTTTCACGAGAATCGGCTCGATCTGGGTCGCGAAGTCCGGCACGGATGCCGCGGCAGCCTCTAAGGAGGGCAAGCACGTGACGAACACCCAAACAGTCAGTGATGACCCCATCTGGCGAAGTAGGGCGGAGGATAAGAAACTCATGGCTGGCTCTCGATTCATGGGCTAAAGACACAGCTTGTCCACTCTCCACGCCCGCCTACAAGGAAAAGCGAGGCTAGGCCCATTTTTTAACAAAAAATGGCTCGGGATGCAACAGGCAGCCCCCCCTCTACCACCCGACCGTTACTGTCTGCTTCTTGCCGAAACGATTCACGTAGTGCAGTTGACGGTTCTGCGCCCCGTACTCATAGACCAGCTTGGTGATCTTAACGTCAAAGCAGCAATACTCCGCTATCTCAAGAAGTTTGCCCTCTTTGAACCAGCGGATCGCCTGCAAGCCTTCTGCCGTCTTTTCAACCCCCAGCGTCGCGTTCGCTATGGAGTCGAGGGACAGCCGATGTTGCAGTGTTTTCTGGAGCTCCACCAGCATGTCCAGGGTGGGAAGCTGTGTCAGATCGAACACGGTGTAGCCATGCAGCACTTCATAGTCGAAGCGCAACTGGTTGAAGCCCACCACCAAGTCTGCACGCTGCAACTCCTTGAGCAGATCCTCAACGTCGGGCTCGCCGTAGATCTTGTAGTCGCCGCGTGCGGTGCTGTAGGTCACACCAATGCTCATGCGCATATCGCGGATCTTGTCCCACCCACCCACCTCGTCGGCTGATTTCTGGGTCTCCAAGTCGAAATAAACAATGTTCTTCATTCAGTCGCCAAAGAGCTTCTTAAACTGATCCCGAGCCTTGCCTTCACGCTCATCCGGCTTCACCCCAACCCACTCGCGCCGGACGAAATCGAAGTACTCGCAGAAGTTCGCCAAATGTTTGTCGAGCACCGGTTCGGTCCGGCGGTCCTTGCACTGATAGGCACAACGCGTGTCGTAGCTCACACAGTTCAGACAAACCTTCATGTCTGCTCCACATTGATGGCAGCTGTCACTGCGGCCCGGAGCCGCGCTGAGCGGCCAGACCCATCCACACATGTGACACTGTTTATTCAAGGGCATGCGACGTTGCTTAGACAGAGTCGATCATACTGGGCTGAGGGCGTTTGAAAAGGATGCTCTGAGGGAAAACGACCTCATGCGCAGGCTTGCCTCCACCAGGGGCACGGAGGCTATCTTCGCCGCTGTGAAGCTCTACGACCACCCGACGTTTCGCATGGCCTGCCAACAGTTCGATCTGGTGGCCGACTATCTCGAGATTCCAGAAGACCACCGCGATCGGGTAAAGTACCCCAAACGGTCGATGTCCGTGGCTCTCCCCATCCAACTGGACAGCGGGCAGGTGAAGGTGTTCTCGGGTTATCGAGTTCAACACCACCTCACGCTCGGCCCCACCAAAGGAGGGCTGCGCTACCATCCGGATGTCGAGATCGGCGAGGTGGCCGCTCTCG
>CAMAVD010000041.1 GCA_945861575.1 Akkermansia muciniphila
TATGGCAGAATCTGCGGGGAATCTGAAGTTTCAAGGCAGAGTTAGCGAGGAAGACAACGGTGACGTGAGTCGAGGGTAAGTCCGTGAGACTCGAAATTAAGACCGTTCTGAACCGAATACAACCTTGAGTCGGTTTCACCTACAAAGACCCCTTTTTCTACCTCCGCCTCAGTCCCCAAACCCGATCTCCTCGCACAAAGATCGACATCAGGTCAGTCGTTCTCGACTCGGATGCTCTTCATCGGGTCCAGAATCGTGTTCCGAAGGTTGCCGGAAGGCCAGTCGCTGCTCTGAAGCTAGTTGCAGGATGGGCTCCGATGACGTCCCGATGCCTGTCAACGTGCTGCCGAGGCGTCGGGCGGCCATTCTACGGCTGCGGCGTTCCAGTCCATTCTGGATTTCGCCGGGCTGGTCATGAAGCCTGCCGGGATGCCCCAGCCGTCCTCCACGGAGAAGAGCTTTCCAATGATGGGAATCTCGATGTCTATGTCCCCCAGCGGATCACCAAAGTACTCGGGTCTTGCGCCCGGAGGTGCCGGCGCGAGTGCCACCTCAACCCGGCCTCCCGCGCATGGTTCAAAGCGGACTTTGATCGGCGATGCCTCCTGGCTTTCCAGCCCGAACATGAATCCGAGCGCTCCAGAGAGGTCGATGGTACTGATCTTCAGATAGGACTCCACACTCGCCGGAGCTGTCGATGTCGGGCCGCCCGCGCAGGAACTCCAGGATGCGCTCGCGCCAGACCACGTTGTTGGACCGGGGGACGGAATCGACGAACCCGCCGACGGCGGCCAGGGTGGAGCGCATGTAGGCTTCCTCGGAACTTGCCGAGTTGGTGTCAGCACTGAGGATCCTGAAGAAGCCCCGTCCCGGACCTGTGGGCAAGGGGAGTTTGATCGAGGAATTTGTTGTGGGCTCCTCGAGGGGCGCCCACGGGCCGACGAGTGAGGGCGCTTGCTCCACCACGAACGGGGCGGCACCACCGAACCATTCTAATTGGAGCTGTGCGCCCTGTCGTGCAGGCGTTCTCAGCGTAGCGCGGTCGGTAGTCTGCTGCGGCGGTGTCGCGGCGTGCGCTGCGTCGCCAACGAGGAGGAGGAGGACTGTGAGGACGGCAAGTCCTCCCGATCCAGACCGGCGTGGGTAGGAGGTGATTTTGCGGGCAAACGTCTCAAAACACATGCGTCAAGTCAGGTTCAGCTCACGACAGCCTCCAACGTGACAGATCGCTCCGCCTTTGCAAGGGGCAGATGCCAGCGGAGGCGCCAGCAGGGTTGTTTTTTGCTCTGAATGGCCTTGCACCACCCCGAGCCCGCCAGCAGAAGGCGAACCTAGCTTCCCCCGGGTAACTTGTTGAGGCAGGGTCGGGCGATTTCGTCGCTCGCACTCAGCGCGAACAACTCGGTGATTACGCCACCGGGATGAATCCAGTGCATCTTACCTGACAGCCTTGCGATGTTCGAGCGTTTCACAGCATTGGCGCTGGAGAATCTTGCACCGATCAGCACCCGCTGATCCTGCTGGAGCGCCAAGGCATACACCACGTAGTGCTCCGCCGGTTCGGTGCCGTTCATGGGTTTGAAGTTCCGGTCATTGCCCCTTGATGAGTGGAAGGAGATTAAAGGGGTTGATGGTTTTTACTCGCTCCTGAATCTGTGGTAAGTATCGGCTGTGCAGGGATTTTGCCTCGGTCAGCGAGGATGCGAAGAGTTCCTTGAGTTGGATTGCCGCGACTTTTCTTCCCCCTGCGTAATACTGCTTGGCCACCTGTCCTAGAGCGTAGGTGCTGGCGAACGAGAACGCCGAGCTGGCTGTCTGCTCAGCGATGCCACGGCCCAGCTTGCCGATTTTGCCACGCGCGAATTTGCCGAGCAAACCTCCCAACAGCTTCCGTGCGTAGCCCTCCACAACCTGTGAGGTTAGCCCTACTCCCACCGTCGCGAGAAAGTCGCGTATATGGCCGCGGTCGAGTTCGAACCCGTGCTGCTTGCCGACCCTATAAACCATTTTCATTTGCACCGGAATGATCGCCATCGTCGCCAAGGATTGCGGCAGCAACTCCAGTGCGCCGTTGAGAATGGAATAATTCAGAATCATCTTGTCGCTCTCGGCTTTGACCGCGTGAGCATTTTGCCCGTCTGCTGGGCGGACAGTGACCCCAAACGGCCCGTCATCGATGGCCTGGGCAACGGGCAGCGGAAGCGCAGTAATGGCCTCGGCCTCCTGTTGAAATAAGGCGGCGCAACTCGGTTTCAGATCGAGCGAGCAGCGAAGTTGTTCTAGGAAGTGTTTCTCGCGCCCATCGAGCACGTCGTCCGCGTCACAGATGCATACCGCCATTTCATAGGCCATCGCTCGGGCGGCAGGTGATTCGAGCCGGGCCACGGTGTCCGCCAGGGGGCGGGGCTGGGCCAGGGCCTCCTTGTAGATGAGCACGGAGTTGAGGCGCGGGGCGGCTAGGCCCTCGATGATACGCTTCAGTTCAGCACGTTCACGGTCATCCTTTCCACCATCGGCGTACGCGGCCATGACACACAAGGTCAGCAGGGCGCTGCTTTCTGCGTCCGTCAGGGTGTTGGGAATGATGTCATTTTCGCTTCTGATCTGTTTGTTAATAGCGGTCATCGTTGTCATCTCGATACCTCTAGCTGCTGACATGCCAGTCGGTCCGAAAATCAAATAGGCTCTGGATTTGTCGGTTGTCGTGCCTTGGAAACCCCAACAGAAGCGCACTATGGAAACTCCTTGGTCGGAGGTGAAAACCTATTGATCACCCGCCGGGTCGTACCTACGCCGTCGCTTCCGACTATTCCCCTTCCTTGGATGCGGACTTGCCTCCTCCGGTATAAGTTCGCACCTTAGGTGGCCCTATTGGGTGTGTTGAGCTGAGTCTACCTTCCCAGATCAATGGGTCATTCCATACAATCTTGCGTGCTATGCCGCCCAGCTTGGCGATCTACCCGGCGCCCGCGAATGGCTTGCGAAATCCTTTAAGGTAGGGGATGAAGTCGCCTTGAAGCGTGAAGCGCTTGAGGATCCAGATCTGGAGTCCGTGAATCAGGGGGGCGGAATATGCCGCTGCGATAGCTTCAGATCGAATCCGAGGAAGGTGTCTCCGCCGCTATACCACTCGCCGTGATCCTTTCCCCAACCTTCATTCACGCGAAACCAGCGCCGCTTGTGAATTGCCGGACCGTTGGCCGTCGCTTTGTATTCCTGATAGCGGTAGGCGTACGAAACCCCGTAGTGCCAAAGCCACCCTAAGCCAACAATCGCCGGACGGCCTTTCTTATTGGCGCGACGGATCACATTGGAGGGCTCGTTCCAATCCGGATCGGACAGGTCCCAGGACCAGCTGTACCAGTGACCCATCGCGGGATTCGGAGGCGGCTGCGCCGGGTAGGGCCAGTAGGTTCCGTTCTGATCGGTCCGTCTGCCAGGTTTGGTCGGTTCCCACCACGCTTCGACCATGTCGCCGGGGGGTGTGGCACCCGCGTCTGAGAAGAGATCGCAGATCACATCGCAGGACTCGTGGAGCACGTCGTAGAGTTTGATCACTCTCGCGTAGCCGCTGGGGTCGTCGTCGTTGTCGAGATAGAAGGGAGCGTCCTGGTTGCGAAGGCTTGAGCGTAGGCTGGATCCGCTGCCCACTGCGAACGCGCTTGGCACGCCGTGCCGATCCCACCAAGCAAGCAACATGGCCCAGGCCACCGGTCCGCATCCAACGGAGTCGCACCAGCGATCCCGCTTCTCCTGCCAGTAGCGAGGTTGCTCATCATAGCCGCCGGCGTCCCAGACCTGAGGCTCCTGCCATCCTGGGGTGAAAGTGTCAGCCAGCGCCGGAGCCGCTGGGAGGAGTCGGAGCGCGACAGTAATTTGAACCCGAGCGAGCGTGCGGCCAGTCCGAACCACCAACTCCGCCTCGCCCAGGCGTTTGGCGCTCACCTGCAGCCCTCCTCCGATTCTCGGACGGGTCACGGTAACGACCGGGTCCTGCTCCAGATCCGAATCATCGTCATCCAAGAAGAAGCGGTCCGGATCGGTTCCCGGAAAGAGCAGGGTGGACTGGCCCAATGCCAAGGTCACGGTCTGCGGGGCGGCGGGGATTCTTCCCGATTCGATGTCAATCTCCGCTTTGGCTCGCAGCGCCCGACGCGCTCGCAGCGCAATGTAAGTGGGGTTGACCAGGTAGTCCTTTTTGAAGTCCGCGTAGCTGGTGTAGTGTCCAAAGCCAAGGCTTCTACCCAAGGTCTGGTTGTTCGCCGGTTCCGGATCGCTCGGGTTTCCCTCGCCACGGCTGCCTCCTGGAAAACGGGTCAGGAGGTCGGAAGGCAGCTTGAAGGGCTGCGCGCCCAGGCTGGCAACTGCTTGGCCAGCCGCATTTTCTAATACATGAAATACGGGGCCGAAACGCATCACACGATGCCCCGGAGGAGGAGTCAATACGCGGCGGCCTGCCGCATCTGTCAGTCCGAGCTGCTCCACCAAACGCTCCGCTGGCGTTTCCCCCTCGGTGCTGAAAAACGGAATGCCCACGTCCTCATCCCCAAGGCTGAGGAGGATGGAACCTCGCTGAGCGTTTTGTTCGCGGGAGGAGCCGCGAAGCCCATTGCCAGGCCCGCTGGCGTTGGGCGCGAGCACCTTGATTTCCACGTAGGCAGGCTCTCTCCCGCCCATCCATGCAGGGTCATAGATAGGAATCGCATTGCTCGCGAAACGCGCACCCTGCCAAGCGGCCACTCCCGCGAAACCTTCCAGCGGGCTTTGGCTGGGAGGGTTTGTTTCATTTCCAGGGACAGGTACCAAAGGCCTGAGAAATCTGCCGAGCTCAGCGACTCGTGTGGAAAGGCGAACTGCGGAGGCGGTTGGCAACGCGCCAATGCGGATCACCGAGACCGCGTTCGAATCTCCATCCCCTTCGATCCGAAGCCGGAAGAAGCGCAAGCCCTCTGCGTCAAAGGTCACCGAACCGTCCGCCTGATGCGTGACCTCTTCGGAAGGAACGGCCTTCCAAGGGCCTTCTGGAGACGTTGCACCCTCGTATTTCAAATTCACGGAGGCCGCAGAGGCCGAGAGTCCGGCGGCGCTGGCCAGGGATGCGGCCAGCACGGCGAGCCGGGCGCATCGCTGCACAGGACTGGCCGAAAGCAGGTGGCGAAGAAGCGATGGTAGCTGGGGTGTCACGAAGTTCATGGTTTTCTTATCCTGATTGTAACTCTTCCCTGCTAAACCAAAAACCCATTGGAATCAAGTCAATTGACAGCCGTTTACGACAGTATTCATTGGCGGATCCACGCTCACATTCAATGATCGTCGATCCTGACGAGTGTTTTTTCTTGGAATTCTCAGCATTTCTGAAAAAAATGGCGTAGAATCCATGAATGCGTTTCGGACTCCTGGGTGTTTTCTAGGTGCGATTATGAAGTTCCAAGTGGTTGCCTCGCGGATCGAGTGTTTTGCAGGACGATCCAGACTTGTCCTTCCTCTGTTCATCCTCTGGATCGGTTTGTTCCAGACAGCGACGCCCCTGCGAGCCGCGACCCGTCCAAACGTCATTGTTATTCTCGCAGATGACCTGGGCTGGCCGGATCTCGGTGTGCAGGGTGCCCAGGATTTGAAGACGCCCCACATTGATTCCCTGGCTGCGTCCGGGATTCGATTCAAGAATGGATATGTCTCGGCCCCGGTCTGCAGTCCTTCCAGGGCCGGGCTGATGACAGGGAGGTGCCAGCAACGATTCGGTCATGAGATCAATCCGGGCCCTTCGCTCGAGACGAATGCTGTCTTCGGATTGCCTCTTACGGAATCCACCGTAGGGAATCGGATGAAGGCATTGGGTTATGCTACGGGTTGGGTGGGGAAGTCGCACCTGGGAGCGTTGCCGCAGTTTTATCCCCAGGAACGCGGATTTGATGAATTCTTTGGATTCCTGGAGGGTCATCATGATTTCACCTACCCGTATTTGACAACCCCTGATGATCCGATTCGCCGTGGGTCGACGGCGGTTGTGGAGACCCACTATCTGACCACAGCCTTTGGTCGCGAATGTGTGGACTTCATTGACCGGCATGCGCAGCGACCCTTTCTTCTCTACGCGCCCTTCAACGCGGTACATTTTCCGATGCAAGCGACGCCCGAACATTTGAGCCGGTTCGATCCTGCACAGTTCGGAGGGAATATGTTGCGATACACCAATGCGGCGATGCTCGCGGCCTTGGATGATGCGGTGGGGGAGATTCTTGGGAAGCTGAGAGCATTAAACATTGAATCGAACACCTTGATTTTCTTCAGCAGCGACAATGGAGCTCCGTCCCCTTCGGGAATCGACGCGAACGGCTCGGTGAACACACCGTTGTTTGGTTACAAGGGGAGTCTGTATGAGGGGGGAATACGTGTGCCTTTCTTGATGCAGTGGAAAGGCATTCTTGCTCCGAGAGTGGAGGAGGCGATGGTGAGCTTGCTGGACATTCTTCCCACCGCAGTGGTTGCGGGAGGAGGTTCGGTGCCTGCCGCGTGGCAACTGGATGGCGTGGATCTGATTCCTTATCTGACCGGCAAGACCACAACGTTGCCCCATACCCAACTGTTTTGGAGGCTTCAGACTGCGGGGGGCCAGGAGGCACCCTCAGGTCCTGCCGCGATGCGGGAAGGGAACTGGAAAATGGTCAAGGCAAGCTGGCTGAGCCGCTGGGTGCTTTACGATCTGCTGACCGACGTTGGGGAGACACGAGATTTGGCTGATTCGAATCCCGACGTGGTGGGTAGATTGTCCTTGGCGTATGACGGCTGGGAATCTCAGTTGGCGACCCCTCGCTGGGACTACAATACACGGGTGGTCGTTCGACCAGAGTATGTGAGGGACGATATTCGGCTTGGAAGTGTGGATGTTTCGTATGGGTGGCCGGACTTCCTCCCGGGAGAAGGGTGGATGGCGTTCCAGGATCAGAGCGGGACGCTCTGGGCTGGAGAGGTGGATCTCGGAACAGGGCGTTTGAAGTCGGCGACAGGGCAAGATCTTTGGGTGGATAGCGGTTTGGTTCCGGTCCCGTCTTTTCAAGGGCGTGCACAGTGGGCTTGGACCCCGGAAGGCCCGGCGCTGTTTTATTCCAAGCCTGGGGGAAGTGGGAAACTGCAGATCTGGCGCGCCGCATTGAAAGAGGGGGCTTTCGTTCGCACCCCGCTGACCAGCAATGCTGGCGTGGACCACTTCGGGGTGCGTCTCCCTAGAGAGGCGGGTGTGACTCCATTGCAAATGCTGTTCAACGCGGGGAACGTAGGGGGAGCCTCGTCGTTGGTATGGGCGGATGCTACACCCGGCTCCTTGCAGACCCCCTTGCTTCGTCCCGTGGACAGTCCCCTGAATGGTCGGTGGTTCCCGGGGGGGCGGGATGTGGTCTATAGCGGGTTCGCCCAGCCTCAGGCCACAGTTCCACAGTTGATTCGCTCTCCAACAGGAGCCGGGCAGCCTCAATTGATCACAGGGGATGTCGGAGGAAAGGCGGATGTCCGTGCTTTTTTCGCGCCTGAATTGAATGGCGAGCTGCTTTATGCCTCGGTAGTGAACAGGACCAATATCGTGATTTATCGGGACCTGCACAACAATGCAGCAGGCCGATTCAGCAATGTGACCTCCTTTGCGTTCCCGCCGGGTGTGGACCAGAAGTACATTTCGTTCTTTGAGCCTCTGCCGGGCCGTGAAGGATTCAACGGGATTAGCTATTTTTCCTTCGCGAGCTACGAGAATCCCGACCCATTAAACCCGGTGGATTCCGCCATGTGGGTGCTGGGTTTGGGCTCAGATCCGAAACATCCAATGATTCGTCGTGTGGATCAGGATCCCGATGATTTCACGAAAGACCCTGTGGCGGGACGTCGTGATCCAAGACTCGTGCAAGGTGAGCGAGAGCTCTTTCTTTTCTACACCCAGGTGGAAGGGTCCAGCCCTGCCCAGTTGAGGTTGGCGAAAACCGGTTTTCGGCTTCCTGACTATTCGCGTGGCCTGACGGGGCATACGCGGATGGCTTTCGCGAGGAGTTTTCAGTCCAAGAGTGTGGATACCAATGGGTGGCAGATGAATCCGACCGAAACCTTGCAGCTGGTCTCTCATGCGGGGCTCTTGTTCGCTGGACAGAGCAGCTTGATGTTCAAGCCGTACCCGCCGGTGCTGAGCAATCCTCCGCCCGAATGGTCGGGGGCCCAAATCCTGGTCAAGTCCTCTCCGGACGTTCCTTGGAAGGTAGACCACACCTTGGGCTTGAGTCCGTATCCTTACCATCTTCGGGTGGATGTGCTGAAGGAGCTGCGGGTGCTGACCGATGGCAATGGAACGGCGGTAAATCTTCCGAACGGCCTTCTGCTGGCGGGCCTGGGAGATGTGGGGGAGACTGGGGCAACGCTGGCAAGCGTCCGGATGCGCGACGATCGCACGGGAGTCTGGAAGGAATCGCATGTGACAACCGCCACCGAAGAGGCGTACCCGCTGAGTTTTGCCTCGCATCAGGAGGCGGGGGTGACGCGCTTGTACGTGGGACTCTCCAATGGACAAATTCATCGTGGGAACTACACGTTGGCGGGTCACAACGTGACTTGGGTGACGAATGCCGACTTCAGCGGGGTGGGAGCGGTGTTGGGACTGGTCGAAGCGAATGGGGTTGTTTACGCCGCTTGCGGGCTTTCGCAGACCACGAGCAATGGACCTGTGACCGGCGGGGTGTACTGGCGCGATGACACCAATCGCACCTGGCAGCTGGCGTATCGATGGCCCTATCCGACGGACGTCTTTGCTCGATCCAATGAGGTGCGCTGCTGGATGCGGGGATTGACGGCTGTGCCCGAGCCGCATGGCAAGCCCTACCAGGTGCTTCTGGGGGCACGTTCGTGGCCGGGGGTGATTGAGCGCATTGATCCAAGAGAGGGCCATCATGCCACGGTTGAGTTAGACGTGCGCGACTTTCTCGCGAGGCGATGGGCCGATGACCGACTGCGGGATGCGGAGGTGACGCTCGGTTATCAGGGGTTCAACTCCGTGACCAATCCGGCAACGGGTGAGCGAGTGCACCTCGTCGGGATCCGGGTTGAGCGTCCCTGGTTGGAGGCGTCGGCGCGCGGGAGTTCCTATTTCCTGATCCGGCATCTGGACGCGACGTATGAGCTTGGGGAGATTGGGTTGGATGAGCCGGGGACGGAGCTTCGTGCGACGCGTTGCATAGCGGCATCGCCGTTTGCCCAGGATGCACCGGGGACGATTTATGCGGGTGGATACGATGTGGATGGAGAGCCCTCGGCGTACACAGGGTGGATCGCGCGCGGAAATTGGGCGGCGTGGCCGAAACTGGCATTGACGCGGCCCAATCCACCTGACTGTCAGTTGGAATGGGAGGCAACAGGTGTTGATTGGGTTTTGGAACAGAAGAGCGGCGTGGAGGATGCGGTCGTTTGGCGACCTGTTCAGGGAGTGTCGACGCGATCCAATACCAATCAGACCCAGAGCGTTCTGGCAGTGGATCCCCAGTCTATTTTCCGCCTACGGAAGCCTTGAAGCGCCCCCAAGAACCGGCGAAAGCTCCCGCTCCCATCTGAAGCTAGCCGCCTGTCGGGGTGCGCCGGACGTGAGTCCGGCCGTGGAGCCCGTTTGTGCCGAGCTATCCGGACCATCAGATTTTGGGGTTTTCACCGATCGGCTCGCGGGATAGGGTCCGGGCGATGAAGATCCTTTTTCTCAACGGGCCGAATCTCAATCTCCTGGGACAGCGGGAGCCGGAGACGTATGGCCGGTTGACCCTAGGCGAGATCGAGGGATTGGTTCGCAAGAAAGCGGCCGAACTCGGCGTTGAGATCGACTTCCGGCAATCCAATCACGAAGGCGAGTTGGTCACGTGGATTCAGGAAGGGCGCACAACCTTCCAAGCAATCGTGATCAACGCGGCCGCCTACACGCACACCAGTATCGCACTTCGCGACGCGATCTCCGCGGCGGGTCTGCCCACCGTCGAGATCCACCTCTCCAACACCCACGCCCGTGAATCCTTCCGTCACCATTCCCTCATCGCACCGGTTTGTTCGGGTGTCATTCTCGGTTTCGGTGCTCAATCGTACGTTTTAGGACTTCTGGCTGCCTTTAACATTATCGGTGTCTCAAAGTGACTTTAATGTTCGCAATTCCGTCCTGTTCACAGATGGTTCAGCAGAAGGTGATAGGGGTGCTTGGAGGGGATCTTTTACCTCTTGACGCTCAGTATGCGCCTCCTTAACGTCCGACTTCAGTTCAGAACCTAGCTTCCGCAGGGCCGCATGACGACCTTGCATTTTTGATAAATGAACCGATCTAGCAGCTTTAATTTTCGAGCCGTTAACAACCCGGAGGGTGTTTCGTGGATCTAAAGGATATCAAGGCCATCATCGACCTCATGAAGAAGAACTCGATCAGCGAGTTCGAACTCGAGCGTCAGGAGTTTAAGATCAAGCTTAAGCGGGGAGGCATCGCGCTTCCTCCAGATGAGACATCCTTCACCTATCTGCCTCCGGCGACCAATCTCGGGACTAATCCGGGTGGAGGCATGGCGTTGCCCGTCCCCGCCGCGGCAGCCTCTGCGGGTGAGGCGGACATCAAGTCTCCCATGATCGGGACATTTTACCGCTCCCCGTCGCCCGAGTCCGGATCCTACGTGGAAGTGGGGACAGAGGTCGATCCAGACTCTGTAGTGTGTATCATTGAGGCTATGAAGGTGATGAATGAGATCAAAGCCGAAGTGCGTGGCGTGATCACCCAGATTCTCCTGGATAACGCCAAGCCGGTCGAGTTTGGTCAACCGCTCTTCAAGGTTCGCCCACTCTGATCTAGGTCTAAACTTTGCTGATTTTCTTCGGTCAATTGACGTTTCTGACCGTCCTTCAACAACCATTATCGATACATGTTCGAAAAGATCCTGATTGCCAATCGTGGAGAGATCGCCGTTCGCATTATCCGCGCTTGCAAGGAACTGAACGTCAAGACTGTCGCAGTCTATTCCGAAGCGGATGCCAATTCCATGCACGTTCAGCTGGCTGATGAAGCTATCTGCATCGGTAAAGGTCCAAGCTCGGAGAGCTATTTGCGGATTGATCGACTGATCAGTGCGGCGGAGATTGCCGATGTGGATGCGCTCCACCCTGGGTATGGTTTTTTGTCTGAGAACGCTCATTTCGCAGATGTCTGCGAGAGTTGCAATATCCGCTTTATCGGTCCGAGTTCCCGGGCCATGAATGCTTTGGAGAACAAAGCGACGAGTCGGGATTTGGCTCGGAAGGCGGGTGTTCCCTGCCCGCCAGGGTCCGACGGTCTGGTGGAGAATGAGCAGGAGGCCCTGGCGATTGCTAAGAAGATTGGCTATCCGGTCATGATCAAAGCCATCGCCGGCGGGGGTGGCCGAGGAATGAGGGTTGCCCACAATGATGTCTCCCTGATCAAAGGCTATCACGCGGCGCGAAATGAGGCGGAGAAGGTCTTTGGCAATTCAGGGGTCTACATCGAGAAGTTCATCGAGAACCCCCACCATATTGAGTTTCAGATCCTGGGCGACAATCGGGGCAATATCATCCATCTGGGCGAGCGGGACTGTTCGATTCAGCGTCGCAACCAGAAGGTGGTTGAGGAGACCCCGTCTCCCCTGATCGAAGGCAAGTTCAAAGACCTTCGTAAGAAAATGGGCAAGGCAGCGGTCCGTATCGCTGAGGTGGCCCACTACTCAAGCGCAGGCACAGTTGAGTTCGTGGTGGATGACAAAGGGAACTTCTACTTCTTGGAAGTGAACAAGCGCATACAGGTAGAGCATCCTATCACTGAGGAGGTCACGGGTATCGATCTTGTGAAGCAGCAGATCATGATCGCTATGGGAGAACCGCTGCGCATTTCCCAGAGCGATGTCGTCTTCACCGGCCATGCCATCGAGTGCCGCATCAATGCGGAGGACCCTTTCGACGATTTTCGCCCCTCTCCGGGTCGTATTGAGATGTATTACGCGCCAGGCGGTCCGGGCGTGCGGGTGGACAGCCATGCTTACGCGGGTTATTCCATCCCGCCTCACTACGATTCGATGATCGGCAAACTGATCACCTACGGCAAGGATCGTCGGGATGCCATGGACAAGATGAGCCGTGCCCTGAGCGAGTACATGATCACGGGCGTCAAGACCACGATTCCGTTCGAGCAGGCCATCCTCCAGGATCCCAACTTCCGGCGTGGCGTCTATTCTACGAGCTTCATTGAACAGTTGCTCGGGGGGGGGCGACGCGAACTGTTTGAGGATCGCGCCTGATCTGTGGCGGGGAGCGACCTTCTGTAGCCATGTTTACCTCCCGTGGGCAGCTCTATACCTTCGTGGATACGGCTTATCTCCACGGTCGGTCGGCGGCGGAGGTTGCCCGTGAATTGTGCGCGGGTGGTTCGGACATTATTCAGCTCAGGGCCAAGGATCATTCGCCCGACGACGTCCGACGTCTGACTGCCGAGGTGCTCCCTGTGACGCGTTCCGCACGAATTCCTTTGGTAATCAATGATCATCCTTCGATCGCTGCCGAGTTCGGTGTCGAGTTCTGTCATCTGGGCCAGGAGGACTTTTTCGATGCGGGGTATAGCGCCATCTCTGAGATATCCGCAGCCAAGGCCGGGGTGCGTTTTGGCCTTAGCACCCATGCGCCGGATCAGGCGCGTCGGGCGATTCAAGCCCTGCCCGCCTACGTGGCCATAGGACCGATCTACCCCACCGGCACCAAACCTACGGCTCGTCCCGTCACGTTGGACTACGTTCGATGGGCGGCAGAAAACGTGACTCTCCCCTGGTTTGCGATCGGGGGGATTCATGAGGGCAACCTTGACGAAGTCATTGGAGCTGGGGCGCACGGGATCTGTGTGGTGTCTGCCATCCTCAACGCCCCCAGCATTGCACGGGCTTGTCAGTCGCTAAAGAACCAACTAGCTTCCTCTCTTTCTTGAGGTGAGGTCGGTCGGGTCTCGTCCCGTTAAGCCGCTTCGCCCAGGAGCTTACAACCGAAAACCCTAGACTCATGAGCGTTCTGATTGTCGGATCCACCGCACTCGATTCCATTAAGACCCCGCAGGCGGAGAACCCGCGCCTGCTTGGCGGATCTGCCAGCCACGCGGCCATCGCTGCGAGCTTCTTCTCGCCAGTCAAGTTGGTGGGTGTGGTCGGCGAGGATTTTCCCAAGCCCTATATCAAGCTCTACCAGAAGCATCGGATCGACCTCTCGGGGCTCCAGATTCAGCAGGGCAAGACCTTCCATTGGTCGGGCGAGTATGAGGTGAACATGAATAATCGGCGGACCCTCGCCACGGAGCTTGGAGTGATTGAGCACTTCTCCCCGACCCTTCCGGATGCTCACAAGTCGACCCCCTATGTGCTTTTGGCCAATATCGCTCCGGCCTTGCAGCATCATGTCCTCGACCAGATGTGGAAGCCGAAGTTTGTGATCGTCGACACCATGGATCTCTGGCTTAACATTGCGTTGGACGACCTGCTGAGGCTTCTGAAGCGGGTGGACGCGCTGGTCCTGAATGATAGCGAAGCGCATCAGCTCACCAAGTCGGACAACACGCTTGAGGCAGCCCGCCTTATCCACAAGATGGGTCCCCGTCATGTTATTATCAAGAAGGGGGAGCATGGTTCGATCCTGTCGAACAAAGACGGGCTCTTTGTCTGTCCTGCCTATCCGCTGAAGAAAGTGGTGGATCCTACGGGTGCGGGAGACTCGTTCGTTGGCGCTTTGATGGGATATCTGGCGTCCACTCGAGGCAACCCTGAGAAGAACCTTCGTCGCGCCATGGTTCACGGCAGCGTGGTCGCCTCCTTCTGCTGCGAGGGCTTTGGCGTGAAGCGAACCACGCGGGTTGTCAAACGCGACATCCAGAAGCGCGTGCGTGAGCTCGAAGCTCTGGCTCGTTTCTAGAGCGCGGGTTTTCCAAGGCCGGCCAGATACTCCACGAGATCTACGAGTTCCTGGGGCCTCAGGGTGAGAGCCAAACCTTGAGGCATCGTCGACGTTTTGAGCTTCTCTCGCTTGGCCAGGTTGCTCTTGGGATAACGAGTGACGATGCCACCGGGCATTTTCAGGGCAATTTCCTGCTCGGTCTCACTGGCGATCAAACCCGTGGCCTCTTCGCCATCCTTGGTTTCGAGTTGCCAGGTCTCATAGCCGAAGGAAATTCCGGCATTGGGATCCAGTAGGGCCGCATAGAGTGCGTCCTTGCCCAGCTTCACTCCAATCTCAGTGAGTCGCGGGCCATAGTCGATGCCTCGGGCCTTGACCTGATGGCATCCTCCGCAATTGGCCTGCGGGGCGAAGAAGACCCGCTCCCCGTTCTTTGGATCCCCGCGTCGCCTGAGGAGTTCTGCCAGAGGTGGCAAGGCGTCAGCTGGGTTTCCAGCGGGTCGGAGGAGCTTCGCGGACTGTTCTTGAATCTCGGGCCAGGGAGCCCGGCTGAGTTCTTCGCTCGCCGTGGCCTTGAGTTCGCTGGGCAAGTGGTTCTCTGCCGCATGACGGAGAAGCAGGCTGGCTCCTTCACGGCTTCGGGCCAGGGCCCGTACCGCTTTATAGCGAATCGCCGCGCTGGCTTTTGGGCTCAGAACGAGTTCCTCCAAGAGCGGGAGGGCCCGGCGGTCATTGGCGCTCCCTAAAAGCTGCACCGTTTCCGCGATACGCGCTCCTTTCAGGGCTTCCTGGATCAGCGTCGGTTGGGGGAGGTTGAGAACCATCCGGATGGCCTCCGTTGCGGAGGACTCCGACGGGTGTTGCAGCGCGTAGTCCAGCAATGCGGGCTCCTGCCCCGGCAACTTGAAATCGCGCACCAGCTCCACGAACTGGGCTGTACCGCGCGTGGTTTCGACCACGCGAAGCACCGCGGTCTTGAGGGCAGGATTGGCCTCCAAATCCATGCCCTTAAGTCTGGAAAGAGCTTCCGCTGCCACCGAAGTGCTCGCCGCTGCAGCGGTGAGTGGCCCTGCGAGCGCGAACGACAGTGCTAGCAGATGAACGAGGCATGCAGAGCCATACCGGGGTAGCCACGCTCGGCGGTGGACACGCGTCAACGTGAGAGGTCTTTTCATGGGATCACGGACTCTCCGGAAGTACCATAGGGAGCGTGTCTACCCGCTTGTCCTGGAACACCGGCCACTCGGCCAGGTCTTCGACAGTCCAGTTGGGCCGCTCACGCTCCAGGTCGTCTGCCACTTGGCCGTGACGAAACACAGCGTAGCGCAGCGTGCGTCCGGGATCTGCCTGGAGACTTGGCTGGGAAAGCAGGCCGGCGAGCCAGCCAGCGAGGACATCGCCGCTGCCTCCTTGTGCTAGGCTTGGATTCCCGCTGGGGTTTACGTGCAGATGCCCCGTGCTTCGGCCCACCAGCGTCTGGCATCCCTTGAGAATCACCCAGCAGCCTCCGAAGAGACGAGAGAGTTGCCGCACGGCCTCCGGCCGTTTTTCCTGAACCGCAGCGGAGGTCCAGCCCAGAAGTCGGGCGGCTTCGCCAGGATGGGGTGTAATCACACGCAGGCCTGGCGAGGCAGACTCCTGGGGAACAAGCAGATCGAGACCCGAGGCATCCACGACGATTGGGAAGGCGCGGTGATTCCAGTGAGCCGCGAGGAGCGCGCGTGCCTTCTCTTTCGCGCTGTTCTCGAAGAGACCAGGGCCCACCAGCAAGGCACTGCATTTCTCAGGGAGGGTAGGGGTGGCGGAGGGCCACGGATGCACCATCACGGACTGAAGTTGGCTGGCCACGGGCACGTAGATCTCTGGCGAGGCGATCAGGGTGATCAGGCCGGGTTGGGCTCTCTGTGCGCCTCGAGCGGCCAGCACCGCTGCGCCGTGATATCCAAGGCTGCCTGCCGCAATCACCAAATGACCAAAGCAGCCCTTGTGGGCCTGAGCAGCTCTGGCGGGTGGGAAACTCCGGAAATCGGACGGCACTGTCCAGTGCAGATCCGATTCGAACGGGCAGTCGATCAGTCCTATCTGCGAAGCCAGTTCCAAGCGGCCGACCTGGGGCCAAGCTCGCATCTCGAGCAGTCCCTGCTTGGGAGCGCCCAGGGTGAGGGTGACGAGGGCTTGTACAGCGGCCCCCCATGTCTCCCCGGTATCCGCGTTTAACCCTGAGGGGACATCGACTGCCAAGATCGGGATTCCGCAGCCGTTGATGGCGTGGATGAGAGCCTGAAATCCTGCAGCGAGGGGCCGGTTGAGCCCGGTCCCAAAAATGCCATCAAGGATCAAGGCAGGGCGAAGCTTCACGATCTCCTGAAATTCCAGGAGGGTTTGCTCGGGGTGGATCGCCTCGATGCGGTGCACCTCATGATCCACGAAATGGCGGCAGGCTTGGAGGGTGTCGTGCCCATTGTTGCCTGATCCATGCAGTGCCACCACGGAATCCCCGCGCTTCAACAGGCGCTTGGCACGCTCCGCAACGAGATAGCCCACCCTGCGGATGACCTCGGTTTGCGAGCGTCCTGCTTTCCAGCTGGACTCCTCCCATTCGCGAACCTGAGCTACCGTCAGAACTGGAATCGGCATGATGCGTTTTGTGGTCCCTGGAGGGCGGGCGTCTTCGTCCGTGTCCGATTGCCTCAGGCTCCGGGATAAAGCTTGGCCACTTGATCCGCGTAGCCGTTGTAGAGCTGCGTCCGAATGCGGTCCCCGGTGTCCACCACTCGCTCGGTCGCCTGGGACCATCGAGGGTGGGGCACCTTGGGGTTTACATTGGATTCGAAGGGATACTCATCCGGCCCGAGGGTTTCCCAGAAGGTCTTGGGCTGGGCGGCGACGAACTCGATCTTCACTACCGACTTGATGCTCTTATAGCCGTATTTCCAGGGCACCACCAAGCGGATAGGCGCGCCGTTCTGCTTGGGCATTGGCTTCCCGTAGAAACCGGTGGCGAGGAGGGTGAGAGGATGCATTGCCTCGTCCATGCGCAGGCCTTCGAAGTAAGGCCAGGGATAGCGGGCGGTGCGCGGACTGGTCATGCCGGGGAATTGCTCCGGACGATTCGCGGTTTCGAAGCGGATGAACTTCGCCTCGGGCTTGGGTTTGGCTTTTTCAATGAGCTTGGAGAGAGGGAAGCCTGACCAGGGGACGATCATCGACCACGCCTCGACGCAGCGGAAGCGATACACACGCTCCTCCATGGGCATTTGAGTGACCAATTCTTCGGCATCGATGGTCATGGGATTCTCGCATAGACCCTTGATCTCGATCGGCCATGGGGACGTTGTGAACTTGCCCGTCAGCAGCCGGACCTGCTCCTTATCGAGGGAGAACTCGTAGAAGTTATTGTAGGATTCGGCCACCTGCTGGTCGGTGAGTTTCCAACCGGGGTTGAAGGCCGCATTTCGCTTGAAGGGATATCCTTTGGGGGGCGGCGCTGTCTCCGCGGCCGGGCTGATTTGCGGCAGCAGGGAGATCCCGGCGGCTCCAAGCCCGAGCTCGCGGATGAAGCGTCGCCTGTTTCGGAAGACGGCTTCCGGAGTGACCTGTGATTCTGGAATGTACCAATCGGGTCGGCGAACGATGTTTGCCATGGAGATAAGATGCCGGGATCTGTGGCGGATTTCCATCGGGAAATTTCAATCGTTCTTTCGGACGGGTTTGGGTTAAAAAGACCTGCGACCTCAGCCGCCTGCCAAATGTCTCAAACCCTGTATCAATCGATCTGTAGCGATGCTGACGTTCTCGGGTGTTAGGGCGCCGTAGGAGATCCGCAGCCGGCACCCCGTCGATCCAAACGCGGTTCCGGGAACGACCGCCACTTTGAAGTCGCGGACCAGCTTCTGGACGAGGTCCATGGGGTCGCCGCCGTGTGGAAGGGTAAGATAGAAGTAGAACGCTCCTTCCGCAGGGGGTAGATGGCAGAGATCGCCCAGGCTCTCCAAGCCTTGACGCACCTTATCGCGGGAACGACGGAGCGCATCGAGATGCTGTGTCGCCCAGGAGCGTCCGGTCGCGAGTGCCCCCAAGGCTGCATACTGCGAGGCCACTGGCGCGCAGATGAGAAGGGTATCCTGGATCTTCATCAGAGACTCCCTCAACGCGTCTGGAACGAGCATGCATCCGATCCGCCAGCTTGCGAATCCGTATCCCTTGGAGAGAGAAAAGAGTGAAAGAGTGTGTGCGCGGCCTTGTGTGAGGGACCCGGGAGAAAAGGCCTGTGCCCCGTCGTAGGTGAAATACTCGTAGGCTTCATCATGGATGTGATAGATCCCCGCCTCCCGGCAGAGGAGATTGACGCCCTCCAGATCGCGAGCGGGGTAGACGGCTCCCGTGGGATTGTTCGGGGACACGGTCACGATGGCACGCGTTCGCGGGGTGATCGCCCTGCGGAGGGCGTCGAGTTGGAGTTGGTGGTTCGTGTCCGTGGGCACGAGCACGGGCGTGCAGGAGGCCAGAGTCACCGCCATCTCATGATTGAAGTAATAAGGGATCTGGAGGATCAACTGATCCGCAGGGGAAGATCACGGAAAGCCACTGGACCGGAGGCGTTCGACATGGGAATCACCGTGGCCGTTTTTAAGGCGCGGGGCAAAACTTATCAGGGAAACCCCTAGTCCCGGATCCGTAGGCGGTCGCAATGGCGGAGGACGCCGGTGTGGGATACCTTTTACTCGTTACCAGGTTACAACAACTCTTCATACTCGCAAAGGCCCCCCGGGTGGGGGGTTTTTGTTTTTAAACCGTGATCCTCAATGCAAGGTGTGGTGGAGGCGCGGTTGGCGAATCAGGCTGGCGTCTAGGTCGAGATAGAAGTCCAGACGTCGGTCGGCCTCGGGATGGTCGATCCCGCGCGCCATGAGCAGATAGGTGGCGTAGTGATTGCCTTCCGACTCCACCAAGCTGGCGTAGAAAGTGGCGAGCTCTGGGTCGGTATCCCTCAGCCCCTGGGCGAGCAGTTGGAATTTTTCACAGCTACGACCTTCGATCAGCGCGCAGCAGAGAAGGTGGTCTATGGCCTGATGTTGGATGCCTGAACGCACGCTGCGCATGAGTCCGGTGATCCAGAGGCTGGGATAGGGTTGTCCGAAAGGGATGCCACGGCGCTTGAGCAGGGCGAGCAGGAGCTGAAAGTGTTGGAGTTCCTCGATGGCGATCGCGTTGAGTTCTTCGACGTGGGGGTAGAGCACCCGGTACTTCTCGAGATTGATGGAGCTGGTGGCAGCCTTGCGCTCCAGATGAGCGTGGTCGACGAGAATTTCTGGCAGATGCTCTTTCACGGAGGGCAGCCAGTCTTGCGGAATTGTTTCGCGGAGCATCAGCACGCCCCTGATCTGAGCTCTACGAGGCCGCCGATCAAGTCTGGAGTTGGGGCAAGATTGGCTGGATGCCCCCTTACGTCGGCTACGGATAGAGGGTCGAGCTGAGAACGCGGAGGCTTGGAATCTTCAAAATGTGAATGGACGAGCGCTTGCACCTGTGGGGAGCAGGGCTTACGCGGATGGAAGGCGCGCCTGGCTCAGGCGGCGAGGCGATTGGAGGGGGAATCCATGGCGAGACCGCGACGCAAGGGACGGGGGTCTTCCAGGAGGACCTGCTCGGGATTTCCTAAGACGCGCCACCCCCCGGGCACGGGGATCATACGGATCTGCATTCCTTCCCGGGCTAAACGTCCGAGCAAGCCTCCGACGTCCAGCCTGTGTCGCTCTGCGGCCGACAGCGAAGCGAGGAGTTCGGTGATTTTCCGCCAACCTCGCGGTGTCATGCGCCAGAGTCCCAGGCAGTAACCGGTTTCTCGGTGACCGCGGGTTCGTGTAGGGAGGACCGATTGCAGGGTGCCGTCCGGATAACAGGTGATCTTCAAGCTTGCACGCTCTGGGTGGCCGGGTTCGTTTGGGAGGCGTGCGCCGTGCGACGGCTGGTAGGCGACCTCGATTTCTTCCGTTCCCGCCGCGACGGCACGAAGTAGGGAAGGGGAGAAGGCATGGTCTCCTTCCAGGATGAGGCAGTCATCGCCTTCCAACCACGTGGAGGCCTCCACCATCATGCCTAGTCGATTCGCCGGGAAATCCGACTGGACGAGTCGGAGGTCGCGGATGCCCGCCGCGATCAGATTCCCCCGATGCCATTCGGTAATGGGCGAGGTGGGGAGGTCGGTGAGGGACCAAGGTCTTAGGTCAGGTCCGGATCCAAGAATAAGCGCTCGCATCGTGTGCTCATGTCCCGTGACTCAGGGGTGAATCCACCCCGACGGGTGTCTGACTTAGAATCGACAGCTCGCCCGTGGGCTTGAGGCGGAGAAAGACAGTCTTCAGGAGTGATGTTCCAAGGTCTTCGAGCTCTGCTGGGTGTAAGGTGAGGCGCCCTACCCCTGCGAGCGGAGTTGCAAGGTGAAGACAGAGCCTTCTCCGGGGAGGCTGGCTACTTTCACCTCACCGCGATGGGCTTGCACGATCGCTTTCACTAGGCTTAACCCTAATCCCAGTCCCCGCTGGGAGCGACTCTTGTCGCCCCGATACAGCCGGTCCCAGATCTTGTCCTGCTCCTCGAAGGGGATCCCCATGCCATTGTCGCGAAACTGAATGGTGACCGAACCGGATTCCGATTTGCCTCGAATGATAACGGTGCCTCCCTCGGGCGTGTACTTGATGGCATTGTCGAGCAGATTGCCAAAGACCTGACGCATGCGGTTGGCATCGATGGTGGCAAAGAGCGGACGCTGTAACTCGAGCTTGAGTGTCAGCCGCTTCTCCTCCGCAACATAGTCATAGAGCGTCGAAACCTCCTCCAGTAGCGAGCACATGTCCCAGCGCTCCAGATTCAGCCGCATCACACCAGCCTCCGCTTCAGCCACGTCCAGCAGGGTGCGGAGCATGGTCAGAACACGCTCGGATTCTTCCATGCAGTCCGCTAGCGCCTCCTGAGATTTCTCACGATCTTCTGGCCGTTGGAGTGCCAGTTCCGCGATGCCGCGAAGGCGGGTGAGGGGAGTGCGTAAATCGTGGGCGACATTGTCCAAGGAGTCTCGCATTCCTCGGATGAGGGCTTGGTTTTTGTCGAGCATGTGGTTGAACAGGCGTGTGAGCTCCGCGAGCTCGTCGCTCGTCGTGGGAGTAGGAACGCGTGCGTCGAGCTTGCCCGTCTCTACGATGGACTTTGCGGTGGCGACGATCTGGCGAATGGGCCGCGTCACTCGGTGCGAAAAAATCGCTCCTCCCACCAGGGCAAGGCCCAGCACCGGAGTCATCACCAAGAAGAACGCTTTTCGAAAGGGCTCCAGCAGCATCTGGCGATTGTTGGTGATGCGGCCCACCTGAAGGGAGTAGCCATCGCGGAAGGTGACCGACCCGAGGGTGAGATCTCGCTCTTCATCCTTGGGGATGCGCAGGTAAGGTCGCTCGATTTGGAAGAGTGTCGTGCCGATCTTCTGTTCCGACTTCTCATACCCCACCCAATCGGGAGGGACAAACACGGTGTAGACCTGGCCCGCCGGGTTGATCAAGCGAACGAAGTAGCTCTTGCCTCCCTTGCGTCCATCGCCCCCGGACTCCGCGCGGACCTGGAGAGCTCGGAGTCCACCCGTCCGATAAACAGCTTCGAGCTCCTTGAGCTGGGCTCCGATAATCTCACGATCCGTTCTCTCCATCGCCGTCGAGAGCAGCAGATAGATAAAGACGTAGAGTGCGGCCGCGCTGGCGGTGAATACGAGCGCGTACCAGACATTCAGCCGGAAGCTGATGGTGCGGGTGACGCCTCTAAGCGCTTTTGAGAACATAGCCTACCCCCCTCAATGTATGGATGAATCGAGCGGGAAAGTCCTTGTCGATCTTGGCTCTCAGCCGATGGACCAGAACGTCCACCACATTGGTCTGTGGATCAAAGCTGTAGTCCCAGACATGCTCGAGGATCATGGTTTTGGTGACCACGCGCCCTTGGTTGCGCATGAGATACTCCAAGAGCGAGAACTCCCGTGCCTGGAGCTCAATCGCCTGGCCGCCCCGGGTCACTTCTCGGCTGAGCAGATCGATCACCAGATCTGCGCAGGTCAGCCGGGTGGGCTCGGTGGACTGCGTGGCACGCCGGATGAGAGCCTGCACTCGCGCCAGCAGTTCGGAGAAGGCGAACGGCTTGGTGAGATAGTCATCCCCGCCGGCCTGCAGTCCTTTGATACGGTCGTCGAGGGAGGCCTTGGCGCTGAGGATAATGACCGGCGTCTTCAGTCCTTCTCGGCGCAGCGTTTGCAGGACTGTGAGGCCGTCGACTTTTGGGAGCATTAGATCCAGGACCGCCGCATCGTACGGGGTGGACCGCCCTAGGACCAAAGCCTCTTCGCCATCCGGGCAGGAGTCTACAGCGAAGCCCGCCTGCTTCAGGCCGTTGACTACGAAGGACGCGATCTTTTTGTCATCTTCGACCACCAGCACACGCATGTCGCCGTCCATTAGTAGAGATTCATTCACGCGATTCAAATCAGAATGCGAGGGATAAAAAGGACACCCTCCCATGAGATGCCTTTGAAGAGGCACTGGGAGGGTGGATGGGGTGGGTATTTTGGAAGTCGGAGCTACTTCCGCTTGTCCTCCTGTACTACGATATAGCGGTTCGTGCCCCGGCCGTTTCCGTCCGGGCTCCAGACCCGCAAAAGCACTGTGTCATCTTTGACCTTCTCGCTGAGTTCGACGGCCTCGTCCGCGCTGGTGACCGGCTGGCGGTTGATCTCGCGGATCACATCGCCAATCTTCAGGCCCGCTTCACCGGAAGCGGAGTCTTCTTCGATTCCGGTGACCACCGCGCCGTTGATCTCGGCGGGGATTCCCAGCCGCGAGCGTGTGGCGCGATCCAGATCCCCGACGGTCACGCCGTCGAGCGCGTCCGATTTTGCACCCGGCGCTGACTTTTCTACGCCCGAGGCCAAATTGTCGGGCAACTCCTTCAGGACCAAGTCCAGCTTCTTCTTTTCACCCTCGCGCAGGACTTTCAGCGCCAGCTTGGTTCCTGGAGCCGTCTGACTGACCTGAAGGCGCATGCTGTGGCTGTCTTTGACCGGTTTTCCGTCCAGCTCCAGGATGACATCTCCGTCCTGGAGACCTGCCTTGGACGCTGGGGTATTGGGTTGCACTTCCGACACCAGCGCTCCTGAGGCGTCGTCCAGCTTGAACTGTTTGGCGAGGGCCAACGTCATCGGTTGGAGCTTTACCCCCATGAAGCCACGGACGACCCGGCCTTCCTTGACGATGCTTTCCATCACGAACTTGGCCAGGTTGAAGGGGACGGCGAATCCGATGCCCTGATTGCCTCCGGTCCTGCTCAGGATGGCTGTGTTGATGCCGATCAGGCGACCCATGGAATCCACCAGGGCTCCGCCCGAGTTGCCTGGATTAATGGCGGCGTCGGTTTGGATGAAGTTCTCATAGAGCAACCCCAGCGCCGAGCGGCCGGTGGCGCTGACCAAGCCCATGGTCACAGTCTGTCCGATCCCGAAGGGATTTCCCACAGCGAGCACCACGTCGCCGACCTCAATGCCCTCGCTGTCGGTGGTGACGATGGGGATCAGATCCTTGGCGTCGATCTTCAACACCGCGATGTCCGTTTTGTCGTCCCGGCCTACCACCGTGGCCGTGAACTCTTTCTCCTCGCTTCCAACCGTTACCTTGACTTCGTCAGCCCCTTCTACCACGTGGTTGTTGGTGAGGATGTAGCCGTCCTTGCTGATGATGACGCCCGATCCGAGTCCTTGTTCGCGAGGAGTCCGGTAGCCGCGCCCGCCAGGGCCGCCCGGTCCGCCGCCGCCGAATTCCTCACCGAAGAAGCGTCGGAGCATAGGATCATCGAGCAGGGGATTGCCCCCGCGTCCGCCCTTCACCGTCTTGGGCTTGGTCGTGGAGTACACCTTGACCACGCTAGGGCTGACCTTCTTCACCACATGAGAAAAGCTGCTGGTGAACTTTCCTTCCCGGGGTAGGGCTGAATTGTCCGTCTCCACCTTGATGGGGGCGTTCTTATCCTCTTTGGCGAGGGCGGCAGACGGGTCAGAGAGCCAAAGAGCTCCCGTGACTAGGCTTACACCCATCCAGGCCCCTGTATTTCGAATTCTTGACTTCATGTTCCTGTTCATAAAACCCGTTTGTTCTGTAAAAGTTTCTCTACTGTTCGAGGAAGAAGGTAGCGCAGGATAGTGTCCAGATCCTTTCTGGAGCATTACAACTTTGTAACCCAGGCCCAATTCTGCTCGACACTCAGAAGGGGGTGTTCGAATACTCTCGCCGCTTTGTCAGCACTGATTCGCATGAAGCAAAAAGCCTACGCCGCCGCTGGAGTGGATATCGATCTGGGAAACCGGGTGAAAGCCACATTGCCGCAACTGCTCGCCTCCACCCACCGCCGCGAGGTGTTGGGGAAGGTAGGCGGTTTCGGAGGTCTCTTCGCCCTGGACGTCCGTCGCTACCGCCAGCCTGTGCTGGTGTCCAGCGTGGATGGGGTGGGAACCAAACTGAAGCTGGCCTTTGCCATGGACCGCCACGACACGATCGGGCAGGACCTGGTGAACCACTGTGTCAATGATATCGCTGTGCTCGGTGCCGAGCCGCTGTTCTTCCTCGACTACCTGGGCACCGGAAAGCTGGAGCCCCACGTGTTCACCGACATCGTCAAGGGCTTTGTCAAGGCCTGTACCGAAAACAACTGCTCCCTGATCGGTGGGGAGACAGCCCAGATGCCCGGCTTCTATCAGAAGGGTGAGTATGATCTCAGCGGCACGATCGTTGGGGTGGTGGAGAAGTCACGGATGCTGGATGGTGCGCGAAACATCAAGCGGGGCGACGCGATCATTGGCATCGCCAGCAGCGGCCTGCACACCAATGGCTATTCGTTGGCTCGCAAGATCCTGTTCGATCAGCTGAAGCTCAAGGTCACCAGCCGGGTTCCTGGGATCAAAGCACGTCTGGGAGATGAGCTTCTGAAGGTGCATGTATCCTATGGGCCGTTGGTGCAATCACTGATTTCCAAGTTCAACCGTCCTGGGAAGTCCAATGGGATCCGTGGGCTCGCTCACATCACCGGGGGCGGTTTTATCGACAATATCCCTCGTGTGCTGCCGAAATCTCTCGATGCCATCATTCGCCTGGGTTCGTGGGAGCTTTCTCCGCTCTTCCAGTTGCTGCGAGACAAGGGTGGCGTGGATGGCACCGAACTGTATCAGGTTTTCAACATGGGCATCGGCATGACGGTGGTCGCGGATGGAGAGAAGGCGGATGCCGTTCTTCGAGCGATTCAGAAGGCAGGGCATCCAGCCTGGATCATCGGGGAGATTGCCAAGGGGCGAGGCAAGACCCAGCTGCGCTAAGCAGACCATGTCCAGACTCCCCTTTGAGCTTTTTCTTGCACTGCGCTACCTGCGCCCGAAGAGAACGTCCGTGTCCGTCATCACGCTGATCTCCATTATGGGGGTCATGCTAGGGGTGGCCGTCCTGATCGTGGTGATTGCCGTGATGAGCGGCTTCGATCGGGAGTGGCGCAACAAGATTTTAGGCTTCAACGCGCATGTCGAAATTGCCAAGAGGAGCCACAGCGACACACTTCGGGATTGGCCGACCATCTTGACGTTGATCACGAATCTTCCCCAGGTGAAGGCGGCGGCGCCCTCGGTGGTGGGAAAGGTGTTGGCCCGGGTCATCCTACCGGGCGGGGAGAAGCTCAACGATATTCCGATCCTCCGCGGTATCGATGCGCGTCTCGAGCCTGGTGTGAGCCTGATTCCTGGCTCGGTGATTGCAGGTACGAACGATCTTCAGGGTAGGGGAGCGCTCCTGGGGAAGGATCTCGCGCGCGGCCTTCAACTTAGGGTGGGGGACCGTTTCTCAGTCTACTCACCCGCCAATATGGAGCGACTTGAGAAGAGTGCCGAGGGTAAGAAAGATGTGGCCATCCTTCCAGAGGAGTTGGAGGTTCGGGGCATTTTCGATGTGGGCTTCGCAGATTTTAACGCCCTCTTTATTGTGACGTCGCTTGAGACGGCTCAGGAGTTTTATGAGCTGGGCGCTCATGTTCACGGGATCAACATCGTGCTGCGTGACGCGTTTCAGGCACCTGCCGTGAAAGCGCAGATTCTCGGCATCCTCGGCGAGGAGTATCGTGTAGATACCTGGATAGAAAAATATTCTGAGCTCTTTAGCACGCTGGTGCTGGAGAAGAATATGATCTTCTTCCTGCTCTTCTTCATTGTGCTGGTCGCGGCCTTTGGAATTACCAGCTCGCTGATCACTTTTGTGGTTCAAAAGACTCGTGAGGTGGGTGTGCTCAAGGCTCTGGGAGCCACGCGAGCTCAGGTCGTCTGGCTGTTCCTCAGTCAGGGGATTGTGGTGGGTGTGATTGGCGTTTCCACAGGTCTGGGGCTGGGTCTGCTTGCCCTCCGCTATCGGAATGAATTCCTGCACTTCCTGAACGAGATCACGGGGCGCAATCTGCTCAACGCCTCCATCTATAAGCTTTACGACCTGCCTTCCGAATTGACGGTTTCCGACATCGTCACCATCTGCCTGGGTTCCCTGGTGATTTGCACGCTTGCTGGCGCGATTCCGGCGTGGATTGCAGGCCGACTCAAACCTGTGGAGGCACTGCGTCATGAGTGAGCAAAAGCCGCTGCTGGTGGCGACGGGCGTTCACAAGTCCTATCCGATGGGGCGGCGCCAGATCCCGGTTTTGCGAGGGGTTGATCTTACTGTGGACCGTGGTGATTTTCTGGCGCTGCGGGGCTCTTCAGGTGCGGGAAAGAGCACCCTGCTCCACGTTTTGGGCGCCCTCGACTCACCCGATCAGGGAAGCATTCAGCTTGAGGGAGTGGAGATCTCCACCGGCACCGCAGCGGCCTTGTCGCGCATCCGTAACGACCGACTTGGCTTTGTTTTTCAGGCCTATCATCTGCTGCCGGAGTTGGATGCGCTGGAAAACGTTTGTCTGCCGGGGCGCATTGCACGTCGGGACGCTGCTGAGTGCGCTGACAAAGGGCGCGACTTGTTGAGGCGTGTTGGTTTGGGGGAGCGGATGGATCATCGTCCCTACGAGTTGTCGGGAGGTGAGCAGCAGAGGGTGGCGATCGCGCGCGCCTTGATCAATGATCCTGTGCTGCTCTTAGCCGACGAGCCGACCGGCAATCTGGATTCCAAGACGGGGCAGGAGATCGTGGATCTCCTCGTGGCGCTTCAAGGCGAGCGCCGCATGACCCTCATCATGGCCACCCATTCTGCCGACATGGCAGCTCGAGCCCCTCGCGTGGTGGAGTTGCTCGATGGGAAGGTCGCTTAGGCAAAGCACGGTTTCACG
>CAMAVD010000042.1 GCA_945861575.1 Akkermansia muciniphila
TGCCCTCTGGGGCTTGGGTCAACAGCTCGATCAAAGCGCACGTTCTTCCGAAAAACGTGAGATCGCGGCAGTCTTCGTTCGTGGCCTTAAGGATCCGGACGCCGAGATCCGCGGCCAGTCTGCCCGGCAGTTGGGTGAGGCTCGATGGAAGGAAGCGGCCGGACCTCTGATGGCTCTCTTGAAGGATCCCGTGCTTCGGGTCCGTTTTCTAGCCGGCCTCGCAGTCGCCCGCTTCAATCTCCCGGGCTCCGGACCCTTATTCACCCAGCTAGCAGCCGACAATGACACTGCCCGCGATCCCTATATTCGCCATGCGGCGGTCATGGGGCTTACGGCTCTCAAAGATACGACTTGGTTGATGAGCCAAAGCGGGCATCCGTCAGTGGAAGCTCGGCGGGCCTCTCTGCTTGCACTGCGTCGCCTGGAGAAGGAGGGGATTTCGGTTTTCCTCCGAGATGGAACTCCAGATCTCGTTTTAGAAGCGGCTCGGGCGATTAGCGATCTGCCGATTCCCCAGGCTTTACCCGCTCTCGCAGGCCTCAGCAATGCGCGCCACGACTCCGCTGCCTTGTGGCGGCGGATCATCAATGCGCACTATCGTTTGGGTGCTCCTGAGAATGCGGCCGCTCTCATTCGTTTAGCGGGGGACGCGCAGCAGCCTGCGGCTGCCCGGCGCGAAGCATTGGAATGCCTTGCCGTCTGGGAAAAGCCTTCCGGGCGCGATCGTGTCACGGGCCTTTGGAGGCCTCTCGCTCCACGTCCGGCCGCTGAGGCGCTGTCCGTGGCTGGGGAGGCTCTCCCTACGCTGTTGAAGGACAAGGAGACTTCCATACGCAGTGTTGCGGCCCGACTGGCGCGGCAGTGGCGGCATTCACCCTCCAGCGAAGCCTTGCTTGGAGTGGTGTCCGACCATCGAGCCCCCTCTGCTTTGAGGCAGGAGGCGTTGCTTGCCTTGGCGGACATCAAGGGACCGCAGTCACAGACTGCTTTGGACCTGGCCGCAGAGGATTCGGACGAGGGGCTTCGTCGCGAGGCCACTCGGTTAACCGGTCAGGCGGGAGGCAGCGCAGGCCTGCGAAAACTCAAAGCCGCCCTTGAACGAGGATCCCTCGGTGAACAGCAAGCGGCTCTCGCTGTCCTGGGTAACTCCGCCGATCCCCAGGCTGCCACGCTCCTAGAGCCCTGGACTCGCAAATTGGCAGAGGGAACGCTCCATACGTCGCTCCAGCTGGATGTCCTGGAAGCGAGCGAGCGCCGCAAGGAGCCAACCATCGTGGGCCATTTGAAGACGTTTGAGAGCTCTCGGAAAAAGGACGACCCCATTGGGGCCTATCGGGAGACGCTGCAGGGGGGTGATGCGGCGGCTGGAAAGAAGATTTTCATCGAGAGAGCGGATGTCTCCTGCTTACGCTGTCACAAGGTGAGAGGGGAGGGCGGCGAGGTCGGACCTGATCTCAGCAGCGTCGCAAGCCGCAAGTCGCGTGAGTATATCCTGGAGTCCATCGTGGCTCCCAATCGCGAGATTGCAGCCGGATTCGAAACCGTCCTGGTGACCTTGAAGGATGGGAATGCCTATGCAGGTTTGGTTAAAAGCGAGACTGAGCTGGAGATCGAGATAAACTCCCCGGAGGATGGGCTGATCAAGATCAAGAAGAGCGATATCGCCGAGCGTCAGCGCGGATTGTCAGGAATGCCTGAAGAGCTGAGGCAACTCCTCACCAAGCAAGATCTCCGCAACTTGGTGGAGTATCTCAGTTCTTTTTGAAGAGGCTCTTGATCCCCTTCGTGGCCTTGTCGACACCCTCGACGGCGGTCTTGCTAGCTTCTTTGGCGGCATCGACGGCTACTCCGCCCAGGTTTTTGACCACATCAGTGGCGGCGGTGGTCACGCTTCCGGTGAGGGAGGAAAGGACCCGCTTGGTGAGGTCCGCTGCGGTGATCCCTTCTGGGCCCTGCCCCAGATTCGCGAGGCGGATCTCTGGCAAGGGGACTGTCACAGATTTGCCCCCCAGCATGGTGAGAGTGAGACTCAATTTGGCGTTGGAAAGAACCAACTCGTCCACTTGGAGCTTTTTGCCAGGGCCGCTGGTCGCTGGCTTGGTGTCCCCAGCGGCACCGCCGGTGATCGATTGAGCGAAGGCTTCCACGTTCTTTTGAATCCGAGTCAGGTTGTTGTCCGAGGGAGTTCCTTCCACCGCGATGCGGGAGCCATCGATACGAACCGAGCGAATGATGACTTTGTCGGCGAGCAATGAGGAAGCTTCGATGCGGACACTGACCTCATCCGCTTCCAGAGCGTTGGCTGCTTTGTAGCCTGTCGGATTGCCCAGCACCAGTCCGCGCACGCTGGCGCTTCCGCCTAAGAGAGAGAGACTGACTCCAGAAAGTTTAACTTCGGTCTGGGTGATCTTGGGCCCGACTGTCTCCACGCCGCTCTTGATGATGCCACCCAGGGAGGATGCCACGACAAAGATCGCCACGATGGCGAGCAAGACGACTGCAATGCCGATCCGAAGAAACCACTTTTTCATACGAGTTGATTGAGGGTGTGAGAAAGGAGACTCACTTGAAGTTCACGTCGATTGAGTTGCGCTCTAGAATCTTTCCCTGGCTTAGGGAAAGTTGCGCTCGGGCCTTATTATAATCCACCACGCTCCTCAGCGCGGAGAGCTGCGAGTTCGTGAGACGGCGCCGTGCCTCCACCACTGCAAAACTGCTGCTCTGGACCAGCAGAATCTTGGCCTCTTCGGACCGGAGGACCTGCTCCGCCATGTCACGCGCCTGTTTGGAGGGACTGATCCGACGGAATGAGGCACCTAACTGTCGGCCGGCGTGCTCGACCTCGGTGAGAATGTGCATCTCCACCTGCTTGATGCGTAGCAGGGTCTGGCGGCGTACTTCCTGATCCGCCTTGAGTTTGTTACGGTTTGCGCGATTACCCAACGGGACACTCATCACAACTCCGTAGGTGTAAGACGCATGAGCCCCACGGCTTACCTGGCTCCCTGCGGCACCGAGGCCGGGGTCTATGCCGTTGAAGCCGTAGCTCCCGACTAAATCCAGGCTTGGATACATCTGGTTTCGGTCGTATCGCAGAACAATATCCTGCTTTTCAATGTCGGCCTGCATCTGGAGGACCTCGGGCCGCTTGGTCATGGCTTCGCGCCAGGACTCCACCTGATTGAACTGTTCCTCGATCTCAAAGAGCGGGTCCGTGAGGCTAAGCTGGGCACCGACCCAGTCCTTAAGGTCGTCCGTGATCAGGTTGCGGAGCACCGCCTGGGCTTCGCCATCAGCCTTCTCCGCTGAGACGAGGTCCGCCGAGGTGTTCAGCACGTGGTAATCAAACAGTTTCTCCTCCAAGGGGGGAATGGTTCCGGCTTGGATCCGCGAGCGAATGTCGGTCAGAAGTTTTCGGGCGTTCTCAAGCGTGCTGCGCTGGATGTTCAAGGCCTCGCGGGCAAAGATCGCTTCATAATAGGCTCCCTGGATGTCTCCGACCACCGTCATGACCTTTCGGAGCAAGGCAAGCTCTGAGAGTTTGAGATTCTTGCGGCTCACTTGGATGGTCAGACGTTCGCCATCGATCCAGAAGTTTTTGAGCAGCGGCTGGCTGAGCGATGCCATGGTACCGAGGCCGAATTCGTTAGTGCGGTGCTCAGTTATGAAGATAAGCAGGGGGTTTGGATCATTCCTCAAATCCACCTTATTTTTAAAGCGGTTGAAGATGGTCGACACATCGTAACGTCCGCCGGTGGGGAGCAAACCGCCAATCCCTGCGGTCAGGGTGTCGGTGTCCAATTCGTATTGGTCGTCTCCCGCGAACGGGCCTTTCTTGGAGTCGAACTGGCCTGGGGAGTCGATGCGGCTCTTGAGGGCTCCGAACCGCAGGACGGGGTCGTAGGCACCCAACGCGCCGTTGAGCTCCGCGGCTCGAATCGCGGAGGAATGGCGCTCAATCTGCAGATCTAAATTGTGCTCAAGCGCCCGCTGGAAGCAATCGCTCAAGGAGAGGGATCTCGTGGACGATTCGGCCGCGGGCGAGCGGAGAGCGCTGAGGGCGATCAACACGCATCCGAAGATGCGCACCGTGAGGCGGAAAGATGGCGCTTTCAAAGTGTCCATGATCATGTCGGGCTGTGGGCATTTTCCACCAGAGAGTCGCGAATGTCGAGGAGCATGTCAGAGGACTCCTGGGAACGGTTTTTTCTCTACGAAGAGGGCTAGCGAAGCGGTGTAGCCGTGCAGAAAGTTTCGACCGGCGACGGGTCCGATCTCGCCATTGCAAAAGAATCCAGCCAAGCCCATGGGACCAAACGCATCCTGAACGTGGCGAGCGTCGTGGTGAATGGGGCCAAAGAGGCGCTTTCCTCGGCCATTGCAGCTGCAGAGGCAGCCGCCGTAAACCTTGCGTCCGGCGAGCTCATTCTGAGCCCTGCGCAAGAGAACCATCATATCCTCGCTGCTCGCCTCAGCGTCGCGCCTTTGGAATTGGAGGGTTTGACCGGGCCGAGGCATTGCCCCAATAGCAATCGCCCCCGTCTCAGAATCTGCTCCCAGGATGTTTCTAATGAGGAAGTCCCCGCGCTCAAACTCAGAGCGGTACTCATCCATGACCAGACCCACGAAGAGGTTCCCACGAGTCTTCCGCTGGAGGTCTGCCGACATGCCTGCGAGAGTCTCGACCAGGAGCTGATAGGCCGGCCGATTGCCAATTTCGTGGATCAAATTCCCCTCGGTCTTGGTAATCGTCCAGGTTTCACCAATGGGTGTGCAGCCTTGGGATATAATCCCTGACAGAGCAACCTTCCCCCCAAGCGCCACGGCTACCCCTCCTCCTTCGAAGAGTTGGTCGTTGAGATAGACTTGGGTTTGACGTGATGAATAGTTCCCGCTCGCCAACCCACCAAGGATTGGCACCCCGGAGAAGGCGTCGTCCCACTGGCTCAGCCAGCGTTCCGCGTCCAGAGAGAAGGGATCGGCGAAGGCCAGCCAGCCGTTGAGTGACTCGGGCTCGCGGCCTGTCTCCAGTCGCCAGTAGCCCGCCCCACTCCACTCCTCCACCTGGTTCTGAGTGAAGCGTACCACTTCGAGTTCAGCGCCGGGAAGGGAGAAGAGACCCAGGGAGATTCCTTGGGAGTCCTCGCATTCCGTTTCACCGGCAATGAGGGAGTTGGTCGAGCAGCCAATCAGCACCGGGTTTCCGGTTGCCGAGCGTAGGCAAGCGATGATGTCGGCCGCGGCCTCAAAGTAGAGCGGCGATACGAACACCACCGCGAGGTCTATCGGGTGAGTGATTTGGCGACGAAGGTCTGCCGCCCAGGCGGCCAATGCGACCAGATCTGGTTCGCCGGTCCACAGATCGGCGGTCGAAAAGGCGTTCTTCATCCGGTAAAAGCAGGGTCAAAAACCAAAGGGGCTTGCAGTCGGCAGCCAAGGCCAGAGTCCGCGCTTCAGAAAACCGCGTGTGCCCGACAGAGAAAAAACCCTGCCGGGGTCTGCTAGTGTGCGAAACTCAAATCGACGAATTCTCCGGGATGCAGGGGCAATCCCGAGGGGATACTGATCATGAACGAGATCGCTTTTTCATGCCGATTTCCTTCTGGGGACACCATCGCCGGGTTCATAAAATTGTAGAGGCCGCTGACTTTTAAGACCTTGGCGGTTCCCGCTGCGCGAGGAAAGTTGCGAGTCCGGACATTGACTTGGTCATTCACCTTGGGGAGGCGAGAAATGGGTTGGCGGATGTATCCGACGATATAGGTGGAGTTTGTGGAGGTGACCGTCACGATCGACTCCCCAGCGCGAACCGTCTCGCCCGCTCGGAAGGCGATCGAGCTCACCACCCCATCGGCTGGTGCTATCAGCTGCAAGGGCCGGGCTGCGAATCTCATGGCATTGGTTTTGGACTGGATGGCCTTGTCCACCGCATCACTTTGACCGCGGACCTCAAGAAGCTTCTGACCGTCCTTGAAACCCTTCAGTTGCGTTTCATAGCCCTCGAGCTGCAATTGGAACTGATCGACGGTGGTGCTTGCCTGTGCGTAGAGGCTAGCGCTCACATCGTAGGCCTCCTTGGATTGCAGATTCTTTGCCAGAAGCTCCTTGTTACGATCGAATTCTGCTTTTCGAATATTGAGTGCGGACTTGGCAACCTGTAAGTCGGAGAAAACCTTCTGGCGTTGGAGTTCCAGGGTACTGAGCTCGAGCAGATTGCGATTCACACTCATCCCGGTGCGGAGGCGGTCGAGCTCGAAAGCTGAGACTTCGACCTCCATGTCCATCGAGAGGCTTGTCGCCGCCGTAGGGATCAGAAGGCCGATGATATCCCCCTTCTTGACCAGGCTGAAAGGCACGACGGAAAGCTCCTCTAAGGCTCCGTCCGCCAAGCTACGGACCTGGTACTGTGTGGCGGCCACTTCTCCGGTGAGTCCGACTGGGACTACCACCCAGCTCCATAGCAGTGCGATGGCCGCAAGGGCTAAGGCAAAGACAACAGCCGGGAGCAGACGGATTCGAAACTCCCTCCAGCGTTGAGCCGAGGGCACGGGTATAGGTTGAATATCTTCCATGTCGTCAGATTTAGATCTCGGATTCTTCCTCGGCCTGCATACTGGTCACGCGAGAGACGCCCTGGGTTTTCTTGAGCTCGACGATGAGTTCGTCCGAGCGCCGTGGATCTCTAAGCAGCAAGCGATAGGAAAGATCGGTGCCTTCGTAGCCCTCATGACTCCTCTGGCTGGCCAGGTGGGTCTTGTAGCTGTGGCGGGTAAGAACCCGGTTCAGATCCGCCATCTCCTGGGTGGTCTTAGCCCAGTGCAGATTCACGATGAGATCGTAGCGATGGCGACTGCCGAAAGAGGTGTACCAGAGATACAGTAACGCGAGCGCACCGATCGCACATCCCATAGCGGCGCTGGCATATTTCTGAGTGCCTGCCGCCATACCGATGACCAAACTGATGAGCACGTAGGTAGTGTCGAGGGTATCGCGCAGAATGTTGCGGAAGCGGACGATGGCGAAGACTGCCATCATTCCGAAGGCGGTCACCAGATTGTTGGAAAGAACCATCATGACCAGGGCCACAACCATCGGCATCATCACCAGTGCATTCACAAAGGAGCGCGAGTAGGAGAGGCCGGAATGGGTGCACATGTAGACCCAGGCGAGAACATGTCCGCAAGAAAACGCCAGCAGAAGACCGAGCAAAGCGGCGGGCCAATTGGTGGGGGCGGAACCGTAGTCGCCCTGGAAGAGCCTTTCGAGCATAGTGAGCTTTATCTAATAGCGACGTTTTTTGGTGCCAGCGAGTTGTTGGTCAAGAGTGCCACAAACCTATGCTTTGGGAAGTACGATTGTTGCCGGGGCCACTTCAAAGTCATTGGGTGCGGGGTCCATCGAACTGCGATCGCGCATCTGGACAAAGCCGAGAATCTCGGCGCCTTCCACATATTTTGCAGCACCGCACTGCATGCATCCAAAGAAACGGACAAGGTCCCCGAACCAGTTGGGAAAGTGGTTTGTAAACTTCAGCTCCAGAATCACGTCCTTCCCAAAGGGCCTTTCTGGACGGATCATCTCGGTCGAAAGCCTTGCAGTGGGCTCATAGCTCGCTCGCACCTCCCGGTCGAGGGTCACCCGAACCGAATTGTTCGTGGGATGGACGTACGCTTCACGAAGATAGGAGATATGCACCTTGGGCCGGGCGTGCATCTGCTGCGCCTTCACACAGAATTCCTGGAGTGCGACCAGCTGCTTGGGATCCTTGGAAACGAGATGGCTGTACTCAGGGATATGCCCCGCCAGAAGCCAATCGACTGCATCATGACGCACCCCGCCGCGTTTCTTGAGAATGCAGTTGTTCATCCGGCGTTTGACCTCGAAGAAAACGGGGGTGTCGGGATTGCTATTGTAGAATCGGATCCGGAGTTTGAAGCGGTTCTTGTTACCGTTGATGGTCTCCCGAGCCAGGATCAGATCATTGGAGTCCAAGTAGAGGCTGTGGACAGGATATGAAAAGTTCTCCTTTCCCTCCCCGAATTCATCCAGAGAGAGCTGGCTTTGGACGAAGTCGCGGATTCGAAGTGCGGTTACCTCGTCCACGAGGTACTTTTGTTCGAACCGCTGTGCCTGCATCCGATCTACTGACATATCACTTGATTCTCACGCCGTTTATCCTGCGAACCGGTCCGTCACCGGAGAGACCATTAACACTCTACCCATTATTCTGCAATTGTCACGTAATTGACACAAAGTCGGGTTACGATTTGTCGAGCTAAGCGTCAGGAACGCCGAGCCCCGAGTATAGCGCAGCTGTGATCAGTGATCCAAGGTGCGGTGCTCTAGCTACTATGGAAACAAGTTTTGGGGGCCTTGCCTAGAAAAAACAGGGCAGGGAGCCGCTGCAGCATGGAAGGCATCACTGGGTAGCACGGGTGTCGCGGATCACACGCCATGCCAACCACCCAAGCCAGCCTCCGAGCGTCAGCGCCCCGATGCCGCAGCTCCAGGAGCGCCAGAATACGGGTGAGAGCGGGAGATTCACCACGAGGGATCCGCCTAAGGCCACCAGTGCTAGATCCGCCAGCAAGAGCGCGGTGCAGAGTTGGGAGGCCAGATTTCGAGGCAGGCTGGCATCGGCGGACTGACTCGGTGGGGTGGTCTGGGCGGTGGAGCGAGTGGCCGCTCGTGGTGAGCTGCCCCGTGAAAGCAGAGCGGATAAGGCAGGGGTGAGCGGCGCCGTAGGACGATCCACCCGTGGAGCAACCCGGTTGGTGGGTCGCGCCATCAAAACACCCAGACCCCGTCCCAATGCATTGCGTGACACATCGGGATGCTCCGCAGCCTGCCTGAGAGGTGCAACCCAAATCGCGCGGAGAAATCCCTCTTGCTTTGCCGTGCTCAATGAGGCGAAATGCTCCTTAGTTTTTAGCGTTATGGACCTTGGCGATATCCTCAGCCCTCAGCAGATCAATCCGGATTTGAAGGCTTCCAACCGTTGGGAGGCCATTGATGAATTGATTGATCACCTGGTTTCTGTCGGCAAGATCCTGCCCGAGAACCGGGAGGCTATCCTGGCCGTGGTCAAAAAGCGCGAGACTTCCATGAGCACAGGGATCGGCTACGGTGTGGGTATTCCTCACGCTTCCACGGATTTGATCTACGAGGTGGTCGGTGCATTGGGCCGATCCAAAAAAGGTCTTCAGTTCGATTCCCTCGACAATCAACCGGTCAACCTGGTGATGCTTTTTCTGGTGCCCCAGGGTCATTTTCAGAAGCATTTGAGGACCCTGGCTGATATCGCAAAATTGCTTCACCGCACGGAATTCCGTCGAGCCCTTGAGGAAGCGCCGGACTCCGAGGCCATGTTCCAGGTGATCAAGTCCTGCAAGGGTTGAGACAACGCTTCCCCTCCCCCTGCAGCCCAACCGCCCGTCCGGGCTGGGTGGGCGTGTCCCAGAACTCGAAGGTTTTCATGATACATCTCCAGATTGAAGAGCGACTTCGGACAGCCATTGCCGCCGTCCTGCCCGACGCTCCCGCTTCCGCTGCCAGTCTGCGCCCTTGTGCCGACCCCAAGTTTGGTGATTACCAAAACACCGCGCTCATGTCCGCGGCCAAGGAGCGCAAGATCAACCCTCGGCAGCTGGCCGCGGATGTCGCCGCTCGGCTGGATCTTGCCGAATGGTGCGAGGCTCCTGAGGTGGCTGGGGCGGGATTTTTAAACTTTCGACTCAAACCAGAGGCGGTTGCCGCAGCCTTGAAGTTGCCTCTAGACGGTCCACCGCTCTTTGTATCGCCCGCAACAAAGCCCCGAACAATTGTCATCGATTTCAGCTCCCCAAATGTGGCCAAGCCGATGCACGTTGGGCATATTCGATCGACTGCTCTGGGCGATTCTCTGGCTCGGGTGATGCGATTGTTGGGGCATCGGGTGATCACTGACAATCACATCGGAGACTGGGGCACCCAATTTGGCCTGCTCACCATCGGCTGGAAGCGGCATCTTGACGCGGAGGCTTTGGAGCGCGACGCGCTCGGTGAAATGGAGCGGCTCTACAAGCAGGTGAACGCCGCTTCAGAAGCCGATCCCTCCATCCGGGAGGCTGCTCGGCAGGAACTGGTGAAGCTTCAGGATGGAGACCCAGAGAATCTGGGCATCTGGAAACGGATGATCGCGCTCTCGCAGGGGCAGTTCGACACCGTCTATGGGCGCCTCGGAGTGCGTTTTGACCACACCCTCGGGGAGAGCTTCTACAATCCGCAGCTAAAATCGGTGGTTCAGGAGCTTAAGGACAAGGGCATCGCCCAAGACAGCCAGGGGGCCGTGTGTGTCTTCAGCGACGGAACCATGCTTCAGAAGGAGGATCCCTTCCTGGTGCAGAAGGAGGGCGAGTGGGTCGCGAACCCAGTCCTGATCCAAAAAGCTGACGGTGCGGCCAACTACGCCACCACCGATCTGGCCACTCTGGCCTATCGATGGGATACCTGGCACCCAGACGAGATCGTCTACGTCACCGACGGCCGACAGCAATTGCATTTTCGCCAGATCTTTGCCACCTGGCGTCGCTGGTATCCGGAGCGGGTCGATGCCGTAAAGTTGGCCCATGTTTGGTTCGGTTCGATTCTCGGGGAAGACAACAAACCCTTCAAGACACGCAGTGGCGAAACCGTCAGGCTGACCGGCCTTCTGGATGAAGCGGAGCAGCGCGCCTTCGAGAGTGTCACACTGAAGAATCCTGCGCTGGCAGAGACTGAGCGCCGCCACATTGCCCGGATGGTGGGGATCGGCTCGGTGAAGTATGCGGACCTGAGCCCCAATCGTCAAAGCGACTACGTTTTCAGTTGGGACAAGATGCTTTCGCTTCAGGGGAATACCGCCCCCTACCTGCAGTATGCGCACGCGCGAGTGCGTTCGATTTTCCGAAAAGCAGGTCAGCAGTCGTCCGCGGCCCCTGTCGATCTTCACTTGGGGCACCCTGACGAGTTGTCACTTGCCAAGCATCTGCTGAAGTTTGGCATCACGCTCGAAGCCGTGTGCGCGGAGTACCGCCCCAACTATCTCTGCCTTTATCTCTACGAGCTTGCCGGCCACATGGCCCGGTTCTGGGAAAGCTGCCCTGTTCTGAAGGCGGAGGGCATTGAAAAGGTCAGCCGTCTCTGGCTGTGTGAGCTGTCCGGTCGGGTGCTCAAGCAGGGGCTTGATCTGCTGGGGATCGAAGCTCCGGAGCAGATGTAGCAGCGGCTTCGAGCTCCTGCGATCTTATTAAGAACTCCAGGTAGGGCAAATCCTCCGGAACCGTCACCTTCGGATTGGGGTAGTGGCTGGCTACCAGGTGGACAGGCTGGCCGATCAGCTCGCACGCTGCGGTGTCGTCCGTTACGGCTACTCTGCGCTGACGCACCTCCAGCAGCGCCCTGCGGATCAGATCCACTCGGAAGGTCTGCGGCGTCTGCACCGCCCATAGCCGAGAGCGGTCCAGATGCCGATGAACCGTGTATCCGTCCGCACTTTCCTTGATGGTGTCGGTGACGGGCTGCGCCGCCACGGCCGCGCCGTGGAGGTCCGCCATCCGAAAGCACTCTGTGATCAGGCGGTCGTTGACGCAGGGTCGCGCACCGTCGTGGATGGCCACCAGCCCTGCGGGATTGGATACGGCGCAGAGACCATTCCACACGGAATCCTGACGTTCGGTGCCCCCAGGGACAAAGCGATACGGTTTGAGTGCGCTGATCTGCTTCCCGATCTGCTCAAACGCCTCCTCCAATCCGGGTCGGATCACCAGCACGATCTCCCCGACCGCGGAATGGCGATCGAAGCGCGACCACGTGCGGGCGATAACAGGGTGGCCTCCGAGCTCGAGGAAGAGCTTGTCACGGTCGGGGCCGAAGCGGGTGCCGCGTCCCGCGGCGACAATCACGACAGCATGCATGGGGGTATTAGGAGCTAGGGCACCAATCGAGCACGTTCAGTTGGATATGGGACTGGCCGTTGTAGGCGTTGATTTTGGGAATGAAGGCGAGATCGAAATTGCCGACAGGCAGTGGCGCATCTCCTGCACCCCACCAGATCGCTTCCAGCGAGGGGCCTTGCCCCTGGCTGACCCAGAATTTTGCGTGACGCCGATCCGCACCGATTCGCTGCGGAGGACGCTGATGCTTCATTTTGCGGGCACAGAGTTGCACCTGCGGATTGCCCATCCCGGTTTGCTGGAGTCGCTGCAGCTCACCGATTCTTTCGAAAGAGATCTCGCTCGCCGCAACCTCCGCATCGAGACGCAGCCGGGGTTGGAATTGCTCCTCTGTCAGCGTGCGTCGTGCGATCTCGTTCAGACGTCGTCGTAGTTCGGGGACTTTCGCCGGTTCGACGCTCAGGCCGGCGGCCATCATGTGCCCCCCGTGCCGTAGGAGGAGATCCTTGCACTCGCGCAGCGCTCCTGCGAGGTCAAAGCCGTCGATGCTGCGTCCGGATCCGCGCCATTCATAGCCATCGCCTCCCAGGATGATGGTGGGGCGGTAAAATTCCTGGCATACCTTGGAGGCCACGATTCCCACCACGCCAATATGCCAGGTGAGCTGGCCCTCGACGATCACAAGGTCGTGTGTCGGATTGAAGCGAGTCCGGATCCCACTCAACACCTCATCCGCTATGGCCCGTTCGATGTTCTGCCGTTCACGGTTGCAACTGTCCAGGTTCTGAGCCAGCGGCAGCGCGATACTTTCATTTTCTGCGAGCAGCAAGTTCAACGCTTCCGACGCATTTTCCAGACGGCCTGCAGCATTCAGGCGGGGAGCGAGTTGGAAACCTACCTCATACCCTTGAATTCGTCCCTCAATCTGCGCCACCTTCTTGAGTGCAAGGAGTCCAGGACGCTTCGATGTGTTCAGCCGATCCAGACCCGCGCTGACGAGAATGCGATTCTCACCCACGAGGGGCACGAGGTCAGCAATGGTTCCCAGAGCCACCAAGTCGAGGCTCTCCTTGATGTCGTAATCGTGAGAGCCTGGGATCTCCTGCTCGCGCGCCTTCTTCAGAAGGCCGTGGGCCAGTTTGAACGAGAGTCCCGCGGAGCAAAGCTCTCGGAAAAAGGGAGGGGATGTGGCGATCTGGGGATTGACCAAGGCGACCGCTTCCGGTGCGGGGTCGGAGACCTGATGATGATCGAGGACGATCACATCGACACCGCGGGTCTTCAGCCAGCGGATTGACTCCACGGATGTCGATCCGCAGTCCACGGCTAGAATCAGGGAGGGGTTAAAGCGTGCCAGGCAGTTTTCTACACCTCCTTGCGTGAGGCCGTAGCCTTCCTCAAGGCGATGCGGAAGATAGCAATGCACCTTCCAGCCTAGGCGGTTCAGGAGCTGATACATCAGCGTCGTGGAGGTGACACCATCCACGTCGTAGTCACCGAAAATAACCATCTCCTCATTCGCAGCGCGGGCCTGCAAGAGTCGATCGACCGCTGCGCCCAAATTCGGAATCAGGAAGGGGTCGGCCAAACTGCGGAGTTTGGGATCCAGGAAGTGCCTGATCGGCTCGGGCTCGCTGAACCCACGGTTAAGCAGACACTGAGCTAAGAGCGAGGAGATCCTCAGTTCCTTGGCAAGGAAGTCGGTTAGAACGGGCTGTGCAGGGGCCGTGATCCAGCGATACTTCATGAGACAGGCAGGGCCTTGCGTCCTGCCGCGGCCTCGCATCGCGCCGGACGCATCGCGACAATGCCCAGGGGTGGTAGTGTCAGAGACAGGCTTTGGCTGTGTCCGTGAGCGGGGTTTGGCACCGCGTCAACACCACCAAGATTGCCCTGATTTGAACCTCCATAGAGACCAGCGTCGCTGTTGAGAACCTCCAGCCACTTGCCGGGTTCAGGTACGCCCAGTTGATATCCCTGCCGCAGCAGCGGCGTCATATTCATCACCACCAGAAGCCTGGCCCGGTGATCGCGAGTCTGGCGGACGAAGGAAAGGACGCTTTTCTCGTGGTCCGAGCAATCGACCCAGAAAAAGCCCTCGGACTCATAGTCGCCTTCCCAGAGCGACGGGTCGGCCCGGTAAAGGGCATTGAGATCCGAGAGGAAGCGTTGAACGCCAGCGTGGTAAGGGCCTGCATCCAGCAACCACCAGCTCAGGCTGGCATTCTCATTCCATTCCTCGGTCTGCCCAATTTCGCCGCCCATGAACAAAAGCTTCTTGCCGGGGAAGAGCCACTGATAGCCGAGGAGGCAGCGGAGGTTCGCGAATCTCTGCCAATCGTCGCCGGGCATTCTCCGATGCAGCGATCCTTTGCCATGCACGACCTCATCATGTGAAAGAGGCAGTATGAAGTTCTCGTTGCCATGATACAGCATCGCGAAGGTGAGATCGTTCTGATGATGCTTCCGATAGACGGGGTCGCGCGTAAAGAAGTTGAGAGTGTCGTGCATCCACCCCATGTTCCACTTGAGAGTAAAACCGAGTCCTCCCAGGTAGGGCGGGCGAGTCACCAGAGGCCAGGCCGTGCTCTCTTCGGCGATGGTCACAACACCCGGATGCTCTGTATGAACGACGTGATTGAACTCCTTTAGAAAGTCGACCGCATCGAGGTTCTCCCGACCGCCATGCTTGTTCGGAACCCACTCGCCTTGTTTTCGGGAGTAATCCAGGTAGAGCATCGAAGCCACCGCATCCACCCGGAGCCCGTCAATATGATAGCGATCACACCAGAACAGCGCGTTGGCGGTGAGGAAGTTTCTCACCTCATGGCGCCCGTAGTTGAAGATCAAGGTGCCCCAGTCCTGATGCGCACCTTGTCTGGGGTCCTCGTGTTCGAAAAGAGCGGTTCCGTCGAAACGCGCCAACGCCCATTCATCCCTGGGAAAATGCGCGGGCACCCAATCCATCAGCACCCCGATGCCTGCCTCGTGGAGCGCGTTGACAAAAAACTGGAAGTCGTCAGGCGTGCCGTAGCGGCAGGTTGGCGAAAAAAACCCAGTGACCTGATAGCCCCAGGAGGGATAGAAGGCGTGTTCAGCCACGGGGAGAAGCTCCACATGGGTGAAACCCGTCTGACGTAGGTAGTCCACCAGCGGACCGGCGATCTCCCGATAGCCCAGGGACTCGTGCGCATTGCGCTTTCGCCAGGACCCGAGGTGGATCTCGTAAACGCTCATGCTGCTGCGCAGCGGATCGCGTTTCAGGCGCTCTGCCATCCAGGCGTCGTCGCTCCAGGCGAACGCTTTGGTTTCCCAGACAATAGAGGCGTTTTTCGGCGCCGGCTCGAAGAAGAAACCAAAAGGGTCCGTTTTCAGGGAGATTCGGCCCTGTGCATCCCGGATTTCGAATTTGTAGAGGGTTCCTTGACCTACACCGGGGATGAAGATTTCCCAGATACCGGATGCCCCCAGCAGGCGCATCGAATGGCAGCGGCCGTCCCATCCATTGAAGTCTCCCACCACGCTGATGCGTTGCGCGTTGGGCGCCCAGACGGCAAAGCTCGTTCCCGCCACGCCGTCAATCACCCGCAGGTGGGCACCCAGTTTTTCATGGATCCGGCGCTCATTGCCTTGCCCGAAGAGGTAGAGGTCGGACTCTCCTAGCGTTGGGAGAAAGGAATAGGCGTCTCGTTGACGATGAACCTCACCGGAGTGTGTGGTGATGGCCAAGTCGTAGGCATAGACGCGGCGTGCTCCCTTGGTCACGCCTTCAAACAGACCTGTGTCCGTCAGCCGCTTCAACGAAAAACGCGGCAGCTTGGGCTCGTGTGTCGGGATGACCTCAATCTCCTTCGCCCATGGGATCAACGCTCGAACGACTACCCCTCCGCCGTCCCCCAGGGGATGCATGCCAAGGAGCTGGTGCGGGGACCGGTGGATCAGTTGGACCAGACTTTCCAATTCTGCAGGGGTCAGAATCATTCTGGCCAGCTTAGGCAGCGAGGGAGACAAGTCAACGGTGCTGCACAGATGTGCTGCACAGATGAGCAGCCTGTCGGACTTATCCCCACCGGACGTGAGTCCGGCTGTGGAACTCATTTGTGCGGAGGTCTGCCTTAGGAAACGTTGTGACAGGCTGCTCATATATTTTCTGCGGAAAAAGAGCCGATCCGCTGATGGTTTCCTTAAAGATGGAGCGGGGCAATGGCGTCGCAGCAGTTCTTTCCATGAACTTGGACGACGGGGAGGTGAATTCATGGTACCAAGTTCATGGTCCGTGAGCAGGTCCAAACGGAACAGGAAACTCATTTTGGCAAAGAACTCCCGGTGATCTAACGGTTCAATGCTCGCCTAGGGGCGACGCTTGCCGACAGCCAGTCGCTTGGCGAGGCGAAGGGCCGAGAGCATGCTTTGGCTGCTGGCCACGCCTTGGCCTGCGATGTCGAATGCGGTGCCGTGGTCTGGGGATGTTCGGATAAAGGGAAGGCCCAGCGTCCAGTTGATGCCTTTGTCGAAAGCCACCATCTTGAGAGGGGCAAGCCCTTGGTCATGATACATCGCCACCACTGCGTCGTAGTCCCCTCGATAGGCGAAGTGAAAAAGGGTGTCGGCAGGGATGGGGCCCTCGACATCGGCGCCGGCTTTCCGAGCGAGTGCGATGGCAGGCCGAATGATTCGGTTCTCCTCGTCCCCGATTTTGCCCCCCTCCCCTGCATGAGGATTCAGGCCGCAGACCCCCACTCGTTGCCGGGGCAGGCCTAGGTCTCGGCACGCTTCGCTGGCGCGGAGAATCGCCAACTGAATGCGCTGGGCAGAGAGCGAGGTTGCCACCTGCCGGATCGGAATGTGCACGGTGGCCAGCGCCACGCGGAGCCAGCGGTCCCGATCGTCCGGGCCGAGCAACATCATCACAGTGTCGGAGACCTTCGCGAGTTCGGAAAGGTATTCAGTCTGACCGACGAAGCCGGGCAGTCCGGCGTCGATGATGGCCTCTTTGCTTACAGGCCCGGTCACCAAGGCATCGCAGTGACCCGCAAGGCACGCCCGGCCGGCAGCGGTCAGCCACGCCAGGGAAGCGACGGCCGCGTCTTTCGACAAGGGGGAGGGGCGCTCGCCGAGGAAGGGCTGATCCTCGGTTCCTTCCACCGCCAGGCGATCGTTTGAGGTGGCCGCGCGCGCGGCAACAAGCGGAAGGTTTAGACCGAGGGATCGATCGAGCCGCCTGAGCTGAAGCAGATCGCCGAAAATCAGGTAGGTGGTCTCATCCTGGGCGAGCTCCGCTGCAATGGCTTTGAGGCTTACCTCGGGGCCGATGCCTGCAGGATCTCCGACGGTGATGGCGATCCTCATACCTTGCAGGGCGAGTTAGAGGCCGGTCGGAGAGGGCACGGAGTCCCCTTCCTTTCGGCGGAACAGGTCAGAAATAGTTTATGAAGCCCTTTTTGCGCAGGCGGTCGATCCAGCGTCGCTCGAGCCTCCCTCGCTCCTGGAGCACCAGGGCTTGCTCGATTTCGTCTCGGACTTCGACGAGCGGCCGGGTATGCGCCTCCTTGCGCTCTTCAACGCTAAGAAGATAGAAGCCATCCTCCGTCTCGATCACAGGCGAGCAGGCCTTCAAGGCCAGTTTCGTGGAGGGAGCGCGGAAGTCTTCGCGGAGCGACGCCACCTCGAGGAATTCGTTTCGATCTCCGCCATCCCGGGCATGAGCATCCTCCGAGTAGGTCTTGGCCAAACTGGCGAACGATTCGCCGTTTTGGATCTTCTCAAGGATGCCGTTGGCCAGCTTTCGCTTGGCGGCCACATCGTCGCCAGCGATCTTCGTCAGCGTGATGATTCGCAGACGGACGGCTGGGTTTACCGCAAAGGTGGTGCGATTGGTCTGATAGAAATCCTCAATTTTCTTGGGCGAGATCACAATCTTTTCGCCGGAAAGATTCCGGTATTTCATGATATCCAGGATGATCTTCTCGCGAGTGCGCTCGCGATAGGCCTCGAACGTTTCGCCCCGCTCTTTGAGAGCCCGGGTCAAGGCGACCCGGTCGCCAAAGGCGTCCCGAATGTCTTTGCGGATCTGATCCTCGACATAGCGGTCTGGCACGGAGATGCCGCCTTTCTTAAAGTCATCGATGATCAGACGGCGGTCGATCAGCTGCTCGAGGCGTTCCTTTCGCAGCTCGCCGAGCTTGCGGTAGAACTCCTGGGGCTCGGTGGAGTAGCGGTTTCGCAGCGGCATCAGGGCGTCACGGGTGGCGTCGTCCACTTGGAGGTGGGTGATCACCACTTCGTTGACACGCGCCATCACACCTCCGGCGATGTTCGTCACACTCTGGGCGGAGGCCCCCAGGGTCAGGAGCCCGAGCCCAAGCAAGGAGAGGCAGAAAGTTCTCATATCAAAGACCTAGGCAATCTAGTGAAGCCCTCCAGTCCCGGTCAACTGGTAAGGAGGGGGGGCAGCCGTTCCCATTATGGCAGGGAACTCCAGTCCCCCTATGCCAAATGGGGATGTCTTTCTGGCTAACCCTGCCTTGAAACTTCAGATTCCCGGCAGATTCTGCCACAGACCCGAACTTAGTAACGCGAGTTACCGGCCAAGATCTTGCGACAAAATCATGAGGGGTAAAATCATACTCATTTGCCGGAAAGTGGTTTCCTATGATTTTACCCTACATGATTTTGTCACCGTGTATTTTCAAAATGAGAACTGCTGTGGGGGGTGATGGAACGTCGCTGGAGGGAGAGTCAGAAACGCAACAAGCGGCACCGGGATCGGTGCCGCTTGTTGATGATTGGCTTTCTTAACGCGAGGCCGACGCCTTAGGCAGCGGCCTGGCTGTTCTTACGGCGGATGGCCGCCTTGGCGTGGCCTGCGACGGCTTCGCCATTGATTTTCACTCCGACAATGTCGCCGGAGCTCGGAACCTCATACATGACTTCCAGCATGAGCTTTTCGATCAGGCTGCGCAGCGCGCGGGCCCCGGTCCCCTTCTTGTAGGCCTGGGAGGCCAGTTCTTTGAGGGCATCGGGCGTGAACTCAAGGTCCACTCCGTCCATCGCTAGGAGCTTCTGATACTGCTTCACCAAGGCGTTCTTTGGCTCGGTGAGGATTTGAACCAGCTGGTCTTCAGTGAGCGGCTGCAGTGAGGTGATCATCGGAAGACGGCCGATGAACTCGGGGATGAATCCGAAGGAGACTAGGTCTTCCGGCTCCACCAAGGAGAGGATTTCACCGCGGCTCAGGTCCTGGTTGCGAGTGTCAGGGGTTTCCTTGCGGAATCCCATAGCCCGCTGCCCGAGACGGCGTTGGATGATCTGCTCCAGGCCGACGAACGCTCCCCCGCAGATGAACAGGATGTTGTGGGTGTTGACCCGGATGTACTCCTGCTGGGGATGCTTGCGTCCTCCCTGAGGCGGCACATTGCAGACCGTTCCCTCGAGGATTTTCAGCAAGGCCTGCTGAACTCCCTCGCCCGACACATCGCGCGTGATCGACACGTTCTCAGTCTTGCGGGCGATCTTGTCGATTTCGTCAATGTAAACGATGCCCCGTTGAGCACGCTTCACGTCGTAGTCGGCGTTCTGCAGCAGACGGAGGATGATGTTCTCCACATCCTCACCCACGTAGCCCGCCTCGGTCAGCGTGGTGGCATCGGCGATGGCGAAAGGGACATCGAGAACTTTGGCGAGAGTTTTCGCCATGAGCGTCTTCCCGCTGCCGGTGCTGCCGATCAACAGGATATTGCTCTTCTCGATCTCCACGTCGTTGTGCCGCGCTGGAGCCACCTCGTCCGCTGAGCGGGCAACGGGCTCCTGGAGTATGCGCTTGTAGTGGTTATGCACCGCTACGGAGAGCGTCTTTTTCGCGTGCTCCTGCCCGATGCAATGGGCGTCAAGCGTGTGACGAACCTCGAGGGGTTTCGGAACGGATGGCGCGGGCCCGGCAGTTTTCTTGGCCTCGGTCGCAAGCTCACGATCCAGGACGTTCTTGCACAACAAAACGCAGTTGTCGCAGATGTATACGCCGGGTCCGGCGATGAGCTTTTTGACTTCTGAATGCGTCTTGCCGCAGAAGCTGCACAGGGTGATACTTGAGGGTCGCGCCATTGGATTATTTAAGTTTAGGAGGTGACGGAAGTCTTTTCGGGAAGGCCGGGGACTTCTTTGCGGGATGCGACCACTTCATCCACCAAGCCGAAGGCCTTGGCCTCATCGGCGGACATGAAGTTGTCGCGATCGCAGGCCTTTTCAACGATGTCGTAGGTCTGTCCGGTGTGTTTGGAAATGAGGGTGTTCAACGTCCTTTTGAGCTTGAGCATGTACTTCACGCGGATCTCGACGTCGCTTGCTTGGCCTTCGGCCCCGCCGAGAACCTGATGGATCATCACGTTCGAGTTGGGGAGAGCGTAGCGCTTGCCCTTGGTGCCCGCGCAGACGAGGACCGCTCCCATGCTAGCCGCCTGGCCGATGCAGTAGGTGTTCACGTCGCAGGTTAGAAACTGCATCGTGTCGTAGATCGCCAAGCCCGCCGTCACGCTGCCGCCGGGAGAGTTGATGTAAAGGTGGATGTCTTTCTTGGGATCCGTCATCTGGAGGAACAACAGCTGGGCGATGATGACGTTGGCAACCATGTCGTCGACAGGTGTGCCGAGGAAGACAATGCGATCGACCAGCAGTCGGGAGTAGATGTCGTAGCCACGCTCGCCACGCCCGGTTTGCTCGATCACATGTGGGATCAGGAAGTTTTGCATAGGTAAGTTGTTGAACGTGGACGCAACGTAGCTCAACCCCTCCGATAGCGTCAAGGCCACCCCCCCTGATGATATCCCCATCTCGGCCTACCGTAGGTGCGCTCCACGCCCTCTGTAGTTCTACGGCACTTGAACTTCTATCGTCCTTCCCCTAGGGTCTTTATACCGAAGGGCTGACACCCTGCTCCCAGAAATGAAGCTCACACTCGAACACCTTGGACTCGCCGCCAACTCACCGCAAATACTCAAAGCATGGTACGCTACGACCCTGGGAGCTGAGGTGGTTTATGACAGCGGGCAGACTCCCCCCAGCTATTTGTTGCGTTTGGGAGGAGGGATGATGTTGGAAATCTACCCCGCCAGCCATGGGATGGTGGAGACCGGCTACAATCGTTTGCAGGGCTGGCGCCATTTGGCTGTGCGTGTCGAGAATCTGGACACTGCTCGAGAGTGGTTGGTCTCGCGGGGGGTGGAGTTTACCGATCCCATCAAGCCGGCAGGGGGGGGTGGCCGTGTTCTCTTTTTCCGCGACCCGGAGGGGAACCTTCTCCATTTGGTGGAGAGAGACTCTTCATTTCTAGAAGGGCGTTAGAGTTAGAAGGTTTTTCCGCGAGGTGCCCGCCAGGGCTCTTGGTTTGTGCAGGGGTTTTTTGGACGCGGGCCTACCAGCATCCAAAATTCGGCTGCCGGATTTTGAGGAAACCTACTGTGCAAAAAGCATCCCGTTGGAATCGTATGCATCCGCATTTCGTTTGCATGCGTATAACCAGATGTCCACGCCGTGTCGGCTTGTTTGAGCATCGCAATGCGCTCGTCCGCTGAAGTGTCAGCGGCAGTAGGTGCCAGACGTCCGTAACCGAAGTCGATGTGGGCGTGCCATTACTCCAACAACGAAATTCCATGAAACTCACTAATTCTGCACTGCTGATGTCCGCCGCCAGCCTCGCCCTGGCCGCGCTCTCCGGGAGCGCCTCCAGCCACCGGGAGGCCCCAGGTATTACCGCGACCCCGAAAGTCGACTGCACTGACTTTTACATGTTCAACAGTTACGAGACAGGTCGCTCGAACTACGTCACTCTGATCGCGAACTATATTCCACTGTAGGACGCCTACGGCGGGCCCAATTATTTTTCTCTGGCCACCAACGCGTTTTACGAAATCCACATCGACAACGATGGGGACGCGATCGAGGACATCACCTTCCGCTTCGCCTTTCATCAGAAGTATAAGGGAATCACGCTCACAGTGGGTCCTGAGGGCAATCGACGCACCAATGCCATTCCTCTGATTGCGGCCGGGCAGATCACCGTCGACAGCACTGCGGCCTTGAACGTTGAGGAGGAATACAACTTCGCCCTTGTGCGAGGACCCCGCAGCAACCCGGGCTTCTATGGATGGCTTACCAATCCCCTGACCGAGACCGACGTTTTCACCAAGCCGGTCGATAACATCGGCAACAAGACTCTGCCCGACTACGAGGCCTACGCACGGAAGTATATCTATAACGAGATTTACCTTCCTGGCTGCAACGAAACGGCTCGCATGTTCGTGGGGCAGCGCAAGGATCCCTTCGTGGTGAACCTTGGGGAAACCTTTGACTTGATCAACATCAGCACAAGCCCGCTGGGTCCTGTCGATGCAAACAAGGACAGCCTGGCTGACAAGAACATCACCTCCATCTGTCTCGAGATTCCGAAGAGCTGCCTCGTCGGCTCCAAGGGCCCGATCATCGGAGCCTGGGCAACCGCCCACCTGATGGTGAACGGGAAGGAAACGCAGGTGTCCCGCCTCGGCATGCCGCTGGTCAATGAAGTGGTGATTGGCCTTCCCGATAAGGACAAGTTCAACGCGAGCCAGCCCAAGGATGATCTGCAGTTCATCGACTATATCACCCACCCTACCCTTTCGGCCTTGATCGAGCTGCTTTATGGCAGCGCAGGCGCCAAGGCTCCCGAGGTGCCCCGGGCTGATCTGGTCGCCGCCTTCGCGACGGGCCTTGCAGGTTTGAACGCGAATGGAAGCGTGGGCGAAATGCAGCGACTCAACACGTCGATCGACGCGAAGCCCGCCTCTGAGCAGAAGAACCTTGGCGCTCTTGCGGGAGACATCGCTGGGTTCCCCAATGGGCGACGCCCTGGTGATGACGTGGTGGACATCGCTCTGCGAGTCGTCATGGGAGCGCTAGTGCCGGATGCCCCCAACAAGGATGTGCCGTTCACGGATGGAGCGTTCGTCGACGCGGGCTTCTTCAACGAAACATTCCCCTATCTGCGCACACCGCTGAAAGGCTCTCCCAACGATCCGAGCATCAACATCCTTCTCAAGTCTGCACCCAAGGTGGCCGGGCCGTTCAAGAATGCCGCCAATGTGAAGTGGAACCCTGAGACGCAGAGCCTCTCAGCCGACAAGCCGGCTGGCACCGACGGCTTCTTCAAGCTGGAGGCGGATGGCAAGGTGGGGATCGATTCGATCCGCCTTGAGAGCGACAAGGTCAAGCTGGGGCTGAAATAGTGACCGTTAGAATGGCCTAAGCCCGTTAGGCAGACACACGTAAAAGCGGGCTTCTGACACGGATCAGAAGCCCGCTTTCCTTGGCAGCAGAACTTCCGATGAACTCGCCGTCTCAAGTCAATACTTCCACAGAGGGTTCGAGGTCCCCGCGCTCTTCTCGAGAAGGCATGCCGGCCGAGGGGGACACGCAGCCCTGCGTCGTCGTGGTCGTCAGTCGTCCCCATCGCACGCTGTGGCTCGCTGTGGCCTTGGCATTGGGGCTGGCCCTGCTCGCCGCTCAGGGCGTGCCTCGCATACCTGCAGAGGCGTCGGAGGTTTTGGTGCGGAGCAATCCCACAGGGGGTGTTCGCCCTCCAGCCCGCAAGCCGCCTGCAGAGGTGCTGCGTGATCCGGTAGCGGCTGCGGCCGAGGCCCGGAAGTGGATCGAAGTGGGCAGGTCCGAACTGGACACCCGCGCCCTGGGTCGCGCCCAGGCCCTATTGCAACCTTGGTGGTTTGATGCCGAACCTTCGCCTGAAATACGACTGCTGCGAGCCACGCTGCGGCAAAGTTTGCACGATTTTCCTTCTGCGATTACGGATCTGGTCGCCGTCGTGCGAGTTGAGCCGCGCAATGCGCAGGCTTGGTTGCTGCTCTCGACCCTTCACACAGTGCGCGGCAATTTCTCCGCAGCGCGTGAGGCCGCCCTGCAACTGGCCCCGCTGACCGGGCATCTCACAGGCACGGCCGCAGCAGCCAGCGTGGCCTCGGTGAATGGTCAACTGGAGGACTCCTACGACCTTCTTAAGGCCGCGCTGCTGAAGGACCGACGCGCTCCGGTTTCCATTCGCCTTTGGAGCCTTACTTTGCTGGGTGAGATGGCCGATCGCCTCGGGCGGGGTCAGGACGCCGAGGCTCATTTCAAGCAGGCGTTGGGCCTTGGGCTACATGATGCCTACCTCCTGGGTGCCTATGCGGATCATCTGCTCTCCTCCAGCAAAGCTGCCGAGGCAATCCCGCTCCTGGACCCCCATCTTGGACCCGACTCGCTTCTGCTAAGACGTGCCCTTGCCGAGCAGTTCGTCCATCCGGGTTCTGAGAAGTTGAAAGCGTTGAAACAGACGCTATCCGCTCGCTTTGACGCTTCCCGTGCCCGTGGAGAGGCGCTTCACCAGAAAGAAGAGGCCCGTTTTGCGCTGTCGCTTCTCGGACAGCCTTTGCGCGCCCTGGAGCTGGCTCGGCTTAACTGGCAAGTTCAGCGGGAACCTGCCGATCTAAAAATCCTAGTCGATGCCGCGCTCGCGGCAGGACATGCTCAGACATTAGCTCAGGTGCGGGAATGGCTTGCCGCCAGCAGTTTGGAGGACCACGCTATCCGCCGTAGGCTTGAGTCGGATGCCGCTGCTCGATGATGCCCCTGCCCCAACCAGCTAGACGCTCTTGTCTGCGCCGCGCCCGCTCCGTTGAAGCCGGGAGGAGCCGGTGGTCCTTGTCGCTTCTTCTCCTCGTGGGCTTCTTGTGGGGTCTGTCGGTCCAGGCACATCAGGGGAGCGATGCATTTGTAAGCCTGACGGTCACGCAACGTCTCGCCCAGGTGCGGGTCGATCTTGCCGTGAGAGATTTGGATCTCGTCTTCGGGCTGGATGACAACGTGGATGGAAAGGTGACTTGGGGTGAGCTGAAAGGACATGAAGCGGAGATCTTCCAGTATGTCCGAACCACTATTCAGTTTCGGCTGAACGAGCGTCCGCTCGTGCCTGGGCCCATGGAGCTTCTCGTGGATGAGCATGCCGAGGCTGCCTTCGCCGTGCTCCGCTTCCAGACCCTTCAGGCAGAGCCTGTGCTCAGCGCGGAGATTCATTATCGATGCGTCTTCGAGGTCGACGCCCTCCATCGCGCCTTTGTAAAGCTGGAGAACGAAGGAGAGGTCAAGACCGGCCTGCTGAGTCCTGCCGAGGATCGCCTGCGCATCGAGTATGGTAAGCCTGAAACGGTGGCGCATGGAATGGCGAGCTTCATTCGTGAGGGTGTCTGGCATATCTGGACGGGCTATGACCATGTGCTGTTTCTGCTCGCTCTGCTTCTGCCCTCGGTGGTGCGTCGAAAGGACGGCTGCTGGCGGGGCGTGGACCGCCTTCGACCGGCCTTGTGGAGCGTGCTCAGGACAGTGACGGCCTTCACCCTGGCCCATTCCATCACTCTCAGCATGGCGGGTCTTGGGTGGATCCAGCTTTCCCCGCGCCTTGTCGAGCCTGTGATTGCGGCGAGTGTGATGTTGGCAGCCTGGAACAATCTGCGGCCCATCGTCCTGGAGCGTGAGTGGTGTGTGGCTTTTGGATTCGGGCTGATCCACGGTTTTGGCTTTGCCGGAGTGCTGCAGGAGCTGGATCTGGCGGGCGGGTCCCTCATCCGACCTCTCCTCGGGTTCAATCTCGGCGTTGAGCTGGGGCAAGCCGCGATTGTCCTGCTCTTCGTGCCGGCCGCTTTCGCGCTGCGTCAAAGCGCATTCTATCAGAGGGGCGTTTTAGGCTTTGGCTCGGTGGCCATCCTTCTGGTGGCCGCCGGCTGGCTCGTGCAGCGCCTTGTCGGCTGAGAGCGTGTGGTGAGGACACTCTGAAGGAAGGTTGTCATCGTGCGGCTTCCGCCCTAGAGTCGCCCGAAATCTCGCATGCAACTCACCGACTTGACCTGGCCTCGGGTTCAAGGATTGTCGAAGGACATCCCTGTTGTGATCCCGGTGGCAGCCTTGGAGCAGCACGGCCACCATATGCCGCTCTTCACCGACAGCCTGTTATTGGCCGAGGTGATCAGCCGTGTGTCCGGGCACTTCGGCGACGCGGTGCTCTTCGCCCCGCTCCAATGGCTGGGTAACTCGCATCATCACCTCGACTTCTCAGGGACGCTTTCCGTCTCCCCGCGCGTTTACCTGGACCTGCTCTCCGGCTTGGCGGAGAATTTCATTCATCACGGTTTTCGGAGGATTGTTTTTGTGAACGGTCACGGCGGGAATGACGTGCCGGGACGGCAGTCGATCTTCGAGTTGCGACAGACCCATCGTCAACGAACCGATCTCCTGCTCCTCTTCGCGACCTATTGGCTTCTCGGAACCGACGGCGGGCAGGACGCCCGTTTCGAGCAGCAACAAATGGGGCACGCCTGTGAATGGGAGACCTCCATGATGCTGAAACTCGCGCCCCATTTGGTCGGGGACTATCACGCTGCAAAACCAGTAGCTTTTGGAAACGCTTTCGAGCCCTCTTCGCGAGCCTGGGTTACACAGGATCGCACCGAGCCTGGCCATATCGGCGCTCCGCATCTGGCCTCTGCTGAAAAAGGTGAGTGGCTTTTCCTGAAATTTGCGAGGGATGTCAACGCCTTGATCCAGCGGGTCAAGGCTTGGGATGGAAGGAGCTGGGAAGGCTAACC
>CAMAVD010000043.1 GCA_945861575.1 Akkermansia muciniphila
AGAAGGAGGGGCTCAAGCCCTCAGCCCCCGCAGACAAAACCACCTTGATCCGCCGGGTCACACTGGATCTCACCGGTCTGCCCCCCACGATCGCTGAGGTCGACGCTTTCTTGTCAGATAGCTCGGCTACCGCCTTTGAGAAAGTGGTGGACCGTCTCCTGGCTTCCCAGGCCTACGGAGAGCGTTTTGCGCTTCAATGGCTGGACTTGGCCCGCTACGCCGACTCGGACGGTTACCATGCCGACGTGCCACGCTCGATGTGGCAGTATCGGGACTATGTCATCGCCTCCTTCAACGCGAACAAACCCTTCGATCAGTTCACCCTGGAGCAGCTTGCTGGCGATCTGATTCCCAACCCCACCCTCGAACAGCGCGTGGCCACCGCCTTCAATCGGAACGGCATGAGCTCCACGGAAGGGGGAGCGGATCCGGACGAGTATCTCAATAAGTACGTGACCGATCGGGTGAACACATTCGGCACCGTTTATCTGGGAACCAGCACCGCCTGCACGGAGTGTCATGACCACAAGTACGATCCCTTCACCCAGAAGGAGTATTATCAGCTCTATGACTTTTTTGCCCGCATCCCCGAGCGCGGGCTCGATAATGACCCGGCCCCGCCTTTTGTGAAAGTGCCCACGGCTGCCCAAGCGGCCGAGTTGAACCAGAAGACCAACCAGGTGGCCTCCCTCGAGAAACAGCGCCGCGAGTTGGTGGAAAAGCCGGACGATGAACTCACCCGTGTGCAGGTAGAGTGGGAAGCAACCCAGCGGCATCCGGTTCATTCAGGCTGGACCGCCCTGACCCCGACAGCGATGTCCGCGTCCAGCGGTGCCCTGCTTCGCGCGCTGGAGGATCGATCCGTCCTGGCTTCGGGCACCAATGCCGCGAAGGACGCTTACACTGTGACATTCGAGACCGCTCAGAGGGAGTCGACGGCCTTTCGTCTGGAGGCTCTGTTGCATGAAAGCCTGCCCCTCAAAGGGTCCAGTCGCTCTCCCAATGGAAATTTTGTTCTCACCGGAATGGAAGTCCGGGCGGAGAGCCTGGACGCAGCGAAGGAACCCCCGGTCAGCGAGATCACCTGGGGAGTGTGGTCTCGCTTGGGAGCCTTTCAGGCCGCCTCCTTCAAGGAGGTCTTCGAGAAAGCGTTTCTGAACGAAAGCGAGCCCAACCCCTTGAAGGCGAAAGTGGAAGCCGGAAAGCAATGGAAGGAGATCACCGATTGGAAGGAGGGGGCCACGCTGCCGCTGTCCGGGGAGAATCAAGTGACCTATCTCCATCGTCGGATCACGGTGCCAAAGGCGCGTTACGTTCATCTTACAGTGGGAAGTGATGGGGGAATGCAGCTCTGGTTGAACGGTGGAAAGGTTGAGAACGGACGGGTCCTACGACGCGTGGCAGCGGCCCCGGAGCAAGTTCTCCTGCTCCTGAAGTCGGGTGAGAATGAACTGCTCCTCAAGGTGCATCATGGCAGCGGCGTCTATGGGGTCGGCTTTGCCGGGCCCTCGCAGCCTGTGACGAAGTACCCCGTTGAGCTGATCAATGCTCTGGCGGATTTTAGTCAGAAGGACTTTCCGGTCAAAGCCGCCATCGATGACAAAGTGGATAATGGGTGGGCCGTCGAGGGGCATAACGAGGCACTGCGTGCGGATCGACAGGCGATCTTTCTGCCGCGGACCCCGATTGTATTCGGTGCAGGTGCGCGCGTGACCATGACCTTGAAGTTTGAATCTAGCTCGGCTCAGGCCGCACTTGGCCGATTCCGAGTGTCCGCCAGTGGCACGGGCGCCCTCGACACCTTCGCAACGCTGCCCACTTCAATCCAAACGGCGCTTTTCGTCACAGCGGATCGAAACACCCCAGCCCAGCGGAGTGGGCTCCAGGAATATTATCGGAATACTTTCAACGCGGAGTTGAAGGCTTTGAACGTGAAGCTGGCGGAGGCTAAGAAAGTAGCCAAGGATGCCGATCAGGCGATTCCGACACTCCGGGTGATGGAGGATGTGACCGAAGTGCGCACCAATTACATTCGTGTGCGCGGCGACTATCGAGCCAAGGGAGATCCCGTGGTTGCAGGGGTTCCCAAAGTGCTGCCCCCACTGCCCTCGCTGGGGAAGACCAACCGTCTTACCTTGGCCAAATGGCTGGTAGATCCGCAGCATCCTCTCCTGGGACGAGTGACGGTGAATCGATACTGGGCGATGTACTTTGGAACGGGGTTGGTGAAGACAGGGAATGAGTTTGGCACCCAGGGTGAGCTGCCCTCGAATACGGACCTCTTGGACTGGCTGGCGCGGGAGTTTGTGGATGGGGGATGGGATGTGAAGGCGATGCAGAAGAAGATTATTCTCTCCGCCGCCTACCGGCAGTCGTCGAAGCCCACGCCAGAGCTTCTGGAGCGAGATCCCTTGAATCGACTGCTGGCGCGCGGGCCCCGATTGCGTTTGAGCGCGGAGGTAATTCGTGACTGCGCCCTGGACTACGCCGGCCTGCTTGACCGCTCCCGCACCACCGGTGGCCCCAGCGTGAAGCCCTATCAGCCCGCAGGCCTCTGGGAGGAGAAAATGTTCGGTGGAAACAAGTATGAGGAGAGCACAGGGAAGGATCTCTATCGCAAGAGCCTCTACACCTTGTGGAAGCGGACGGTGTTAAACCCCACCATGATGACCTTTGACGCGCCCGACCGTGCGATCTGCACGGAACAACGTAGCGTGACATGCACACCTCTTCAGGCCTTCGTCACTCTCAATGAGAAGGGCTTCCTCGAGGCGGCCCGCGTGCTTGCTCAGAGGGTGCTGCGAGAAGGGGGAGGCACACTCGACGATCGGATCGCCTACGCCTACAGAGTAGTCTTGGCCCGGAAGCCTTCGCCCAAAGAGCGCAAGATTCTGACCGATCTCCATGCGGACATGGTGGCGAGCTATCAGCATGATCTCGCTGGGGCAGTGGACCTGCTCAGCATCGGGGACTCTAAACGTCCTGAGAAGCTCAACGAGCTCGACTTGGTAGCCTGGACGGGCATGGCCAATGCCCTTCTAAACTTGGATGAAACGATCACCAAGGAATAACCCCGAAACCTCAGCGGACACACTGCCTTAAACGACTTTCGACTATGCAGAACGATTCTTCCTACCAAGCGTTCCTTCAGGGCATGACCCGTCGCAGCCTGTTCGGCCGCTCAGCTCGAGGCCTTGGAACCATGGCTCTGGCCTCCCTGCTCAACCCAAATCTGCTCGCGGCCGGACGCAAGACGGGAGCTGCGGCAGAGCCTGCGCCTGGGTCGCATGGCGTCATTCATCCGCTCCATTTCGCGCCGAAGGCGAAGCGTGTCATCTACCTGTTCCAATCCGGCGCGCCGTCTCAGTTGGATCTCTACGACTACAAGCCCAAGCTGATCGAGCTGAATGGCAAGCCCATGCCCGAGAGCTACACCAAGGGGCAGCGCATCGCCCAGCTGGCCGGACAAAAGCTCACCTGCGTAGGGACGAAGTTCAAATTTTCCAAGCATGGGAAATCGGGCGCAGAGATTTCGGAGCTGCTCCCCCATATTTCAGGCGTTGCCGATGACATCGCGATCATCCGGTCGCTTCACACGGAAGCCATCAATCACGACCCGGGGGTGACAATGATGCAGACCGGGAATTCACAGGCGGGGCGCCCGGCCATTGGAGCCTGGCTTTCCTACGGCCTGGGCAGCGAAAATGAACAGCTCCCGGCCTTTGTGGTGCTGTCCTCGGGCTTTGGACAGGACCAGCCCCTGCTGTCGCGATATTGGGGCAGCGGCTTCCTGCCGAGCAACCATCAGGGGGTTGAGTTCCGCAGCCAGGGCGAGCCGATTCTCTTCGTTTCCAATCCGAAGGGCATGGATAGCAAAGTTCGACGCCGTCTGCTTGACAGTATGAGGGATCTGAACCAGCTCAAGCTCGAGGCTGTGGGCGATCCAGAGATTCACACACGGATCCAGTCGTATGAGATGGCCTATCGGATGCAGACCAGCGTTCCGGAGCTCATGGATCTCAAGAAGGAGTCCAAGGAGATGATCGAGATGTATGGTGCCGAGCCGGGCAAATCCTCTTTCGCCAACAACTGCCTTCTGGCGCGCCGCCTGGTGGAGCGTGGAGTTCGCTTCGTGCAGCTTTACCATCGTGGATGGGACCATCATGGAAGCCTTCCCGCAGAAATCGCCAGGACCTGTCAGAGCGTGGACCGGCCTTCGGCCGCGCTCATTCGGGATCTGAAGGAACGAGGGCTGCTCGACGAGACGCTCGTCGTTTGGGGGGGCGAGTTTGGTCGCACCCCGATGAACCAGGGCGAGATGGGCGGAGGCAATTACGGGCGCGATCATCACATGAAAGCGTTCACCATCTGGATGGCAGGCGGGGGCATCAAGCCGGGGGTCACTTATGGGGGCACGGATGAGTTGGGCTACAACGCGGTGGTGGATCCTGTCACGGTCAACGACTTCCAAGCCACGATGCTTCACTGCCTCGGCGTCAACCATGAGAAGCTCATTTACCGCTTCCAAGGACGCGATTTCCGTCTGACCGACGTGAGCGGTGAGGTGATCAAGAAGATACTCATCTGATGCTCTGTTGACCGCTCCTGTCCCTCATACGGATCATCGCGTGCCGAGGCCAGGGATCCCTCCAGGATCCTTCCACTAAAACAGAGAACCGGTGGTGTCGTCCCGGAGGTCCTCAACCGACCGGCTATGGGCTGTGATCCCTTCGGGATCCGGAGCGGAGAGCGGGGCTACTCGTGTGAACGATCTCTTGAGCCGCCGCCCCCGGAGGGTTCGAAGCGGGTAGCCCCGGGTTGACCGAAGGGACCTGTCCTCCGTCTTGTCCGCCATCCTGTCCACCATAGCTTTAATCGACGGTGGAAGCTTTATGCGACGGCGGAAGCTTTACGCGAAGGGGGACCTGTCCTCCATAGCTTTACGCGAAGGAGGACACCCGGGGTTGCCGCCCAGCCAACATCACGACCCTGGCGGGGTCGCACGGGAGCGGAACGGATCAGAGGGAACCCACTCCTAGAAAGAGGCACGCCGATTTTCAAAATGAGAACTGCTGTGCCCCCTCCTGGTTTCTTGTGGTTTTCGAGTTCCGGTAGTACTATGCGCCGTGAACGTCTTTTGTCGTTGCATGGTTCGCGCCATAATTCTGTCGTGCACTGTCCTATTTTGGGGCAATTCTTTGGTCCAGGCTCAGCAGAAACCCATTCGGCTTCGGGTCGAAACGATACAGACACCGCCACGCCCGGTCCTTCAGCCTCCCGCACTTCAGCAGGAGGAGGCGGTCTCTGGTCTTTACCTGGTCCAGTTCGAAGCGCGATTCGAGGTCGGTTGGAGCGCTGAATTGGCAGCCTTGGGTGCCGCATGTATGACATATCTGCCTGAGGATGCATTCATCGTCCGGCTAAACCAGTCCTTCCTCTCCCGGATTCGATCCCTGCCATTTGTGCGATGGGTCGGGGAATATCGCAGTGACTACAAGCTCCACGCGCTGGTGAGAGACTGGTGGCGCCAGCCGGTCCAGGGCGAAAGTCGTCGGCTGAATCTTCTTCTCTCGCCTCAGGCCACCCCAATCGAGCGAGCGCTCGTTCATCGGCTTTTTCAGAAGGTGGAACGGCAGGGAACTACGCGATTCGCCGCCCTCGCTCAGGGATTGGTTCACCGCAGTCAGATGAGAGCTCTGCTTCAGTCTCCCGCCGTGCTCTGGGTGGAGCCAGCGCCGCAGCCCCGGCTTGTGGATGAAGTCGCTTCTCGAATCGTGGCGGGCGAGGGCACCCAGCAACCTCTTTATACTCAGGACTTGGGCTTTGACGGCCGTGGTGTGACCGTGGCCGTAGCGGACAGCGGCTTGGACATTGGCGAGCTTACGGGGTTGCACCCGGACATCGCAGGCAGGGTCTCCGCTCTGTTCTTCTACGGAGCGCTGGAAGATGCGTCCGACGGCCACAGCCATGGCACCCATGTTACGGGTATCGTTGCCGGGAACGGCGCGACAGGCGAAGTGGACGAGAATGGTTTTCTCTATGGTCTTGGAGTAGCGCCCGGGGCGCGAATCGTGGCCCAGCGTATCTTCGATTCCGCCGGAGGCTACGAGGCTCCGCCCAGTTACGAACGACTGACCCGCGATGCGGTGCAGGCGGGTGCGGATATCGGCAGCAACAGCTGGGGCGATGACACTCAAGGGCGCTACGACATCAGCGCTGCGGAGTTCGACGCCTTGGTTCGGGATGCCGACTCGCTTACAGCGGGTGATCAAGCCTACATCCTGGAGTTTTCCGCAGGCAACGCCGGCTCGGGAGCACAGACCATCGGCAGCCCGGCAGTCGCCAAGAACGTGATCGCCACCGGAGCCTCTGAAAACGACCGTCTCGATCTCTTCCTCTACGCCGATGGCACCAACACCCTGGCGGACTTCTCCAGCCGAGGGCCTTGCGAGGACGGGCGGATAAAGCCGGACATTTCCGCCCCCGGCACCTGGATTGCCTCCATGAAGTCCCGGTTTGCCTCCGACGAAAATGCCTGGGGCTCCATTTCGCCCAACTACATTTACCAAGGGGGCACTAGCCAGGCAGGTCCGATGGTTTCAGGTGCCGCTGCCGTTTTCGTTCAATACTTCAAGGAGCGATACTCTAGAAAGCCTTCACCGGCTTTAGTGAAAGCAGCGTTGATCAACTCGGCTCTCGACATGGACGACTCGGGGGGGACGGCACCTGTGCCGAACAATGATGAAGGATGGGGGCGTGTCAGCCTGCCACGATTGCTTGGGCCCCAATCACGTGAGCATGACTTCGTCGATCAAACCACGACTCTGACCTTGGGGCAGGTTTATGAGCGACGTGTGGTGGTCTTGGATGGGGATCAGGAGTTGAAGATCACGCTTGCTTACACGGACGCCCCCGGCTTTCCGGGCGCAATCCCTGCTCTGGTAAACGATCTTGACCTCGAAGTGGTGGGACCCGATGGGATTCTGTATCGAGGAAATCAGTTTGAGGAGGGCGAATCAGTTCCGAATCCCGCGGCGGCAGATCGTATCAACAATGTGGAGGGGGTGCATCTCTACGTTCCCCGGCCCGGCGAATATGTGGTCCGCGTGCGTGCTATCAATGTGGTTCAGGATGTGCGGCGAGATACTCCTGTGCTCGACCAGGACTTCGCCTTGGTGATCTCGGGGTCCATTCCTGCCGCGGGCGCCTCCGCGATTATTTTGGATCGTGCCTCCTACACCGCACCTTCGGCTATCCGTGTGGCTGTTCTGGATCCGGCCCGCGCAGGGCAGCCTTCCCTGAGCGTGATGGTTCGGAGTAGCTCCGAGCCTGCGGGGGAGGTGCTCGTGCTGAACAAGGGGGCCGCCTCGCTCGTGTTCACCGGTACGGTTGCTACCGTGCGCGGCCCGTCTCCTGTCGTCGGAGCGCTCCAGATCTCCCACAAGGACGTGATCGAGGCGGAATATGTTTCGGCTGGCGGCAGCCTGAAGGCCTCCGCAATGGGAGATCTGGAGGGGCCCAAGCTCACTCTGGTGTCGAGCGAGTCCGGCTTTGGAGGCGCCACGGTGAGCTGGCGAACGGATGAAGCTGCCGACTCCGCCGTCTATTACGGACTTACCCTGCCCACCGAGGTTGCGTCCGACTCAGCGCGTGAGTTAACGCATGAGATCCCCATTAACGGATTGGTCCCTAACAAAGACTACTCTTACTATGTCGTCTCCTTCGATGAGGCGGGCAACGGCACCACCAACGACAATGGGGGCTTCAATTATCGGTTTACCGCACCCGCGTTGAAAACGGTACTGCTTGTGGATGCCTATGAGCCGGATACTCTGCTCGACACCGACTTCCTTCCGTTGAGCCTCTACACGAACTCGCTGACTGCGGCCAACATCTCGTATGATGTTCTCGATCGTGGCACCGGGCCGGAGTTGACCCTTGCGAGGCTGCAGAATTATCGAGCCGTCATCTGGCGCATCAACGACATGGATCTTTTTGCGAGCATCGGCTCGGGGGAGTTGACCGTGCTGACGAACTTTGTTGCCAAGGGGGGTGGCTTTTTCATGGCATCGATGGAGGGGCTCAGTCGATTCACGGACACCGTCTTTCACCGTCACCTAGCACACGTGAGCTCCTTTAGCCCCGATCTCGCAACCGGCCACGTTGTTGGGGGGGCAGGGGATCCTGTCTCAACGGAAATGTCGCTGGTGCTCGATTTCTCTCATTACCCTGACTTCTCCGACTTTGGTGCTGGCGGCCCGGATTTTTCCGATCACCTGGTGCCGACAAGCGACGCTGTCAGCATGATCTTTGAAACCACAGTCAACGGAGCTGCGGGGGTGCGATTCCCCGCACGTATCGGGGGCGAGGATAGGGGGAGGACCGTCTTTCTCTCATTCCCGTTTGAATCCGTCCCTGCCAGCGGGCCGCGTCCCAACAATCGGACGGATCTCCTGAAACGAGTGATGGCCTATCTGGCCCCAGGGGCCGACGGCGTCGGGACCGTCACTCTCAGCGATAGCCGGTTCACCGTTCCCAGCCGAGTGGATATCGAGGTAGGGGATTCCGATCTGGCGGGGATTGGGTCGGCGTTGGTGAGTGTGTCGAGCGATAGCGATCCTACTCCGGCAGCGCTCGTTTTGTCCGAAACCGCCACCCCCGGCGTCTTTCGCGGGTCCTTCACGCTGATCCCGACGAGCGGACCCTCTGCCCCGGGTCAGGTGCGGGCCAAGGATGGCGATGGGCTGCGGGTCGATTACGTAGATGCCTCCGCCGCAGGGGCCATCGTGCGGGGGGCTGCGACGATCGATACCAGCTCCCCGAGCGTTGACTTCGGACCGGAGGTGGAGCCGGATTACCTTGAGGCGATTGTCAGTTGGTCAACCTCTGAACCTACCGACGCTCTGGTAGAGTATGGTGAAACGAAACGGCTCGGTTCTGCTGCCTATGCGGCGGGCCTGATTGTTGACCATTCTGTGAAACTCCAGGCTCTGGCCCCAAATCGCGAGTACTTCTATCGCATCGTCAGCCGCGATCAGGCGGGAAATTCCATAAGTGACGACAACAACGGCCAGTTCTACACCTTCAGCACTCTGGCCCCCTTAGCAACGCCCTGGTCCGACACCATGGACCATGCGGACACGCTCTGGACCGTGTTCGACCCTGAAGGCACGCAAGACAGTTGGACCTTGAGCACGCCTGATAGATTGTTTGGTCCTGGTCCTCATTCAGTGCCAAACTCGTGGGCAAGTATTCCCACGCTGAGCTTGCGGGACGAAGTTGAGACCTTCCTCATCAGTCCCTCGTTGAGCATAGCGGGTGGGAACAAGGCCACCCTACGCTTCTGGCATAGTTACGATTTCCGCATGCTCAATGAGTTGGACATCCTCCACGGTGGCGAGGTGCTGATTATTACCAATAACGCTGCCTCACCCGTCACCCTTCTATCGATCGGTGACGACGTGAGCGGATGGGACCAGGAGGAGATCGACCTGACTCCGTATCTAGGGCGTGTCGTCTATCTGGTCTTCCACTACGTGCTATTCTCGTTGGAACCCACTTTCCGGTCGGGGTGGTTTGTTGACGATTTCTCAATTGATATTGAGAACACCCCTGTAGGCACTCTTCAAGTGAAGAACACTCTCTCCCAAGCCCGCTTCTCGATCAGCGGGCCGAAGCCGGTGAATGGGCAGGGAGCGTCGTTTAGCGATTCCGGCTTTCCACCAGGCACCTACACCATCACCTACGGTGCGGTGCCCTTTTACACCACACCCGCCCCCCAGACTCTGACTCTGAGTGTCGGTGGGACCCTCCTTTTCGAAGGCCGCTATGGCATCACGGATTCCAACGGCAATGAGATAGCGGACAGCTGGGAGCTTCACTATTTCGGCACGGTAGGGCCCCATCCCTCGACGCTCGACACCGATTTGGATGGCATGAGCGATTTGGGCGAGTTCCTTGCCGGCACCGACCCAACCCAGGCGAGTTCTGTTTTGCGACTGCTGCCTGTTGTAGTGCATCCCAGCGGGACAGTAGACGTTTCCTGGTCCTCCGTCGCTGATCGCGGGTACCGTCTGATGAGCTCCACGGACCTCTCGCAGTGGTCACCCGTGGGAGACTGGGTGAACGGTCGCCCGGGGAGCACCAGCGCAAAACTACCCAATGACGAAGCGTCCGAACGTTTGTTCCTCAGGGTGGAGGTTCGCCCTTAGCGAGGCCCGCATATAATATATCAACGCGGAAGAGGCTCACTGCTGGAGGTAGAGCAGCACTCTATTGTGTACCAGGATCGCGAGGTCGTTGCGTCCGTCGCCATTGAGGTCTACAACGAGGCCTTCTCGCGGCTCCGATCCGTCGTTTCTGCGGCTCCGGAAAGTACGCTCCTCGAAGACCTGCCAGCGGTTCCCGTTGATCAATTTGTGGGAGGTGGAGAAGCTCACAAGGTCCAGGTGGTTCTTTCGCGTTTCCAGGAAGACAATGTCTTTGCGCCCGTCCGAGTTCAAATCCCCAAGCGCGATCTCACTGAGCACGCCGTCTTTCACGGGGGTCTCGTAGCCGTCCAGTTCCTTCAGTTGCCAACTCTCGCCACTCAGGGCCAGCCACGCAACTCCGCTTGCCCCCAGGAAAGCGATGCTGTTGGGTTTGGGCGATCCGATGCCGACCGGGCGCAGTTCGCTGAAGTCGGAGTAGGGTAGGGGAAGGTTTCGCGTGATCTGCCATACGCCATTCGTGTCGCGTTCCGTGACGGTGAGAGCCTTTCTGTCCGCATCGAGCAGGAAAAGGGACTCAGCAACGCCTTCTCCTGTTCGCAGTGCGGCGGCTCCTACAATCTGGGAATCGACCGACGCTCCGTTGATCTGGTCTTTCACGACCAAAGTCCAGGCCGCGTCGGTCTTTTTCAGGACCACTGCCCGAATGAAATTCTTCTGCGCAAGTAGGAGCTCCGGAAAACCATCGCGATCGACATCAGCGATGCTGGCCCACGGGCGCTCGTTGCTTCCTCCGGGCAGCGCCACGTCGACTTCCTCAAAGTCCTTCCCCGGCACCTGGAGGAGAAGCTTCAGCTTCTCGTAGGGGATCAGGATAACCAAGTCCTCCAGGCCGTCCTGGTTTGCGTCGTGAAGCAGTATCGACGCGGGGTTGGACTTGAAGCTGGCGGAGAGCTTCTGGGATTTGATGCTTCCATCCGCGCTTCGGATGGAAAGTTGGCGCCGGTCGTCGAGGTCCAGGACCGCAGCGAGAACGGGTGGCTGGCCACGCTTCAAAGCCCCGACGGCCATAGCGAGGGGCTTTCCCTCGAATGGGACCGGAGTCGGAAAGGTGATCCGTCCCTGGGCATTGATCGTGGTCACGCCAATCTGGCGCTCATCGGTACTGAGAAGGAAAATCTCCGCGGCCTGGGTGCCTTGGGCTGCGGCTACCGCGATATCGATTACCCCGGCCAAGCTCGGAAATGTCTTAGCCGTCCCAAACGCCCCGTTTTTCTGTTGCGCGAAGTAGGTGAGCTGACCTGTCTCGGGCTGCGCCACGAGGAGATCAGCCAGCGTGTCACTATCAATGTCCGCCCATGCCAGTCCTCTGCGGGGTTTCGCTGTCTTCGGGAAGGGCATCACCTGGAACTGGCCAGCGAGTCCTTCACCAGAAAGCGGGGCTGCTTTCTGTCGATCCAGAACGGAAGTCGCCGCGCGTCCTGAGCTCTGGGCTACGGAGACAAGCTCCGCTCGTTTGTCTCCATCGAGGTCTCCCGCACGCAAGGCTCGGAGTGGCTGACTGCTGAAATACAGCTCAGGGCCCATCTGTCCCCCCTCGGTTTGGAGGCGGAGCCGGATGGGGGCGGTGCCTTCAGGGTGGATCAGGATCAGGTCCTGGCGGCCGTCACCATCCAGATCCGCCATGGCGATCGCTTTCACGGTGCCGGTGTAGGGAAGTTTTTCCGGTTCGGTCAAAACGTGCGCGGCGGACTGGAAGAATACCGCGACATACCCCTCTGCCAGAACCGCGAGGTCGGTGGAGCCATCGCCGTTCAGATCGCCCGCCACGAGGGCGTCTGGGTTCAGTTGGAGATCATCGAGCCTCCAGCGCCGCGGGGGGCTCCAGGTGAGGTTCCCCTGGTTAAAATGCACCACCAGTTCGAAAGGCTTTGGCTCACCTATATAGGCGATGTCGGGTCGATGATCCTGGTTGAGATCCGTCACAAGAAGTGCCGCGATCCGCTTCTCAGAGGTCAGGCTGTCCACTTTAAACCGGGAATCGGGCGGCAACTCGTTGATGTCTTTGCGTGTCCCTCGTATCACGGCCTCCTCCACCGCCTTGCCGGTGCGGTTCAGCAGGAAAGTCACGCGTGCGCTTTCGTTGTTCGCGACGATCAAATCGGTGAGCCCGTCTCCATCAATATCTCCACTCGTGAGTGAGGCGATGCCCAGCTCAAGCGGGAAGGCCTCGGGACCTGTGAAGCCAAACGGACTGGACGGGGCTGTCGGTGCATCGGCGGCTCCGCGGCCCTTGGTTTGGGCTTGGGACTCAGCCCCTGACAGGCAGGGGAGCGTTGCTGCGAGGCTTAAGCAAAGCAACGTGGCCATCCCTTGACGTAAGACGAGGTCGCGCTGCGGATTAAACGTGTTCCTGGCCATGGCGGCGGCACGCTGCCAAGGTTCAGTTTTCTTGGCGAGCTTGGAATAAGGGGAGTTTCACAAAACTCACCTCTCGAAGGTAAATCGGCGCTAACGCCTCTGGACGAACCTCGCGGTAGGACGGCGACACGGCGAGTCGCGCTGCGGTCCCCGCGCAGGGAAACAGGGGGCGGGCTTCCGCCATCAGGACCTCGAGGTCGGGCCCATGAACCGGGATGCTCCCATCCAGGGCCGATTTCGCCTCCGCCAGGGTCGTCAGTCGCAGATGAGACAAGGACTCAATGCCGTTCGGGTCTATTCGGAAGCGTTCAGCATAGAGCTCGCCACGCTGGGCATCGAAGGCCAGGAGCACCTCTCCCCGCGTTCCCTTGCGACGGAGTTGCTCGGCGAGCATGTCGACCGCTGGCACTCCCAGGACGATCAGGGGTGCCGCTGCGGCCCAGCCCTGCGCCGCCGAAATGGCCGCGCGGATGCCCGTATACGATCCCGGTCCCAGGCCGACGGCCAAGTGAGTCACTTCCTGTTGCTGCCAACCCACCTGCCTGAGGGCTTCGGCGACGAGGGCGAAGACACCGGTCCCTTGCCGCGCAGGAGCGGGCATTGCGACCACCACGATGGGTTCGACCATATGAGCTGGGTCGAAAACCGCGACAGAGCGTTGCGACGAGGAGAACTCAAGACTCAATACCTTCATAGGTGATGTTGCGCTCTGACTCGCCAGTTTGGAGGATTTGAACCCAGCGCCAACCCGCTGGCATTGGAACAACCGCTCCGCCGGATAGCCAGCGCTCAGGCCATTCCACTACGGTCACTCCTGGTGGAGAGAAAAGGTGCTCGTCCAGACCCGCATTGACGATCTGGGCCCTGGTTTCAAGGCGGTAGAGATCGAGGTGAACCAAGGGGAGCCTGCCCGAATGGTGCTGGTGGATCAGTGCAAAGGTAGGAGAGACCACCCTGGCGGCAATTCCCAAGCCGCAGGCGAAACCCTTCACGAGCTGGGTTTTGCCCGCGCCTAGGTCTCCCTGAAGCGCTACAACCCATCCGGCTTGGGCCAATCGTCCCCAGCGTTCTCCCAGCGCGAAGGTCTCTTCCGGGCTATGTGAAATGAACGTAGCCATGATCGTTGATCTCCCGAGAACCGCGATTGCTTCGAAGAACGAGTCCCGGCTCCTTCCGAATTTTGCCAATGCAGCTGAGTCGTGTTTTTGGAAATCGCTCTTTCCAGGCATCCAGCAGAGCGACCGAGCTCCGCGCGGGTACGGTGAAGAGAAGCTCGAAGTCCTCGCCGTCGGTCAGCGCTGCCAAAAGCGCGGGTTTTGGGTTGAGACCTTCGCGGGCACGGATCCGTGCCGCAGGGCTGATCGGAATTGCGGTCTCGAGAATGTCTGCTCCCAGCGCGTCGTCTCGGAGTAGATGCCGCAGATCCCCGGCGAGGCCATCACTCAGATCGATCATGGCAGTGGGGTGGAAGTGTGTCGCCAGCCATTCAGCCTCGGCAAGCCGGGGCTCGAATGTCAGATGATGCCCGGCGAGGGACCCTCCCAACTGGCCGGTGACGAAGAGAGCGTTTCCAGGTGTCGCTCCACGGCGCAAGATGCAGCGATCGCTTGGGACCGATCCTAGAACTGTGAGGGAGAGGAGAATCCGACCCGGGTTGGTGGTGGTCTCCCCTCCGACGATGGCCGTTTCATAGCGCCGAGCAAGGGCGTCGATGCCGGCATAGATCGATGCGACAAAGGAAGGCTGAAAGGTTTCAGGCAGCGCTAAGGTGATCAAAGCCGCGATGGGACGCCCCCCCATGGCAGCGACGTCGCTGAGGTTCCGTGCGAGGGCCTTGTGCCCAATCTGCTCCGGAGGGGTGTCAGCGGTAAAGTGGACCCCTTCCACTACGGCGTCGGTCTTCAGCAGAAAGTGGCGATTGGGGACACCGAGGTCGATCACTGCACAGTCGTCCCCCGGCCCCACGCGAACGTGGGAGTTGGTGGTCAGGCCTCGCGTCAACAGGCGGATGAGATCGAACTCGTTCATGGGCGTTGTGTGGGGCGCTCAAATCGGGGGCTTTGGAGCCTGGCTCAGGAAAAGGCCCAGGTTGACGGCATTAAAGGTCGCGTGGGCCGTGATCGGGCCGATCAGGGTGCGTGTGCGTTCATACACGGCCGTGAAGATGAGCGCGAGCAAAGCCAGTGGAAGAAATTTTTCGCGGTCGAAGTGGATCGCCCCGAAAGCCACGGCAGACATCACCCAAGCGCCACGATTCCAGCCCGCATGGCGAAGCGCGGTAAAAAGGATTCCACGAAAAAAAAGCTCCTCGATCAACGGGGCGGCCAGGAGGGCGATGCCGATGAAGGCGATCCTTTGCAGGGGTTGGCTTGCCTGCTGGAGCAGTGCCAGCGGCTGTTGGAGCTGGGGCTCGTGAAGCAAAAGTTTCCACAGCCAGCTGGACAGAAGGCTGACCGGAAGCATCAGCAAGGCACCCGCCACACCGGCGGCAACTCCGGGAAGAATCGCTGAGAGGGGATCCGTGGATCCCCCCGCGAGAAACGTCCTCCAGCTGAGTTCTTCATCGCGAAGAAAACGGGACATGACCCAAAGGAAGCCTATGTAGAGGCAGAAGGTGGTTGCCATGGATGGGATAAAGAACGCGCTGCTCGGGGACAGCTCCACAGCATGGCGGGGCGGGCGTAAAAATTCCCCGAGGGCGTCCTGCAGAATCTGTCGATTCAGCTGGCGATACTCCAGTTCGGTGTGGGCTTTTCGCGCGAGCGCGGACGAACGCGCACTGAGTGCTGGGGACTGGAGCAGGGCGGGGGACCGAAGCTCTGAATCCTCCAGGGCACGGTTTAGTGCGTTAGTCAGCGCTATGCTAAGCCGCTCGAACCCTATGCCGTTCGTCGCGATATCGGCGAGGATCGCCTTGCGGTCCGCTGCGTCGAGTCGTGAACGGAGTCTGGTGAGAGCCTGGTTCGTAGAGACCGGGCTGGCCAGTAAGGCCTGCGCCAAGGCATCTGGGTCCCTCAAATCCTGCGGCTGGATGCGGGAGCTGCCTATAAGGGCCGAGAGCAATAGGGGGACGGAACAGCTTACCCCGAAACAGATCAAAAGACCTGAAGCGAGGCGAAGCACTGACGAGACATTCCAGGGACGCAGCCAGAACACCCAACGATACTAGGAGGCGGTGGCCCGCCTGAGAAGGATTAACGGGCGCAACAAATGTCCAAGAAATGAGTCGAACTGTCCTAGCGGCTTTGACCGGTTGCGCAACGGCCAACTCTCCGCCGATGATTAGACGAGAATCCGTTTCACCACATGTCCAGCGACATCGGTCAGGCGATAGTCACGCCCGTTGTGGCGGTAGGTGAGCAATTCGTGATCAAATCCCATCAAGTGCAGGATGGTAGCATGGAAATCGTGAACGTGGACCTCGTCTTTGGCCACACGAATTCCGGCATCGTCAGATTCGCCATACACCGTACCGCCCTTTACCCCACCACCGGCCATCCATGAGGAGAACACCCAGTGATGATGTTCGCGTCCCGCCTGGCCCGGGGCTTCTTTGAAGGGAGTGCGCCCGAACTCGGTGGTCCACACCACCAGCGTATCATCGAGCATCCCACGCTGCTTCAGATCGCGGAGTAGACCAGCGATGGGTTTGTCGACGTTCTTTGCCAGCGGAGCGTGGGCCTTCATGTCGCCGTGCGAATCCCAATTGTTGCTGGACCCTCCATCAATCAATTCGATGAATCGCACGCCGCGTTCAGCGAGTCGCCGTCCGACGAGGCATTGCCATCCAAAGCCTTCGGTCGAGCCCCGTTCGAGCCCGTAAAGGCTCAACGTGTTGTCGCTTTCCTTGGAGAGATCGAAAACCTCGGGTGCCTCCATCTGCATGCCAAATGCGGTTTCGAATGACTTGATGCGAGCAGAGAGCAGCGGATCGCCTGCACGGCTCAGAAGGTGTTGGCGATTCCTTCGGGCCATGGCCTGCAGTTCCAATTCCTGAAGATGAGGGGTGGCGGCTCTGCGACGGATATTCGCGATGGGGTCGGCTCCTGGTACTATCAGGGTTCCTTGATGCGCCCCCGGAAGAAAGTCGCTGGCCCAGACTTGGTTGCCCGCATACGGCGTCTGCCGTGATATGACCACAAACGACGGGAGATTGCGGTTCTCACTCCCCAGGCCGTGGCTGACCCATGAGCCAATGCTGGGACGGGCAAAATTGAACGAACCCGTGTGCATCCCGAGAGTGGACTCATAATGATTCGTGTGGTCCGAACGCATTGAGCGGATCACGCAGATGTCGTCCACGCACTGAGCGGTGTGAGGGAAAAGCGCGCTGACCTCGGTGCCGCACTGACCGTGGGGACTGAACTCCCAGAGGGGTCGGGTGAGGTACATCTTATAGTCTCCCTTCCTCCCCTGCCATTCGTCCACCGATACCGACTGGTCCGTCCCCTTAAATAACCGTGGCTTTGGATCCCAGGAGTCTACGTGGGACACGCCACCGTTCATGAAGAGAAAGATGACACGTTTTGCCTTGGCCGAAAAATGTGTCGGTCGTATTGCAAGCGGATCCGTGAAGGAACCGCGCTCTTCGGCGAGCATTTGCGAGATCAGGGCTGGTAGCAGAGCGCTGCCCGCAACCATCGAACTCACCATGCTCCGACGGCTCAAGGTAAGAGGGGGAGTGGGTTTCATGAGTCAATCGCAGTGAAGAAACTCGTTGCTGCCAAACAGCGTGCGGACATACGCGGCAAGCGCCGCCTTGCCCTTGTCCTCGGTGCCGCTGGCGCTCAACTCAGATCTGCATGCCGCCAGGAACTCCGCCCCGTCTTCCAGTTCAGCCTGGCTCGGGGACCGTCCGAAGGCGAGTTGTGAGGCGAGTTCCATCTGACCTCTCTCCGTCGTTCGTGCTGTCTGAAGCCGCTCCGCGAACTTGATAGACTTGGCGTGAACAAATGGATCGTTCAGAAAGTACAGCGCCTGCGTCGGAACCGTTGTAATTCGGCGCTCTGCTGTCGATGAGTTTGGATCCGCTCCATCAAACAAGGCTAGGAAAGGATGCCTCTTAATTCGCTGTACCATGAGGTAAATACTGCGTTTGTCATGGTCATACACTGCCGCGAACGGCGCGTGCTGGCTATAGCCCCATTGGTAGGGCGGGGGAAAGGGATGCTCTTTGCCTGGGGCGATATCCAGGGCACCGCTGACGAACAGTATCGAGTCGCGGATCTCCTCGGCACTGAGCCGACGGCGGGGAAAGAAGTTAAAGGCTTCAGGGTTCGCCTCGGTCGGTCGCACGCTGTTTTTGGAGGGTGAAGGCGCGTCGATCCCCGCTGACTCGCTGCTGGCGTTTGCTTGCTGCCAAGTGGAGCTGAGCAGGATGAGACGGTGCATCGCTTTGAGGCGCCATCCTTCGCGCATGAAAGAGGTGGCGAGGTGATCGAGCAGCTCTGGATGAGACGGCGGCTGGCTTCTGCTGCCGAAGTCGTTTGGCGTTCGAACCAGTCCATGTCCGAAGTGAAATTGCCAGATCCGGTTCACCAGGACACGGGCAGTGAGCGGATTGTCAGTGCGGGTTAACCATTGCGCCAGTTCGAGCCGTCCACTGCCGCTTTTCGTCTCCGGCATCTCGGCGTTGCCAAGGGCATGAATGAAACCGCGCTGGATCTCCGCGCCGGGGCGGTCCGGCTCGCCGCGAAGTTGGAGCCGAGCGTTGTGCGGAGTGCCCTCGGAAACCGCATAGGCTAGGCCAACCGGACCGGCTGCCAGCCGCAGGTTGAGGCTCTGGCGATGGGCTTCATCCTCGGCGCTCCGCTGCTCCAATTGTTGGCGGATGTCGTTGATCCGCTCCTTCGCGCCTGTCGCTGTGTTCGCGAAGAGCGGTTCTTTGTGCTGGCCAAGGGGTGACAGTGGCAGATCCGTGACGGCAAAATTGTCGACGCTCAGGGCCGGCTTGGCGCCCGGGATATGCCCGCCGCTATCGATGAAGATGTAATCGATGATTCCGTCCCAGCCGGTGGCGAAGTTTCCAGAAATTTCAGCGTGGGTTGTCGATGTGGATAGCGAGCCGGTATAGGTGCGCGCCTTGAGGTCCAGGGCTATCTGCAACTGATGCCATGCCCCGGGCTGGAGAGACGCAACCCGATCACGGGTGTCCCCGCTCCGGCGAAAGAACTCTGTGGCGCTGAGACCGAACTCGACCGTGGGTAGACCGGCCCCGTGTCCCACGTGGAACCGCCAGGTGCCGGACCGCATCGGGTCGTTCGTTTCGCTGAGGATGTCAAAGCTGAGCCACAGCTTCTCGGTCGTCTCCGACTTCCAGGGTTTGCTTAGGTTGTTGCCAAAGCCATTATAGGCGCCCGCAGCGGTTGCCGGTAGGTGGATCCCGAGCTTGCCAGCGGCATAGACATTTGTGAACGGGCTTTGGGCGGTATCGACAATCTTCACTCCGCTGTTGGGTCCAGGGTGGAATGGGGCTGCTGGGGCCTTGCCCATGGTCTGCCCTTCCAAGTCACCATCCAGGCCTAGGAGCAACTGAAGTTCCGCCTTGAGGGCTTCGGTGGTTGGGGTCCGGGCACTGATCGTTTCTATGGCAGTAGCAGCGGGCAAAATCGGTTCTGCTTGTAGCCCAATATTGTCAATCTCCAGCCCTGGTAGGGGGCCGTCTCCCTTGCGCATTGAATCCAGTGCCACATGGTTGATCCCGCGTTCATAAGCCTTTGCCAGCGGGCGAGACTCGATAGTAATGGATTCTCCCGGCAGGGCGAGACGCCCATTGAATGTGCCCGAGTTCAGATTCAGCACCAGCTGTAAGCAGTGCCATGCCCCCGGTTTGGGGAGGGGAATTACAAGCGGTTCAGGGGTTCCGGGCAGCGACAAGCTCTGCTGCGATAGAAATACCTCCAGGGCAGGGGCGCCTGCATGGGGGCCGACCAGGAAACGATGGAGGCCGACAGCGCTGGACACATTGGTTGCCACCCGAAACTCAAGGTTGACGTAAACAAAACCTTTCGTGTGCCTAGCCTGAACTGTTTGCCGGATGAGATACGCTCCGGCGTTGGTTCTCACGCTCACTCCCGTATTGCCGAATGGGTGAAAGTGTTTGAATGGGCTTTGGGCTTCCGACTTGACCGAGACACTCCCCTCGTAGAGCCAGGGTGGAACGAGCACGCCGTAGCTGCCGCCTGCCGCAGGCTGCTGCATGGCGAAATCGCCGTCCATGTCATCCAGTGACCGGAGCACCGACGGGGGAGTTAATCCGCGCTGGGCGTATCCGACCTGGAGTTCTCGCCACTTCGACTGAGATTCCTCCGCCGGCGCGAGGGGGACCAGTGCGCGGTGGCGTCCTTTTTGCTCTGAGCCCGGAAAAGAGAACCGTGTGCTGGCAAAGATGCCGTAGAGCCCATAGTAGTCCTGCATGGACAGCGGGTCGAACTTGTGGTCGTGACAGCGAGCGCAGCCCATCGTTAGCCCAAGAAAGCTCTGGCCTAGAGTATCGATCGTGTCCTGGATGGTGAGGTGTTGGTAGTTCTCCGAATCAAAGCCGAAGCGTCTCGAGAGTGCCAGGTAGCCGGTCGCCACCACTCGTTCGGCATACTTATCCCGAGGTCCCTGCTTTGCGAGAATGTCTCCCGCGACCTGCTCTCGCACAAACTCGTCGTAGGGCTTGTCGGAGTTGAATGAATCCACCACGTAGTTTCGGTAGCGCCATGCATCGGGCAGGGGATAGTCGGCCGTATCCCCGGCGGTGTCCGCATAGCGAGCGACATCTAACCAATGCCGCCCCCAGTGCTCGCCGTAGCGCGGTGAGCTGAGCAGACGGTCCACGACCTTTGCAAAGGCGGCAACGGAACTGTCCGCTTGGAAATCCGCGACTTCCTCTGGCGTGGGCGGAAGTCCGGTGAGATCAAAGGTGACACGTCGGATCCGCGTGAGCTTGTCAGCCTGCGCTGCGGGTTGGAGACCCTGATGCTCAAGCCTGGCGAGGATGAAACGATCGAGAGAGGTCGACGGCCACGCTTGATTCCTCACCGAGGGCAGTGCGGGGCTTTTGACCGGTTCCAATGCCCAAAGGCGGGGAGCAGCCATTTTACGACTCGCGGGAGTCTCCGGATACGGGGCGCCCATTTTCACCCACCGCTCGAGATCGTCGATGACGGAGTTCGGCAGTTTCGCCAGACCGGCCTTGATCGAGGGCATCTGCAAGGTTTTGTCCGTATGCCTTACCGCCCCAATCAAACGGCTTCGGTCAGGTTGACCAGGAATGACGATGATCCCCTCCGCTCCGCCTTTAAGAAAATCCTCCTTGGTATCGAGTTTGAGCCCTCCCTTGACGGTCTTCGACTCGGAACTGTGACAGTCGTAGCAGTGTTCGGCAAAGATTGGGCGAATCCGGTTCTCAAAGAAAGCGACACCAGATTCATCGCTAGCCGCACTGGCTTCGGGACAAACCGTTCGCATCGCTAGGAGCCCCAGAGTGATCACGGCCCACAGCGTCCACTCACGGACGGATCGCGGTGTTTTTTTGCACGTGTTCACTCCTTAAAAACTAGTTTTTCAAAGCGTAACCTGTCAATGTCGAATCAGATCCAGCGATCCAGCTGTGGGTGAGCTGTCTCTTTAGGAATCGTCGCAGACGGTCTGCTAGGTCCATCACCTTGGAGGTATTCAGGAATTAGATCGTTAGGGTCCCGCGGTCTCTTAGGCCACGCGTGCAATGGTCCTTGTGCCGATGGACTCTCGCTTGGCGATCGTCTTGGAGCTCGACTCGATGCTTTCCTTGAGGAGTCGTGCCAGATCCTGCACATAAGGTTCCACAATCATCGCATGCGGGTTGACCGGCATCTCAACATGGTGCAGGCCGCCTCGAACCAAGTCCCCCCAGCCCATATTGGGATCAGGATAGAAGTCGTAGTTCACCTTCGGCTTGAAGAGCGTCAAGGAGCCCGTGTAAGGCTTGGGCGCATAGAGCATGCAGGCCTCGTCGTTGACTGACTGTACAGAACTCTCTCGCGCCTCGGAGCTCTGGTCAGCTTTGGGTTCCTTTGCTCCGCGACCGATCCAGTTCTTAAGCTCGCCGTCCTTGGCAACTCGGACTTTCTCCTTTACGTAGTCGAGCATCTCGCCTGGGCGAAGTTTCACAAAGTTGCCTACGTGGAACTTGAGCTTTTGAAGAACCGCCTTGGGACCCGTGCTCTTGCCCATGACCGCGAAGTTATAGGTGTCGAGCATCGCCACCAGCGCCACGGTCTCTCCCTGTGCCGTAAGCGTCTGGGCCATCTCATAGGCGATCGTGCCTCCCATGCAGTATCCGCCGAGGAAGTAGGGACCCTTCGGCTGCACAGCCTTGATTTCACTGAGATACAGCGCCGCCATGGCCTCCAGGTTCTCTAAGGGAGGTGTTTTGGCATCAAGGCCCTGCGATTGAAGCCCATAGAGCGGATAGTCTGGCGCAAGATGACGCGCTAACGCCTGATACAGCAGGACATTGCCCCCTGCACCATGAACAAGGAACAAATTGGGCCGCGCGCCGCGCGGTTGAATCGGCACCAACGAACTCCAAGTTCGTTGAGCTTGGATCGCCTCGCCGCTGATGATGGAAGCCAGCTCTTCCAGCGTTGGGGCCTTGAACAGGGTTGCCAGAGGTAGCTTTTTTCCAAAGTCCTTCTCGACGGCGGCGAAGAGCGCCACTGCTTTCAGGGACTGCCCCCCCAACTCGAAAAAGTTATCGGTTGCTCCAATAAACTCGACCTTCAGGAGCTTTGACCAAATCTCGGCTAGGCGCTTCTCCGTCGACGTCCGCGGAGCGATTCGTGTCGCCTTTGCGAGAACGACATCGCTGACTTCTAGCGGTGGTTTTAGTGCTTTCCGATCGATCTTCCCTGAATTGTTCTTGGGAAGTGAAACAAGATTTTGAATGCGGCCTGGAACTGCGTATTCGGGTAAGCTTTGTTTTAGGTTGCGGCGGATGTCGTTGAGAGTCGGGCCGCTTGACTCCTGTGACACAAGCCCCGTGCGCAAGACGACAAATGCTATCAGCTCGGCTTGGCCTGGAGTGCCTTCGGTGGCGATAACAGCGGCCTCCTGGACCCGGGGGTCTTGAAGTAAAGCGGACTCAATTTCCTGCAATTCCACACGGTGTCCACGAATCTTGACCTGAAAATCTAACCGACCGAGGTAGTCCAAACGCCCACTGGGCAGCCGCCTTACCTGATCTCCCGTTCGATACACCTTCGGACTGAGCTTCGGATGGAATGGGTTGTCAACGAAGCGACTTTGGGTGAGATCAGGATTGTTCTGGTAGCCAAGGGCTAGGCCAGCGCCCCCGATGAGAAGCTCGCCGGGCACTCCAACGGGCACAGGCCGGAGCTGTTCGTCGACGACATAAAGTTGTGTGTTGGCGATCGGATGTCCCAGCGAGACCGTTCGTGGGTCTTTGACCTGCGACACCGAAGACCAAACGGTTGTCTCGGTTGGTCCATACATGTTCCAGAGGCTTCCGCATCCTTCGATCAGACGCTCGGCCAGGTCGCCACTCAGAGCCTCTCCACCGACAAGCGCCTTTAAGCCCTTGTGGCCTTTCCAACCTGAGTTTACCAGGAGCCGCCACGTGGCTGGGGTCGCCTGCATTAGCGTCACCCTCGCCTGCTCTATGGCATCCGATAGGAGATGCGGATCCATCGCGGTCTCGCGCGGAAGGAGAACAATCCGTGCGCCGACTGAAAGGGGCAGGAACATCTCCAGAACTGAGATGTCGAAGGAGAGAGTCGTGATCGCCAGTACGGCGTCCTGCGCTGTGATGCCGGGTTCATTCTGCATCGATCGCAGGAAGTTAACGGCCGATCGATGCCGAATGAGGACGCCTTTCGGTTTCCCTGTGGAGCCTGAGGTGTAGATGAGGTAGGCCACATCTTCGGAATCTCCCGATGACTCTTTAAGAGGGGCGTCGGATAGGGACTCCCAGCGGCCGGGGTCGATGTCGAGGCAGATGACTTGCGCGGATGAGGGAGGTATGGATTTCTGAGCTTCATCTAGGGTGAGGACCAGGGAAGCCGCCGAGTCCTCGAGCATGTGTGTCAGTCGGGAGGGTGGGAGACTCAGATCCAATGGGACGTAACCCGCCCCCGCCTTCAGTGTTCCCAGAAGCGCCACGACCATTTCTGTGGAGCGCGGCACGGCCAGACCGACGATCGAGCCTCGACGGATACCGGATTGCTTCAGGAGCCGAGCGACGCGGTTGGACTGTTTGTCGAGCTCACTGTAGGTGAGGCGCCTGCCTTGGAGCTCCAGCGCGATGGCATGGGGAAACTGTCGTACAGATTGGCTAAATAAATCCTCCACTCTGAGGGTGTCCTTGGACTCCTCGCCCGTACCCGTGCCGCCGACCTTTAGCAACTCATCCAGATCTTGCGCTCCGAGCATGGGCAGTAGGCCCAGCTTGCAGGCTGGATTCACCACCGCCGCTTCAAGGAGGGTCTGAAAGTGACTGAGCCAGATCTCCATGAGATCGGCTGGGAAGAGTCGACTATTATAGTCGAGCTCTACGAGTAGTTCCTGCCCCTCATCGACCAGATTGAAGCCGAGGTCGTATTGGAAATAGACCCGAGGGCCAGAGGAAATGCGGCGTTCCAGTCCCGAGAACCGCACTTTGCTCATGGGCGGGTCGAGATTAAAGAGGACAGATACCAGCGGAATGCGGCTCGTATCATGCGGGAGGTCCAGCTTCTGGGCGATGGACCCGAAGGAGCAATTCCAATTTTCTTGAGCATCCAGAACCCAGTTGCGATTCAATCGCAACAGCTCCGCAAACGGCATCTCGGCGTCGAAGCGCGCGCGGATGGGTAGGATGTGGACACACTGCCCTACTATGGTTTCCGAACCCATGGCGGACTGGCCTGCGTACGGGACACCAATTACGAGATCGGTTTGACCGGTTAAGCGGCTTAACCAAGTTTGGTAGGCAGCAAAGAGCAAGGCAAAGGGGGTGCCTCCCTGAGCCTTAGCCGTCTCGCGCAATCTTGAATAGAGTTCCGCTCCGAGTCGCAGCGTGGTTCGATCGCCACTGACTGTCCGTCGGGAGGGACGTGCTGCCGGACAGGGAAGGTCGACTGGCAGAGGGAGGGACTTAAACTGAGACAGCCAGAAGTCTGCTGCGGCTTTGGCGGCCTCCTGTTGCTCCGGTTCGGAGAGCCATGCGGCGTAGTCGCGCAAAGGTACGATTGGTCGCAGCGCTGCGGGGCGGGATTCGACAGAAGCCGAGTAGATCTCACCGATCTCTTCGAGGACGATGTTGATCCCCCAGCCATCACAGGCGATCATATTGATCGTAAAGACCAGTAAGTTCTCCGTGGCTGAGAGCTTGATCAGATCGAGGTGAAAAAGAGGTCCCTTCGAGAGATCGAAGAGTCTTGCGCCTTCCTGCTGAAGAATCGATTGAACCCTGATGGCTCGTTCGGGTCGCGGCAGGTCTGTGAGGGTGTGATGGACGAGTGCTGCGTCCATGAATGGCGCGATCTGAATCGAGAGTCCGTCCGGGCTCACGGTCGCGCGGAGCGCCTCATGTCGGTGGATCACCTGCTGAATAGCGCTTTCTAGAGCACGCTCATCCAGCGCGCCCGTGAACTCAAGGACAGAGCAGGCATTTAGGGTTCCTGAGGCCTCCGGGTCTATCTGAGCACCCAGCCACATCTCAACTTGGCCCTCGGTCAGCGGTATGGCTCCCTCCGCGCTCGGCCGGGCAGGAGGGGGGACAGACTGTGCTTGCCTCGTTTCGACGATCGGTGCGGATTCGGCGCGGCGTTTGGATGCTTCCGAGGCAAACTCGGGATCGCTCGTGCCGGGAAGGAAGCCTCCCAGTTGCATCTCGGCCACGCTCAATTTAAACGCTCGCTCGATGAACGCCTCGTCCTCGGCTGTGTGGGCTGTTGAGAGGAAACAGGGGCGTCCTTCCCAGATGTGAAGTCCCTTCTCGCGCAGATGGAAGTAGAGCAGGGATCCAGATTTTATTTCGCTCCCGAAGTGCGGGTACCAGATGCTCGTGAAGTGCTCGATGTGCAGCGGTACGTTGTGCGTGGAGAAGTAGCGGTTGAGTTCCCCCAGCATGCGATCTGTTCTGCGCGCCAGTTCGGCCTGCAGCTCTGGTCCCTGCTCCTTGAGGTGCGCTAGCATCGCCTTGGCAGCAGCCATCGCGAGGGGATGCCGCACAAACGTTCCCGCGAAAAAGGTCACCCCTGTGGGTGGGAACGATTCATCGCCGTACTGCCACTGGCCGCCATCAAAGGCGTCCATCAGCCATGCTTTGCCCGCGAGGAACCCGAAGGGCATACCGCCTCCCACGATCTTACCGTAGGTGGCTAAGTCGGCCTCGATATCGAAGTATTTCTGGGCGCCGCCGGGATGGCAGCGGAATCCCGTGATAACCTCATCAAAAATAAGCGGCGTTTCCGCCTGCCTCGTGAGGGTGCGCACTTCCTTGAGGAACTCACGAGGCTGCAGGCCTGGGTGGCGGCTCTGAACGGTCTCTACGAGCACCGCCGCCAACTCTTCGGCATGCTCTCGCAGCCACACAAGAGATTGCGGAGCGCCATACTCCAGCACCACGACGGACTCGATGAGGTTCGGGGCTACACCTGGCGCAATAGCCAGGGTGCGGGGTTGCCCTTTGACCGTGGCGCCTTTCACGAGCACCTCATCGAAGGTCCCATGATAGGCTCCAGCGAAGAGCACGATCTTAGTACGCCCCGTCACTGTGCGGCAGATGCGGAGTGCGGCCATGACGGCCTCAGAACCGGTGTTGCAGAAAGTCACCCGCTCCATCCCCGTGAACTCACAGATGAGTTCCGCGACCTCACCGGACAAAGGTGACTGAGGCCCGATCTCAATGCCGAGGTCGAGCTGCTTCTTGACCGCCTCGTTGATGAAATG
>CAMAVD010000044.1 GCA_945861575.1 Akkermansia muciniphila
GGCAGGGGATGACATTCTGGACGGTGGGGCTGGCGATGATGTCATCTCAGGTGACGCGGGAAGCGATCTGATCCTGGGTGGGGCTCAGCATGACACCCTCTACGGTCATCTGACGGGGGGGGCTGGGGATGACAACCTAGTAGACCTCCTCTACGGAGACTTCGGAACCAACGCCAACGAGGTAGGCTCCGGGCGAGATCGCCTCTTCGGCAATGGCGGGAATGATCTTTTGTATGGTGAGGGAGAGGACGACGCAATCGATGCTGGCCTTGGCACGAGCAACCTTGTCAATTTCGGAGCGGGAGAAGCCATAGATGCCTTCGCCTTCAACCCGCCCGCAGCCACCCCGGCCCCCGCGGTTCAGCCAACCACTGGCATCAGCAGGGCCTCCAGCACCCTCCAGAATCGCGTCAACTCTCGTGGACGCTGGGTAGAGTTCTCCGGTTCGGCTTCTGGCAAGGGCCTGAGCAATAGTAACAGCCTTGGCTTGGAGCCGAGCCTCACGGTGGCTCCCAACGGTGATGCTTTCGTGAGTTGGGTGGATGGTCGCAACGGGAACTATGAAATTTACGTCGCACGAATCTCTGCCTCCGGGGTGTGGAGCGAGCTTAGCAACAGCGCGCGCGAGGGAGGGGTGAGTAATACCCTTACCTCCTCCCGCCGTCCCACCTTGGCACTCGACGCGAGTAACCGTCCGATGGTGGCTTGGACCGAGTTTACCTCCACTGGGAGTGAGGTCCGCGTGGCGCGTTGGGACGGAGCGAATTGGGTGGCCCTGGGGACATCGCTTTCGGCGGGGGGTGTCAGCGCAGGAGCACCTGGAACTGCCGACTTCGCCGTCCTGGTTCAAGTGACCACCGGCCCGGTCTTGGGCTGGATCCAATCCACAGGAGGCGTTGCCAATGTCTATGCGAAGCAATTTAGCGGCGGGGTTTGGAGCGGTTTCGGAGGGGCAGCCGCGGCCTCCGGCACTGGACTTTCAGCATCCGCAACGAGCATCGCGGATCTCGCCCTGGCCACCAATGGCACGCAGGTGTCCGCCTCCTGGACCCAGACCGTGGGCGCTTCGACGGAGATTTATCTGAAGCAATCCAGCGGTGCGGCCTGGGTTGGCGTGGCTGGCTCCTCCTCTGCGGGAGGCGTGAGCGCGACGCCTGGGGCTAGCTCGAGATCGAGCTTGGCCTATTTGGGTAGCGATGTGTTCGCTGCCTGGCAGGATGAGACCTCAGGCTTTAGCGAAATTTATGCAGCTCGGTTCTCGGGGGGGATACGTACGGCGATTTCCGCAGCTGGCGGGGGCGTTTCAAACACCAGGGGGCACGCGACCCTGGCGCAGCTTGCCTCTCAAGGAACCAGCCTAAGCTTGGTCTGGATCGATGACACGGTTCAGAACCGCGTCGGCACCCGCCAAGCTCTCTACGCCACGGCGTGGAACGGCACCTCCTTTGCCGCGGCCGTGAGCCTTGATCGCAGCTACGAAGGGGTCAGCCAAACCGGCGGTTTGATCCGCGAAGTGGACCTCGCCGTGGACTCTACGGGTCATCCCTTCATTGCCTGGACGGATCAGGCTGAAGACTCTCCTCAAACCTATCTCCGTGCGAACACTCACACCGCCACATCGGTGCACATCGCTGGCAGCGGGTTTAATGTTCAGGCGTTCCTCGACGCGCAGGACCTCGGAGCCGGGGACGTGCTGATCATCCTCGGCTCAGTGGGTGGTTTCAATGTCAGTGCTGGTGACGCGGGGTTGGTCGTATTGGGAGGCCCTGGTTCAACCATCACCGGCGATGTCGTCATCGCTGCGTCTGATGTGTCGCTTCAAGCCTTGACCGTAACCGGATCGGTAAACGCGGTGAACGCTTCGCGTTTCTCTCTGCGTGAAAGCGTCGTCAACGGCGGTGTGACGATCCACGGCGGCAACGCTGCCCAGCTGGTTCACAATACATTACGAGGAAGCACAGGGGTCACTCTCACCGGTGCTGCCTCGGCTCCCGCCCTCCTGAACAATCGTATCGAAGCCTCCCAGTTGGGCCTTTCCGTCACTGGGGCTGGAGCCGTTGGGATCGTGGTCTTTGACAATAACATCATCGCCTCGAATGGCGTATCCCTCGGACTGGGTTCAGACGGTAACATCGAGAGAAACGACATCCGTTTCACCGCAACGGGCCTGGACATCATTGGCCCGTTTGGCGGAGTCATTCATGGGAACGCTATTCATGGGGGTACGCTGGGCGTTAAGTATCGCGCTGCGGCTACCCTGAGCGGAAATCGGATCTACGGGAACGCCACGGGTGTCGAAGCGACCGCATCTGGGAGCGCGGGCCTTGGCTTTGTAGGGGAGGCCATCCCGAATCAGATATTCGAGAACGGCGTGGGTGTCGTTCTGACTGGGTTGATGCGAGCCCAGCATGTGCATCACAACACGACGGGCGTCACGGGCTCTGGCGTCTTGGGTGGGGCCGACATCGAGACGGCCAATTTGATCGAGGCGAATGAGGTCGGGGTGAACTTCATCGGGATCATCCAGTTCAATCGCATCAGTGCAAACGGCGTTGGGATCGCGGCCAACAACGGCCAGATTATTCTTCACAATTTGATCTATCGGAACACCACCCAGGGGATTCTAGTGTCAGCCCGCTCCGATGTCCGCATTGTCAACAACACCATCTACGCTCCGTCAGGTGATGCAATCCGCCTGACGAACGGGTCGTCCAATGTTGAGATCCGAAACAATATCCTTTGGGCGGAGCAGGGTTATGCTTTGTATGTGGCGAATGACAGCCAGAAGGCTGTAGCCAGCGATTACAATGATCTTTTTGCCACGGGTGCCGGGCGCATCGCTTACTGGACCAAGGACTTTACTGATGTGTTGGACCTGCAAGCGGACGTGGCACTGATCGATCTTCATTCCGTTGGGCGAACATCGGTGAATCCTCTCTGGGCCGAACCACGATTTCTAAACCGGGCCCGCAACGACTATCGTGTCTTTGATCTGGTGGCGGGGCAGCGTTTCTCCAGTCCGACGGTTGACGCCGCCGATCCCGTCGCGGATTTAGGCTTGTCCGCCAACTATATCAACCTGCTGTCGAATCCAGGTTTCGAGCTTGGAGTTCAGGGATGGGCCGTGAACGTGGGAGCGGCCACGCGTGCAGGGGATCCAGCCGCTTTTGCTGGGAGTAGCTACTTCTACTCGGGAGCCGTTGCTGAGGCGTTTGCAGAACAGACGGTGAACCTGCTCTCCGCAGGGTTCAGTCCAACGGATCTGGACTCCCAGGATTTCGCGATCGTGTTCGGCGGTCGTGTCCGAAGCGCGGCTGAAACCAAGAACGACCGTGGCAAACTCCGGCTTTTCTTCTACGACAGCAACGGTGCGGAAATCGGGATTCCGCTCATGTCAGAGGCCTCGAATGTCTCCGATCGTTGGGAACTCGTGGGACAGCACAAGGTGCTGCCGTTTGGGACGCGGAGCGTCAAAATCCGCTTTGACGCCGACCGTGAAAGCGGAGGAACGAATGATTCTTATCTGGAGGGGGCTTTTGTCTATCTGCTGAGCGATACCTGGATGCCCAATCAGGGAGCGCTTGGGAATACCGTGGCGGAGCAGGGCGAAACTCCCCGGGCCCATATCGCCGTTCGCTACCCGGATCTCTACACGGACTGGGAACGCGAGAAACCCAGGTTGATCCGCTGGGAATCCTATAACAATCTTGCGGAGAGCAGCGTTCGCATTGATCTCTATCAGGACGATCCTGTTCACGGACCCGCGCTCTTCAAGACCATCTCCGCGGCCACACCGGATGACGGGGAGTTCCTCTGGCAACCTGTGGAGAGCCAGTTAGGCTTTGGTGTTTATGGCCTCAGGATTGTGGTTTCCCTCGTGGCGGATAACTCGGTCATCGATCGAAGCTCGGAGCGATTCACAGTCCCTGAGACTGGGGATGTGTATTGGGTCGATGACAGCAGTGACACCAACGACGAGTATACGCCGGGTGCTCTAGGCTCCAACCGCAACACCGGGAAGCTCGCCAGTGCCCCGAAGCCCAATCCGATCAATGTGCTCCGGGTGTACGATCTGGGAAGTGGTGCGGTGCTCAATGTCGACACGGGCCTTTATCCGCTGATTTATACGGCGACGCTGAGCTCCAAGCCAGGAGTGGGACTGGGCACCGACCGAGGCTTCCTCTTTCGTGGGCCCACGAATCCCAGCCGCACGGCTGAGTTCATCACCGCGATCCCTGACAACGGGAGTCAAACCCTCATCTTCCTCGATGATGCGGATCTGGTTCAGATCCGCTTCCTCACTCTCACCGGCGGCAAGAGTGGGATTCATGCTACCGGTGGCTCGAACGATTTGGTGGTGGAGAGGGTGGTTCTTCGGGACGGATCCAGCCACGGCCTTCTGGTGGACGGGAATAGCGACTTCGATCTCATCAAGGACGTCACCAGTTACAATCATCCAATCAATATGCATGGGGTTGCGATTTTGGGTGGCGCTGGTGGGGTGATACAGAATCTAATCTCCTTCAACAATCAGATCGGCCTCTACTCAAGCGACGTGGCCGTCCTGACCATCCTGGGCGCGGATCTTTTCTACAACATCACCGGACTCCGGCAGGATGGGGCTACCACAGGAGTTTGGAGCAATGTAAGGGTTCACGCGAACTCGGGAGGGATCGAGGTGCAGGGAGTGATCGTCCTCAACGATGCTGAAGCGTACGACAATCTTAACCATGGCATCTCAAGCAATGCGAACTCCGGCACACTGACCATCAATCGTGCAAAGGTTTATGGCAACGTCACCGGGGTCTACCTTTGGGACGGAGCGATCTACGATAGCCGTATCTACGGGAACTCGGGGGTAGGCGTCTTGAGTGAGGTCCAGCCGATCGATCTGGTTGGCAATACCATTTATTCCAATGACATTGGGCTTATGGCCACGGCTTACACCGGAGGTGCCTATCTCATCCAGAACAATGTCTTCTACGGCCATAAGACCGCCGCCGTGCGTATCACGGGTACCCAGCCTGCTGGCTATGAGATTGTCAGCAATACCTTCTACGAGCCAACTGCCGATGGCATTTATGCTTCCGCTACAGATAATGTGCGTCTGAGGAACAATATCATTTGGACCCAGTCGGGCTACGGGGTGCGGATTGCGAACGACAGCCAGATCGGTTTTACCAGCAATTTCAATCTCCTCTACGCCACCGACAGCGGAAAGGTCGGGTTCTGGCAGGGCGATCGCGTCACGCTTACCGATTGGCAGTTTAGCAACTTCCGGGATGGGGATAGTTTAAGCGTGGACCCTCAGTTCGTCGACGCGGACGGTTTGGATAACATTCTGGGTGCTCAGCTTCAGCAGGGACTTAATGCGAGCTACTACATCGGGAGAAACTTCGGTGGAGCCCCGGCCTTGTCCCGGTTGGAGCGGGTGGTCAATTTCAGTTCCACATTCTCCAGTCCCGACCCGTCGTTGCTCGGAAATGACAATTGGTCAGCCCGGTTCCAGGGCTACATCCGTATCGAGGCTGCGGGTCAATATACCTTCCGCATCAACTCGGGTGGGCCACAGCGTCTCTCTCTGGGGGGCCTCTTGGTGATTGATGATTTCTCCTCTCCGTCGAATGCAGAGCAAACCTACGTCTATAGCGCCGCCGGACCCGGATGGTTGGAGATAGGCTATGAGATGGCGGACGACGGCGGCACATCCAGCGCGCGCCTCGAATGGATCACTCCCGCCAGTGGTGGGGAGGTCCAGGTCATTGCGGTTGGCTATCTTGTGCCTAGCGTGGTGGTCGCGGACGGAACCGACGACAATTTCCATGAGCGATCCCGATTCGGAAGCTTCAAGCCGGGAACAGGTTTCACTGCGGATCTTTCGCAAAGCCCTGCGATTGATCGGGGGCGGCCGGGCGATGACTTCAGTCGCGAGACCGAGGAGAACGGTGGCTACGTCAACCTGGGGGCGTATGGCAATACAGCCACCGCCTCGAGGAGTCCCGCCCAATACATTCTGGTCACCAATCCCAACGGCGGGGAGCGCCTGCCTCAGAAGACGACGTTCGATATCCGTTGGCGGTCGGATGGCTTTTCTGGGAACGTTCGGCTGCAATATTCCTTGAACGGGGCAGGGGGGCCTTTCATCGACATTGCCACCAACGAGGCGAACGACGGTAGCTACAACTGGACCCTGTCTCAGGCAGTCTTCCAACCCTCTGACCAGTATGTCATTCGTATTGCCTCCCTAGGCAATGCAAACATATCGGACACGTCCGACGCACTCTTCAGCGTCATTCCCCCGATTGCGAACTACTATGTCAACGACGGCTCGACGGAGTTGGACGAGTACACGCTCGCTCCGGGCAATGACGCCAATGACGGTCTGACCCGGGCCACTCCCAAGCTCTCCGTCCGTGCCATTCTTGAGACCTATGACCTCGAGTTTGGTGATACCATCTTTGTGGATACAGGCGTCTACAATCTGTCCGCGAACATCATTATCACTCGTGCAGACTCGGGAGCACGGATCCAGGGTCCCATCACCGCGGGTCGTGAAGCGCTGCTCAATAGAGGGAATGTTTCGGCGGGTAGTTATGTGTTCGAACTGAACGATGCGGATGCCATCACGCTGAGCCACCTTTCTATCACCGGCGCCTACGAAGGTATCTATCTCTCGGCTGCTGGCGACGGTTCCTCGCTCTTCACGCTCCAACACTCCCGCGTCTTCGAGAACGCCAATGCGGGCGTGAATATTGTCAGTGCGTCCTCTGCCGGGGCGGTGATCCGAGACAATGCCTTCTATGGTGACAATGTCTCCGATAGTCGTGATCAGAATTACGGCGTGTTCAGCCGCGGATTAGATCCTACCGTGCTGCGGAATCAGGCCTATCACATCAATGGCACCGCGGAGTATGGGATCTATCTGGAGAACGTAGGAGACACGGTCATCGTTAGGGACAACTTGGTCTTCGGCAACCAGACGACGGGATTGGTGGTTATCGCCTCCGCTTTCCAGATCAGTGGCAATGTAGCGCGCGACAATGGGCGCGGTTACTATTTCGAAGATACCACCGCGTCCCAGCCCGGAAGTAGTGATCACAATCTGGCCTACGGCAATGGCACCGGTTTTGACATCCGGGGCTACGGTAATCACGGTGAGGAGGAGGCGTTGGACAATACCACGGGCTTCAACATCCAGGACTTCTACGGTGTGGTGGATGGAGTGCGTGCGTGGCGGAACGGCACCGGGGTGACGATCATCAATGGCACTCTTCAGTCCTCTCGAGTGTTCGGAAACTCAGGCACTGGTATCTATGTCGGGCGCGGCGATATCACCCTTCAAGGCAATGTCATTTACGATAACGCCACAGGGATTCATTCCCAGACCTATTACGGCACGAATCGTTTTGAAGGGAACCTGATCTACGACAATCGAACCCGTGGGGTTCTGCTGGACAATGTTAACACCAGCAATGGGACGATCTTCTTTACCGGCAACACGGTTTCGCAAGTCGACGCGGATGCTTTACAGATCACTGGCAGCTCACGGAATGTTCAACTGCTGAACAATATTCTCCAGGTCAGCGGCGCTGATCGATACGCCCTCCGTGTTGCCAACTCCTCGCAAGGAGGATTCTCCAGCGACTACAATCTCTTTCATTTGCAGAACGGCGCAAAGCTAGCCCTGTGGCAGAATCCGATCGCCGCCCTTGCGGACTGGCGCTACGAGATCGGTTTTGATGTTCACTCCATCACCGGCGACCCGCGCTTTGTAAACTCCGCCGGTGCTGATGGGCTCCGCGGTTATGCCGACCAGAGTGGGTTGCGGTTCGAATACTTTGGCAACGCCAACTTTTCGGGGAGTCCGGCGATCACCTTGTTCGATGGGACGGTAAACTTCGCTGCCACATTTGGGTCGTTCCGCGGGTTCCCAGGGCAACCCGCTGACAGTCAATCGTTCCGCTGGACTGGAGAGATCTACCTGCCCTCTGGCGGCGAGTATACTTTCGTCATCAACGGACAGGGGCCGCAAAGGCTCACTCTTGCGGGATCGGTTTTGATCGAGGGATTTGTCCCGATTTCCTCCGGGGAGCAATCTGCAGTCTACACGGCTTCTGGTGCAGGCTGGGTCAGTCTGATGTATGAGGTGGTGGATCCTGCCAATGGCGGTTCCACTATGGCCCTGCTTGAATGGACCACTCCGGATAACTCGCTGCGACGACCGATCCGTGCTTCCGAGCAGATCATCGTAGCTGGGGCGAGCACCTCCCAGGCTCAAGCGACTCTGCGATATGGAAGCGTCAGCGCGCTCTACGGGGAGGACGACGATTTCCACCTCATGTCCACCGCCGGTAGCTGGCACGGCGGGACCTTCGCGCTGGATCTACTCGATTCTCCGGCCATCGACTCTGGCAGCCTGATCTCCCCTTACGAACGGGAGAGCGCCGAGAATGGGGCCCGGGTCAACCTTGGGTTCGAGGGGAACACAGGGGAGGCCTCGCGCACGCGCTCACCCGGGTTGCAGTTGCTCACTCCCAACGGCTTCGATAAGCTCGCCATCAACAGCGGTGTCCTGATCCAGTGGCGTACGATCGGTCAGGTAGACTTCGTGGATATAGAGGTGTCGTTGGACGGTGGTGTTAGCTTCCAACCGATAGCATTGGGCCTCCCCAACGACGGCAACCACTCCTGGAATCCCAGCCAGGCTTCGGTCAAGGCGCTGATCCGAATTCGCAACTCCCTTGACGCTGTCACGCAGGACGTCTCCGACAATGTCTTCTCCATCGGAGCCGTCGGTAACACCTACTACGTTAACGATGCCTCCCGCGCAGGCGATCAGTATTCGCTGGCGGCAGGGTCGAATCTGAATTCCGGCAAGAGCGCGATGGATCCGATGCTCTCGCTTGGGGCGCTGCTTGCTGCCTACGATCTCGGACCTGGGGACATCATTCTGGTCGATACTGGCTACTATTCTCTGGCGACCAATATCCGGATCACTGCCGACGACGCTGGGGTGACCATCCAGGGGCCCACGAACGTGTCCAGCTCTGCCTCCGACTATGTCAGCCTTGTGATGGGGAGCCAGCCCCTGGCCTACTATCGACTCGCTGAGGGTTCCGGAACAGTAGCGAACGACACTTCTGGAAACGGCCTGAACGGCATCTTCCGCAACACGCCCGCATTGGGGCGGCCTGGTGCTTTGGTAGGAGATCCCAACAAGTCGGTAGGCTTTGACGGAACCAACGAGTTCGTGGAACTGCCGAGCGGTTTCGCGGACTTCACCGGGGGAATCACCTTGGAGATGTGGATCAATCCAACAGGCAACGGAGGTGACTATCAGCGAATCTTTGACCTGGGTAACGGAACGCAGAATGACAATATCGTTTTTGCCCGACGTGGTTCCGGTGCAGATCTGACCTTGGTATTGGTGAACGGCACCGCGACAGTCGGGGAGCTTGCTGCCTTTGGTGTGCTGGAGTTCAACAAGTGGCAGCATGTGGCGGCAACGATCGAAGCCGATGGGACGGCAACGATTTATCGCAACGGCGTCGTGGTCAGCACTGGGACTTTGGCCGTTCCTCGAAACGTGGTTCGCACCAAGAACTACATTGGTCGCAGTAACTGGGCTTCGGATGGGTATTACTCCGGTGGTTACGACGAAGCCGCGGTTTACAATCGGGCCCTGTCGGCGGAGGTGATCAGCCAGCACTATTTCACGATTGCGAGCCAAGGTGCGCTCTTCCACCGCGGCAACGTCACGGACGGCAGCAATGTATTCCAGGTGGAAGGGGCCGAGGGCGTCACCCTTGCCAATCTAGCGATCACCGGGGGATACAACGGTATCCAGGTGAGTGCCGCATCCCGCAATTTCCAGTTGAAGAGTTCGCGCATATTCGAGAATGCAAACGTCGGCCTCACCATCATCGACGCGGGATCCTCTGGCGCTGTGATCCAGGATAATGTGTTTTACGGCGACACACCGGACAGTAATCGGGACCAGAACTACGGCGTGTTCACCCGTGGGCTGAATCCCACCATTCTCCGCAACACCGCTTTCCACCTCAACGGTTCGGACGATTACGGGATTTATATTGAGAATGGCGGGACGCAGATCCTGGTCCGCGACAATCTCGTCTATAACAACTCCAATATTGGTCTTGCTGTCATCGGCTCACAATTCGAGGTGTTCGGGAATGTAGCGAGAAATAGCGGCCGCGGTTTCTACTTCGAGGACAACACCGCTCCTCTCAGCGGTATCTCCCATGACAACGTGGCCTACAACAATACGACGGGTTTTGATCTTCGTGGATATGGAGATCACTACGATGAAGTGGCTTACGAGAATACTACCGGATTCTATCTCCAGGATATCTATACGACGGTTCACGATATCCGGGCGTGGTTGAACACGACCGGTGTCTCCATGATCAACGGAGCTCTCCGTAACTCCCTCATTTTCGCGAATCGAGGCACGGGTGTCTCGCTAGGACGAGGTGACCTGATCGTGCAGGGGAACAAGATCTACGACAATGCAACGGGCATCTACTCCCAGACCTACTACGGCACAAATCTCATCAGCAATAACCTAATCTATGGCCATACGTTGCGGGGGGTGATCCTCGAGAATGTTCAGACGAGCGGCGGCGTCACACAGTTGATCAGCAACACCATCATGGAGTTGGCGGCTGACGTGATCCAAGTCACCGAGACTTCACAGAACGTTCTTCTCAAGAACAACATCCTTTGGGTCGGGGGGCTCGGTCACTATGCCATCAACGTCGTCAACAGCGCTCAACGAGGATTCTCGAGCGACTACAATTTGATCCACTTCACCGACGAGGCCTCGCTGGGACTTTGGCAGAATGCTTTCGGCTCCCTTGCGGATTGGCGCTATGAGCTGGGCTTCGATCTTCATTCTTTGTCCGGCGATCCGCTCTTCGTCGACCCTGATGGGGCAGACAATGTGCTCGGATATCGGGATGCCCTCGGCCTTCGCTTTGAGTACTTCGCCAATGCCAATTTCTCAGGCAATCCTGCAGTGACGTTGTTTGACCGGTATCTGGACTTCGGTTCCACGACAGGATCTTTCCGGAGTCTCAGTGGCCAGCCCAGCGACTCCCAGTCCTTCCGCTGGACTGGGGAGGTCTATCTCTCGAACTCAGGGACCTACACCTTCTGGATAAACTCCCAAGGCCCTCAGCGGCTCAGCGTCGGAGGCCAGTTGCTGGCGGATGACCTCACGACTCCTAGCAACGCGGAGCAGTCGGGAACGTATCAAGCATCCGGTGCAGGTTGGGTCACGCTGGTCTACGAGGTTGTGGACCCCGCTGGCGGTGGCGCGACCATGGCTCGTTTGGAATGGGCCACGCCTTCCGACGGTATCCGACGGGTTCTTCGCGCTCTGGAGGCAGGGGCTCAGTCCGCCCAACCCCAGCTACGCAACCAACCGGGAGACGCTTCGCTTGGTGAGGATGATAACTTCCATCTCCAATCTCGTTTTGGCAGCTTCCGACCCGGCGCTGGAGGTTTCTCGAATGATCCCAACTCCTCGCCAGCTCTGGATGCAGGCGATCTAACCTCTCCTTTTGGTGCTGAACCCCTCTCCAACGGTGGCCGCATCAATCTTGGATACGACGGGAATACTTCCGAGGCGAGCAAGTCCTCGTCTGCCTATGTGCAGCTGCTTTCCTTCAATGGGGGCGAGAAGGTGCGAGTCGGACAGGCTTCGCTGATTCGCTGGCGCTCGTTGGGCGTCGGTCCACTGGATATCTATTTCAGCGCTGACAACGGCGCCAACTGGTCGCTGATCGGTGACAATGAAGTGAATGACGGTCTCTTTGCTTGGAATCCGTCTTCCTTTACTCTGTCGGGCCGCCTGCGCTTGGTGGATGCCGCCGCCTCCCTCGCGGATCCGAATGCCGCCTTCGATATCTCGGACGCTGTCTTCACCGTCGGCGTGGCTGGCACGGTGTATTACGTGAACGACAGCTCCGCTGCCGGGTCGGAGTTTGGCATGACCTCCGCCGGCAGCAACTCCAACTCGGGAACCACCCCGGGGGATCCGATGGCCTCCTTGAACGCTTTGTTGAGTGCCTATGATTTGAATCCCGGCGATCGGATTTATGTCGATACGGGCCTCTATCGCCTTCCTACAAATATCCGCATCGCAGCCCAGGACTCGGGTGTGGAGATCATCGGTCCGAGCGGTGCGGGGCACGTTGCCACCTTCGATCGGGGCAATGTCAACGATGGGCAGTGGGTGATGGAGATGCGTTCCGCGAAGAATGTCACTCTTCGGAATCTCAAACTCACCGGAGGCCAGTCGGGTTTGGTGGCCTATGACGCTGACGGATTGAAGGTTTACAACTCGCTGTTCGTGAACAATGCGGCTAGCGGATTTTTTATCGAGACGGATACCAGCGATGTGCTTGTCTCGGGCAACACGGCCTACGGCACTTCCGGGAACACCACCCTGGACCAGGAGAATGGATTTTATCTCCGAGGTGACCGAATGACGGTGGTCAACAACATCTCTTACAAGGTGGGGGCGCAAGTCGGCACCGGGTTCTATATCGACTCTGCCGAAGAGTTGAGCTTCTCCGGAAACTTTGCCTACAACAATATCAACGGCATCACCATCACGACCAGTCAGGCTGACATTCATCACAACGATGCTCGAGACAATGATCGCGGGATCTGGGTGAGTGACACTCAGGTCGCGTTCCGAACTGCGGTGCACGACAATCGTTCATTCGACAACGACGTCAATGGCTTCGAGTTCGATGACAATATTGATGCCTTCGCCAACCTGGCACACGAGAACAACGGTGCCGGATTCCGGCTTGGTACCGGATCCAGTAACACCGTGCTGCACGATAACACCTCCTATCTCAATGGCACCGGCATACATGCCAGCCTTGGGCTGGTGGAGCGGAATCGCGTTTTCGGCAATGTGGGCGCCGGGGTTTATCTCGACTACAACAGTGTGACGCTCAATGCCAATAGCATCTTCGGCAATCTCCGAGGGGTGGACGTGGTGGCTCCCTTCGGGGCATTTGTCATCTCCAACAACCTGATTTACGACAACGCAAACCAGGCGATTTATGTCCATGGAGCGCTGAGCAACTCACAAGGTGGGGTTAAGATCATCAACAACACCCTTCACCACGAAGCTGGCAGTGCGATCAAGCTCGAGAACAACGGGAACAACATCAAGCTGTGGAACAACATCGTCTGGGTGAATGGGGGGCTTGGTATTGAGGTTATTGGCAATATCACGGGGCTCGACAGCAACTACAACAATCTGTTCGCCGCTAAGCCGGGAGCGTCGGTAGGTAAATGGCTGGCCAACGCACAGTCGGCCGACTTAGCCGCCTGGAGGGTGGCCTCGGGCGAGGACGCCGCCAGCTATAGCCTTGATCCTCAATTCGTCGACATCAACGGCCCTGACAATCTGTTCGGCTGGGAGAAGCCTGATCCCCAAGGTCAATTCGCCGACTTTGGTCGGGATGACAATTTTCATCTGCGACGAGGATCTTCCATGATTGACTCGGCCGACAGCGACGTGGCGCCGGCACGCGATGCGGACAATCTCACACGCCAGGATGACCTTGGATCTCTCAATAACGGGAACGGCGTCTTCCGCTTCTATGACCTGGGGGCCTTCGAGTTCCGTGGATCCAGCAATGATGTCACAGCTCCCCAGGTCAAAGACTTCCTTCCTATGGGGCTGGCTGACAACGCTGTCATTCAGGTCAAGTTCAGCACCCTTATTCTTCGCTTTAGCGAAGCTCTTGATGCCGTGAGCGCGCGATCCTTGGCTCTTTACTCCCTTCTGGAGGCTGGGAAAGACGGCACGTTCGGCACCGGGGACGACATCCAAACCGTCCTGACCAATGTCGTCTACACTCCTGGCGACACCGAGATTCGTTTGGATCTGCCGGGACCGCTGGCACAGGGCGTCTACCGATTCACCCTAGGAACCGATACGGAGGCCTTGATTGACCAGGCTGGCAATGCCCTGGACGGGGACTCCAACGGCAGCAGTGGTGGGAAGTTCACTCGAACCTTCACCGTCAACCTAGCCCCAGAGATTCAGGGCTTCGTCCTTAACGATGGAGCGATTCAACGCTCGCGCATCAGCAGCGTGACCCTCCAATTCAGCGAGAATGTGCAGCCGAGTCTGACGGCAGGCGATTTCAGATTGACCCATCTAGGTACTGGCATCGATATCTCGACGGGACAGCTCACGCTCCAGTACGACGCCAACTCCAACCGTTTAACTATCTCCTTTGCGTCCCTCCCCGAAGGGCGTCTTGCGGATGGAAACTATCGGCTGCGGATCGTCGCTGCGAGCGTGTCGGACGTTACCGGAAAAGCCTTGCCCGTTGACTTCGTCGCAACCTTCCACACGTTGCGGGGTGACGCGAATGGGGATCGATTGACCAATGATCTGGACCTCTACCGGGTCTGGCAGAACCTGCTGAAGCCTGCGGCTGCGCGCAGCTCGAATGAGGATCTGAATGGGGATGGACTCGTTGATGCGGCTGATTTGGAAGAGATCAAAGACAACTACCTTGCAAGCCTGCCCAGCGCTCCCACTCCCCTGCAAACAGCTCAGCTGACTGTGGACCTTTCTGCAATTGCTTTGGCTGAGAACGCGGTTTTGTCAGAGGCTCCGATTGCTTCCCCCTCCGTGCCTGCCTCGAGGTTAGTCGCGGGCCCCTCGATGCCCCCGAGCCGAGTTAACCAGTGGGCTCAGAGTGTCGATGAGAATGCTGAGCGGGACTTCCTTCCTGGGATGGAGGGTGGAATCGAGAAGCTGCCGTTCAAATCCTTGCGCGCCCATGCGGATCGATTGACTCGTGGTGTCGGGAGGTTGCGATGAATTTAGAGATGTTGAAGCGGGCCGAATCTCAGCCAGTTCTTTCTTGTCCAGGGTGCCACCCCTGCCGGTGGTTGGCATGCTTGCTTGGGCTTCTTTGGTTTGCTGTGACCTCTCAGGCCCAGGTTCTTGTGACGACACAGTTCGATACCAACCGGATCCTGGTGGGACAGAGCACCGTGCTTCGCGTCTATGCTCAGGTGCCGCTTGCGGATCGTCCGAACGCTGACCGGATCTTCTCCTGGCATATCGACCTGATAAATACCAATGGGCCGGTGGCCTCAGCCAACTACGCCGCCATGGTCAAAGCGCTGTCCGACAAGGATCCGATCGCTTCCTCATCCGGAACAGTGCAAGGATTCAATCTGCGAGGGGTCTTCGATACCTTTATGAATCAACCGGGGGCCGGAGTGCTTCAGCCCGTGGAGCTTCTCTCCGTTGCCGTTACCGGGGTTCACCCAGGCAGGACGCGTTTTATGGTTTTGCCCGGAAGCGGGGAGCCTTTGCTAGACTATGACTTTTTGGTCGCTCCGAAGGGTGGTGGAGAGGATCCGCTCTTTCCGAGCGGCGCGAACTATGCGGTGGCGTTTGCGGATTTAGAAGTGGAGCCGAATGCGCTGCCTCCCTGCACGCTCAACCTCACATTGACACGTTTGGCCGAAGGTGGAGGCCCCGGTGGGACGCTCAAACTTGGTTTTGTCCCCTGCCCAGGATACAACCATGTGGTGGAGGAAACTGCGAATCTCGGAGCGGGGGCTTGGACCGCCATCCCAGGAGCGCCTCACAACAGCGGTAGCGTTATCGTGCTGAACGCGCAGCCTTCCCGGTTTTACAGAGTGCGGGCTTTGACGCCCTAGCAGCAAATACCGCCTGCACAAGCGCCGCTCCCGTTTTCGCACCTCACCACACCAAGGCTCTTGTGCAGGCGGTGTTTGCTGCGAAGGTCTCCACGTGCTGGGGGGACAGCCGACTCTTGGCTTACAAGCGTGTCAGGCAATGATCTTCTTCACCACATCGCCCGCCACGTCTGTGAGACGGAAGTTGCGTCCGTTGTGGAAATAGGTCAACCGCTCGTGGTCGAATCCGAGGAGCTGGAGTATGGTGGCATGGAGATCGTTGACGCTCACTTTGTCGAGGACGGCTTTGTGGCCGATGTCATCGGTTTCCCCGTAGTGAGTTCCCCCTTTGACTCCACCGCCCGCCATCCAGTAGGTGAAGGCTTTCGGGTTGTGGTCACGGCCGGGCTTGCTGCCCGGTTGGGAAATGGGCAGCCGCCCAAACTCTCCACCCCAAATAACCAGCGTCTCGTCGAGCAGCCCGCGTTGCTCCAGATCCGCGAGCAGCGCCCCGATTGGCTGATCGGTCTCCCGAGCGAAGCCTCGGTGATTGCCAGCGATATCTTCATGACCGTCCCAACTCCGTTGGTTTTCCATGCCGCCGGAATAGATTTGAACGCAGCGAACACCCCGCTCGACCATGCGCCGTGCCATGAGGCATTGAGCGGCGAAGTGCTTGCAGTGCGGTTGGTCGACTCCGTAGAGGTTCTTGATATGCTCGGGTTCACGCAGGACGTCGAATGCTTCCGGTGCAGCTGTCTGCATGCGGTAGGCGAGTTCGAAGCTCTCAATCCGGGCCCCGAGCTCGCTGTCGGTGGTTGAATGGCCCCGATTCTGCCGATTCAATCGAGCCAGGAGATCCAGTTGGGCACGCTGGGCGGAATCGCCCATCCCCTCGGGACGATGCAGGTTGTCGATCGGGTCGCCCTTGGGTCGCAGCCACGTTCCTTGGAAGACGCTGGGAAGAAATCCCGCTCCCCAGTTGCTGGCCTGTCCTTTGGGTAGGCCCCGGTCGAGCGGATCGCTCATGACGACAAACGAAGGTAGGTTGCGGCTCTCGCTGCCCAGGCCGTAGGTCAGCCAGGATCCGACACAGGGAAAACCCATCCGTGTGCTTCCCGTGTTGATCATGAACAGAGCGGGGCTGTGATTGTTGGACTCTGTATGGCAGGAGTGAATGAAGGCCATCTTGTCCACATGGCGTGACATGTGGGGAAAGAGGTCGCTTACCCACGTGCCGCTCCGTCCGTATTGCGCCCAGGAAAACGGTGACTTCATCAAGGGGCCCACCGCGTCGACAAAGAACCCGGTCTTCTTGTCGAAACCATCCAGTTTTTTGCCGTCGCGCTTCACCAGTTCGGGCTTGTAGTCCCAGGTGTCCACCTGGCTCGGACCGCCGTTCATGAAGAGCCAGATGACGGATTTCGCCTTGGTGGGAAACGGGGCGGGGCGTGGATCCAGCGGGTTCACGCTTGAGGCTCTTGCGGACGGGAGAAGTAGCCCGTTGTCTTTGAACAGAGACGCCAAGCCCAGGAGGCCAGCACCGCCGCCGGCCCGGAGAAGTGCGTCCCGGCGACTAAGTGCGGATGGATTATTCAACATAGATGAGTTCGTTTAGGCTTAGGACGACTTGGGCGAGATCTATCAGAGCCCTTTGTGGGGCATCTGTCTTGCCTTCTGCACGGTAGCGGGTGGTTTGCCGCTCGATGAACCTCAGGGCTTCCGTACGCTCGTCCTTGCTGGGCGCACGACTTAGAGCGAGGCTGTAGGCCTTCGTAATGGATGTCGTCAGGGATATCCCCTGGTCGGTTGAGCAGCGCTTGGCGAAGGATTCCGCCCACGAGCGTACATGACGGCTGTTCATGAGCAGGAGCGCTTGTGGGGCGACTGTGGTGGTGGGGCGGGTGCCCTGACTCACAAGGGGCTCGGGGGCATCGAACACTTGCATCGCGGGGATCAGTTGACTGCGTTTGACGGTGAAGTAGATGCTGCGGCGTCGGCTGGCCTCATCGAGTGTGCCCGGTCCGAACATATTCGTATCCAGGGTGCCGGAAACAAAGAGGAGCGAGTCGCGGATCGCCTCTGCCTGCAGGCGTTGAGGGGAGCGATGTGAAACCAGTGTGTTTCCGGGATCGAGCTTGAGCGCTGCCGGGTCCGTCTTGGAGCCCTGCTGATAGGTGGCGCTGCTGAGGATCAGCGCGTGCATCGGTTTGATGCGCCAGCCGTTCTGGATGAGCTGGGAGGCGAGCCAATCGAGGAGTTCTGGATGCGAGGGTTTCGTGCCTTGCACACCAAAGTCATTCGGAGTGGCGACTAAGCCTTGTCCGAAGTGGTGCTGCCACAGACGATTCACAATCACTCGCGCGAGGAGATGTCCGGCTCCGTGCTCGGCATCGGTCATCCAGGAGGCCAGCACACGGCGACGCCCCGAGAACCTTGCTCCTGTTGGCGGCTGCCATTGCCAGTGATTCTCCGCCTTGAAATCTCGCTGCAGAACCTGGAGAAAACCGGGGGGCGCCACTCCGATTTTCAGGTCTGTGCTTCCCCGTTGGAGAAAATGCGTCTCAGGGAAAAAGTCTGCACCCTGAGTGTGCATGCGGACGGCTGGATATCCTTCTGCGCAGACCAGCACTTTGGTGGTCTTTTTCTTGGGTGCCTCCTTGGCATGAAGGGAGACTTTATCCTGAAGCGTTTTCCAGCCAGGATCGGATGGCTTCCACCAGGCGAGCAGGGAAGCGCGTTCCTCTGTCGGAAGGGGCGAGGCGGTCTGTGGACGGCTCTGAAGCTTTCTCAGGCTCTCCGCGATCAAGGAAGGGAGGGAATCCCCATCCAAAGCAGGCGAGGAATCCATGCTGGTGCTCACACGTAGACGGCCGATGTTGTGCTTCTTGTTCAGATCAAACTCGAGTCGCACATCTATTCGAGTTCCTCCGTCGAAGTCGAGTGGGGGTTCGAAAGCGAACACGGCCGCGTGGTTGGTGCCGAATTTCGGATCGACCGCCCATCCGGACCTTGGATTGTCATCGAGGGCAGAGGCGATGGATAGGTTGCTGTTGTTCTGCTCGAAGGTGGACCGTGGATGAATCAGCCTGATCTCGTTCGTCGTGCCGCCCTTCAAGGGTGAGGCAAAGACTCGAATCCGACTCAGTCCGATGTTCCCATTTTCTGCCCTACCGGGACCCCCCTTCGGCAGGCTGGAATGGGACAGGGCTTCCACTCTAAGTGAGCGCAAACCGGAGGCCTTCGACACGGCATTGAAGGTATACACGTCAGACTCCCCGTTCTTTCCCTCAGCCAGATAGGATCCGTCGTCGAGTCTTTTGAAAGTGGTGCCTGCCTTGGAGTGCAGCAGCGTGGGCTCTAGCACGTCCCATTCCACGTTTGTTTTCCAGGGGGCACCGGCAGAAATCCAGGCCTCGAACTTGCGCGCCAGGTCTGCCTCTTCGAAGGCTTTTAGCTGAGCTACAAGCGGGGCATGATTCTGGTCGAAACGCTCTTGCTTGCGTCGGTTCTCCTCGGGTTCTAGGTCGAGATCGAGATCGCTTCGCACCGTGGTGCTGAAGGTGGCCAACATCCGGTAGTAGTCTTTGGTAGGGATGGGGTCAAATTTGTGGTCGTGGCAGCGGGCACAGCCGACCGTGAGCCCTAACATCGCGGTGGTGGTGGTGGAGAGCATGTCATCCAGCGCGTCGTAACGCGTTCGCTCGACCTCGTTGGCTGTTATTTGAGTAGGAAACACCCCCGCTCCTAGAAAGCCGGTGGCCATGAGTGCGAGTGGATTGTCGGGCTCGAATTCGTCTCCGGCCAATTGCCAGCGAACGAATTGATCGAAGGGTAGGTCGGAGTTGAGGGCACGGATGAGAAAGTCGCGGTAATGGTAAGCGCTGGGGCGGTCGTAATCGTGCTCGAAACCGGAGCTCTCGGCGAATCGCGCGATATCCAGCCAATGCCGCGCCCAGCGCTCACCGTAGCGCGGGCTTTCGAGTAGCTGCTGGATGACCTTTTGCCAGGCTTGAGGCGACGAGTCGTTCTGGAAGTCCTTCACCTGCTCCGGAGTAGGGGGGAGTCCCAGGAGGGCGAAGGACGCTCGTCGAATCAGAGTTCTCCGGTCCGCGGCTGGGCTTAGACCCAGTTTCTTCTCCTCGAGCTTCGAAAGGATGAAGCTATCAACGGGGTTTTTGACGCGCGCCTTTTTCGCAACGCTGGGTGGATTACTCTGCTTGAGGGGGAGAAAGGCCCACCACTGTCGGTCCTTCTCATTCACGAGGCTGCGATCCGCTTTCACGACCGATTTTCCTTCGATCAACGGTTTGTCGTAAGGGGCTCCGTTCTGGATCCACGACGCGATTTTTTCGATGGCCGCAGGGGGAAGCTTCTCCCCTTTGGACGGCATGTGAGGCTCCTTGGCGTGGGTGATTAGTTGATAGAGACGGCTGTTGGGGGCGTCGTAGAGAACGACAGCCGGGCCCTCCTCCCCTCCATGGATCAGGCCCTCGCGGGTGCTGAGATCCAGGCCACCTTTGATTTTTTCGCCACCGTGGCATTTGAGGCAATGTTCGGAGAGCAAGGCACGCACGTCGCTCTGGAAGAGTTCCAGTCCGCGGGTCATGCGCTGGGCATGGTCGGCGGGCAGGGCCGGCGCGGCTGCCTTCAGCTGGGCGGAACAGGACAGAAGTGCGAATAGCACGGTCACAGCCCTGAGACCAGGGGCCGTTGTGCTGGAGCACGGGGCTCTTTGTGCGCGCGCGATGGCAGCTAAGGAAGGCATGACACCATTCACGGCATTAGACGAGGGGAGGTCAATACCGAATCGCAGATGGGTTGTGCCGGGTGGCGCATCCGCGAGATGAGATAAACGCAAGGGCGCGGGGCCTTGACGCCAAGACGCGGGTCGGACGGGGAGAAGACGGGGACTCAGAATTGTCCACAGATTGGGACCAGATTTGCACAGATGAAGACGGGGATTTTGCAGAAGGTAACGAAGAGAACGAAGGGCCGGAGGACGGGGACGCCGTGTGGGGGCAAACGGCCTGGTATGCCAGTTGAGAGAACGTCTCCTGGAGGAGCACTTTCGTCGTTTCAATGGGCGTTTTTTCCAATGACCTTCGCTCTAAAGTGTAGTATTAAGATAAAGTGGGATGGTGTCCGCGACCAAATCCATGAAAGCAACGCACTCGGGACGTAGACTTCTCCTTCCTCTCATTCTCTTTTCGGTGGTCGCTCGTTTGGGGGCGGCCCTTCCCTTGGGATCGGCGTTTACCTATCAGGGACGCCTCCAGGACGGAGGAGGGTATCCGACTGGGCTCTATGAATTTCAGGCCTCCCTTTGGGACGCCCCGCTTGGAGGCGCTCGCATCGGGGAGACCAACATCATGGCCGCGGTACCGGTGACGAACGGGCTTTTCGTGGTGTCGGTCGACTTCGGTGCCGGTGCGTTTAATGGTTCGGCTCGATGGCTGAACCTCCTTGTCCGGTCCAATGGTGTCGCCACGCCCCCCACCGTCCTCTCCCCACGAACGGCGGTAGCCCCAGCACCCCAAGCCCTCTTTGCCGTCAGCGCCGCCACAGCGAGCACCGCGATAAGCGCCAGCACTGCGGCGGCGGTCGGCCCGAATGCCGTCAAGACACCAGGGATTGTCGACGGGGCGGTGACCGCAGCAAAGATTGGCAATGGCGAGGTGGTGAAAAGCCTGAACGGATTGCGCGACGGGGTGTCGCTATCCGCAGGAACGAATATCGCGATCACCCCAAGTGGCAACGGGCTCGTGGTTTCTGGAAGCCTGGATTGGAAGCTCGATGGGAATGTGGGAAATGCGCCTGGGCAATTCGTAGGCACTCGAGACAATCAGCCGCTTGTTATGAAGGTGAACAGCGCGACCGGGCTGCGGGTGGAGCCTTCGGCTGGCGCACCGAACCTCATTGGTGGTTATGCGAGCAACTCCGTTGCCGGCGTGGGCGGCGTCATTGGCGGCGGTGGCTTCGCGAGTTTTCCAAACCAAGTGTCCGATTCCTACGGATTCGTCGGCGGTGGCGCCGGCAATGTGGCGGGCAAGCTGGCGGTTGTGGGAGGCGGGCAGAAGAATATCGCGAAAGGTCCCCACGCCACGGTTGCCGGTGGAGGGTGGAATACCGCCAGCGGCATCTCCTCGTTCATCGGGGGCGGAGGCGGGGACAGCTTCGGCGGCCCTTGGCCCAACACGGCCAGTGGTGACTGGAGCGCGATTGTCGGCGGATGGAATGGAACTGCCAGCGGCTACAGTTCTGTCATTGGCGGGGGCGCTAACAACATCGCCTCAGGCGCCTTCAGCGTCATTCCTGGGGGTGCAAACAACCTGGCCACGGGCCCCGGCAGCTTCGCCGCTGGCAGTTATGCAAAATCTGTTCACCAGGGTGCTTTTGTGTGGGCCGATAGCGCGGTAGCGGAATTCGCCTCGTCCGCGGCCGACGAGTTAAGCGTGCGTGCCGGTGGGGGGGTGCGACTTCAGACGCCGTCTGTTTCTGTGGCCGGGGGCTACGTCACCGCCAAAGGATTCGGCAATGAACAGGCGTTCTTGGGCGGTGACGGGACGGGGAATGATGTCGAGGTGGGCAGCTTGAACGCGTCGGTCAATACGGTGACTCTTTGGAACCGGGGAACGAGCAGCGAAATGGACATGACGGCGCGCGATGTGGCCATCAAGGGGGTTCCTCGCGCGCCAGGTGCCGGAGTCAATACGGCCACCTTTGCCTTTCTCGCGAAGAAGACCAACAGCTTCCCGGGCTTTGACCATGTGCTGCTCATCGATAACCCGCTGATCAACGAGAATCCGAACGCCTTCCTGTTTGTGCAGCACAATTACACTGGAGACTTTCGTTTGGATACCAAACCCGTGGGAGTGTACTTGTATTCGATCCCTGGTGGAATTCGGCGCTGGGGCATCTATCACGAGGACCTCAGCCCCATGCCTGCCGGCAGCGCTTACAATGTCATGGTCGTAAAACCGTGACGGGATCGGGCGCATCCTTGAGCCACGGGGCTTCCTTGAAATTCTTGTCATACAGCTAATCCGAGGCAATCAGCTATCTAAACTGAGTGTATCAACCTATCTGCCTATGCATCGGCAACCTTTGTTCCTTCCTAAGAGTGTCTTAATAGGCCTTGGTTGGTTTTAGGGGATGCGTTTCTGGGTTGAATCCCCAGGGATAAGCCTGTAGGTATGCTGTATGCCATACGGTGTTTGTTTCCAAACGTTTACGCAGCGCGGATTGTCCTCCGGCGGGAGGGCTGCTTGCCTGTCTTCGTTTGGGTGGAGCCAACGGCAGGGACTCCAAATTGCTTTATGGGCAGTCACTCTTATTTGGGCGCAATGGGCAAGTGCCGCCGGGGTGGTCTGGGAGCAGTCGAGCGGTTACAGGTCGTTCCGATTCGCCGACAGGCGCAGCAAGGCTGAGCCAATTCGCGTTGGCTTTAGCGCGATGTCAGCCGTGGCCACGGGGATTGGGTTTACGAATTCGCTATCTCTTGAGCAGGCGACTCGAAATCGGATTCTCTACAATGGCTCTGGGGTGGCAGCTGGGGATGTCGATGGGGACGGCTGGTGCGATCTTTATTTTTGCAGACTGGATGGTGCCAATGTGCTGTATCGAAACCGAGGGGGTTGGCAGTTCAGCGACATCACCGCAGAATCGGGTGTCGCGTGTGAGGGGCAATTCTCGACCGGCGCTTGCTTTGCGGATCTCGACGGGGATGGAGATTTGGATCTTTTGGTCTCATCCATTGGAGGGGGCATGAGAAGTTTTCGCAACGACGGTCACGGGCATTTCCAGGAAACGACTGCCGACTCAGGACTACTTCGTCGCTATGGTAGTCACTCCTTAGCCCTCGCTGACATCGATGGTGACGGGGATTTGGATCTTTATGTGGCCAATTACCGCACAACGACGGTGAAGGACGGGGATATTCAACGCTTTGGTCTCAAGCGGGAAGGGGGACGACTTATAGTGCCGCCAGAGCACTCGGAGCGCTTTCGGATTCTGAAGAATGGAACCGAGATTTCGGCCGTTGAGATTGGCGAGCCTGACACTCTTTACCGGAATGACGGTTCCGGGAAATTTACCGAAGTGTCCTGGACCGATGGAAGCTTCGTGGATGAGCAGGGAAACCCGCTTCCCGAGCCGCCTCGGGACTGGGGCTTGTTGGCGATGTTTCGCGACTTGAATGGGGACGGGGCTCCGGACCTGTACGTGTGTAACGACTTTTTCTCGCCCGATCGAGTCTGGCTCAACGACGGACACGGCAAGTTTCGTTCTTCGCCGCCCTTGACGTTGCGAAAGACCTGCCTTTCTTCGATGGCCGTGGATGTGGCGGACATCAATCGTGACGGGCTGGATGATCTATTCGTGGTGGACATGTTGAGCCGATCGTTCGTGGACCGTCAGACGGAGCGCAGCAACTACGAGAACGCCCTTCTCCCTTGGTGGGGATGGCCTTTGGACGCGAAGGCCGTTGATTCCCGGCACCAAATCATGAGGAATACCCTCTTTCTGAACCGGGGCGACGGGACCTATGCCGAGATGGCGCAGATGGCGGGTGTTGAGGCGTCGGGGTGGTCGTGGGGTTGCACGTTCTTGGATGTCGATCTGGATGGGTATGAAGACATTCTCATTCCGAACGGTCATGGCCAGAACGCTGTGGATTCTGACTTTTTGCGCACCCGAGGAAAGCGGGAGAGAGAGAGAGAAGCGGCTGGGGCTCCTCCGGAAGCATGGCCCCGGTTGGAAACGCCGCAGGTTGCCTTTCGGAATCGCGGGGATCTGACTTTCGAGGAGATGGCTCATGCCTGGGGGTTTGATCTGGTGGGGGTGGCCAATGGTATGGCGCTGGCCGATCTCGACAATGATGGCGATCTGGATGTGGTTCTGAACCGCTTGAATCAACCAGCGGCGGTTCTCCGCAACAACGCTACCGCCCCGAGGATTTCAATCCGATTGAAAGGGCGCCCGGGAAACACGCAAGGGATTGGTAGCCGCATCAGCGTTCGCGGCCATCGCGTTGTTCAGAGTCAGAGCGTGATTGCAGGAGGGCGTTATTTGTCGGGGGATGATCCGAAGAGGGTTTTCGCAGCGGGCGACGGTGTGTCAACCTTGTCCATCGAGATTGCGTGGCGCTCCGGCAGGATGAGCCGCATCACCAACGCGGCTGCGGATACGGAATACGAGATCTCAGAACCTCAGGGCGAGGTGAGTCCTCCCTCTTCGACTGTTCCCCGTGGGCTGACTTGGTTTGAGGACGTGAGCCAGCTGCTTCGACATCGGCACGAGGATCCTGAATTTGACGACTATGAACGACAGCCTTTGCTCCCGCGAAAGTACAGCCAGGCAGGCCCGGGTGTTGCGTGGATGGACCTGAACGGTGATGGCCTTTTGGATCCGATCATCGGCTCCGGTCGTGGAGGAAACCTAGGCGTCCTTTTGGCAAATGGTCGTGGAGGATTTGGGGCGGTCAAAGCACCTGCGTTCCGTGAGCCGCTCTCTGACGACGCGCTGGGAATTGCAGGATGGTCGATGGGGGAGAGTGGCAGCCGACTATTGGTGAGCGTGACTTCCTATGAAACCGGGCTTTCCAATCACAGCCCTTTGCTTGATTTCGCCCTTAGGGCACAGGGCCCGGCTAGATTGCCCGAATGGGGAAGCGCCCAGTCCAGCGGAGGCTGTCTGGCTATGGGGGATCTGGATGGAGATGGGGACCTGGACTTGTTTCAGGGGGGTGCGTGTCAGCCCGGACGCTACCCTGAGGCGATACCTTCGTTGGTCTATCGTCACTCGAATGGGGTGTTCAGTCGGGACGATAAGAATAGCGAGACTCTCGCTAACGTGGGTCTGGTGAACGGCGCCGTATTCAGCGATCTGGATGGTGACGGGCTTCCAGAATTGATCCTGGCTTGCGAGTGGGGGCCGGTGCGCGTTTTCCGAAATCAGGGTGGTCGGCTGACCGAGATCACTCGTGAGCTCGGACTCGAGCGCTTTCAGGGTTGGTGGAATGGAGTAACGACGGGCGATATCGACGGGGACGGTCGACTCGATATCGTTGCGAGTAACTGGGGACGGAACAGCAAGTATCAAAGCGTGCTTCCGAACCAGCTCAAGATCTACGGGGCCGATGTGGACGGAAACGGGACCTGGGATATCATTGAATCTGCTTTCGAGCCGTCCTTGGGACGGGAAGCGCCCTTGCGGGATTTTAAGACTCTCGCTCAGTCCATGCCCTTCCTTCGGGAGTCATTCACGACCTATCGAGGCTTCGCGGCTGCGGGCGTTCGTGAGATCTTCGGTGAGCGCCTGACCTCCGCTGACGCCCACTCGGTCACTTGGCTTGACTCCACCCTTTTCCTGAACCGGGGCACAAATTTCATCGCGGTCAGTCTGCCCCTCGAAGCCCAGCTTGCCCCGGCCTTTGCTGTGTGCGTGGGGGATGCGGATGGCGATGGTGCTGAGGATGTG
>CAMAVD010000045.1 GCA_945861575.1 Akkermansia muciniphila
CAGCCATGTCTCATTCGCGTTCATTGGCGTTCATTCGCGGTTAACGTTCAACGAAAGCTTCTTTGCGCTTCGTTGCGATCCCTTCCGCCTGGGTGGGGGGAGAGCCGGAAAACGGCCTGCGCTTTGGCTCATCCTCGTTCCACTCCTGCCTGCGTGCTCTCGCACGAGGTCAGGATGTCTGAGCCTCAAACAACGACTTTCACCCCCCCCTGTTGATGTCGGCTGCCGTTCAGGCGGTTTTCGAGGAGAGCCCAAACAGAGATCGAATGCCGTCCAGGAGTGCTCGAACCCCTCGGAGGATTCCGATGTCGTGCACAGGCAAACCGCACAGGCGAGCCAACTCATCCTCATGCCCTCGGTAGCGCGGCGGGAAGTTGAGAACCGTTTCGGAAGACTCTTCGCTTCCCTGCTCGACGGTAGGATGAAGAACCGCACGCCCCACAGACAGGCCGCTGGGCAAATTCTCAACTTGCTCCGGCAGGAAGAGCCAGGGCCGGTAGCGGAATTCGAACCCTCCGCCGGTCACACGCATAAGTCGGCCGTAGCTGCGGATGGGGGCACCACCGATCTTGCGCGCTGCGAAGACCCAATTCGCGTCGGCGGTTGGGGCGAAGCGATGGCGTCGGCCGGTCAGAAAGTCCCAGCAATAGACCCAGCCCTGAATACTGAGTCGGAAGGACCAACCGGCGATGAAGTAGGCAACGAGAATGAGCAGAACAGAGAAAACGGCCCCCCAGGCCGGCTTGATTAAAGAGATGCCGGCGAGAGCAGAGAGAAGTGCCGTTCGCCCCACTTTCAGGACGGCATCCACCGCACCCCAGGGGCTGAGCAAAATCAGAACATGAATCGCGTGGGCCGCCATCCAAACCACAGCATAGGCGGCCAAGACGAAGGGGAGCGCGGCAATCTGCAAGAATGTAGACCCCGTGATCGCGGCAACGGTAAACTCGGATCCCCCCAGCGATGCACTTGCACCGGGCTGCCCCATAAAAGTGGCGATCAGTGGCAGGAGGGCGCCGGTGGCCACCAAACCACTCAACTTGTTCTCCAAGGTCTCGGCCACATCGATCGGCTTTTTGAGACCCGGAGGGGTTGCGGTGCCCAAAACATCCTTGGCAGCCACTAGGCCAACGATCAGTAACGCCGGAAGGAAAAACCAGGGCTGGGCATACCAGGGGAGGTTGGCCTTCTGCTGCGCATCGGCACTGACATAGTGCCAGCAACCCACCGCGCTCACGCCGAGCAGTGGCGAGATGGCGATGCCCGTCACCGTCGAGATCAACTGCGCCATCTCCATCCCTGGAGCCGCCTTCGAACCCTGAGCCTTGCTAGGCGCTGGGACAGGTCCGGAGGAAGCGGCGTGGGCCTGCCCTGCGACACAGAGGCACAGCAAAAGCACGAGACTGAAAGCCAAAGAATGCCATGAGTTTTTCATAGGAGTGCTTCAGGGGAGCAAATGCACCCTCAACAGATGCTTCACTCAAGCCGTTCTGTAAAGGGGGAAGCTTGCGTGGGGTGCCATTGGTGCGCATCTCAGCAAAACGGTCGCCTTCGACGACGGAAGAAGGAAGCGCCCCATCAAGAACTTACAGAGTGGGCGCTTGGAAGTATTTTGCGCTCGCGTCAATCCGCTCCCCCTCCTTGGAGGTCAGCCCTCATCGAACTTCCGCCCGAGGCAATCCTTGACCACATTCTTGTCGACGCAGCATAAATTGCACGGCAAGTTCATTTTCAGCGTTCGACGGTGGGTCGCTTGAAAATCTTAACCCAGAAACAGACAATCCATGAATCAGGAAGAAGCATTAAAATGGTTTGCCGAGCTTTTCGGCCTACCCGCCGCCGGCCTGTCGCCGGACACGCCGAGGACTAAGGTTTCCGATTGGGATTCTCTCGGAGTCCTGACGCTGATGGCGGCGCTTGATGAGAGTTTTAATATCGTGGTGAACGATGCCGATATGCGCGCAATGCAGAAGGTGGGCGATGTCCTCGACCTCCTGCGCAAACATGGCAAGCTGACCTAAGGATTTGCCGTGCGTTTCATTCTCATCGACGAGATCCTAGAAATGCAGCCCGGCAAACAAGTGCGCGCATCGAAGTTTATTTCGCCCGACGAAGATTATTTTCGAGACCACTTTCCTGGATTTCCCGTGGTGCCGGGAGTCCTGCTTACCGAAATGATGGCGCAGACTGCGGGTAAATGTTTGGACGCCGAGCGACCTGAACGCGGAAAATCAATGCTCGCCCGCATCACCACAGCGAACTTCCGTGACTGGGTGCGTCCGGGCCAGACTGCCATCATCATCGGTGAAATCCGTACCAGCCGACCCCAGTTCGCGACCGCAGATTGCCGCGTTGAAATCGACCAGCGTATTGTCTGCTCTGCCGAGCTATTATTCTCTTTTGTGAACATGGAAACGCTTTCCCCCGGATTTAGGGACGAAGTGCTTGATCGATTTATGTCGCGCCAAAACCCCAGCTCACCAGTCGTCCCCAAAAACCCATGAACACTGTCTTTTCACTTCAGGGCAAACGCGCACTCGTCACGGGCGGCACGCGTGGGATCGGCCGAGCCATCTCCCTTCAGTTGGCCCGGGCCGGAGCAATCGTCCTCGCCAACTACGTCCGCGACAGCGAATCAGCCGAAAGCTTAAAACAAGAAGCCGCCGCAGAAAATCTTTCCATCGAAATCATCCGAGCCGACATCACCAGTGAGAAAGGCTTAGAACGCCTGATGACCACCGTGGATGCAGCTGAAGCGCCGCTCGGGATTTTCGTCCACTGCGCAGCCACCGGAGTTCACCGCCCCGTGGAGGAACTTACTTTACGCCAGTACGATTGGACTTTCGCACTCAATGTGCGGGCATTTTTCGAATTAGTGCACCGGTTGTTGCCGAAATTCGCGGCCAATTCCAGCATCGTCGCCCTTTCGTCTGAAGGTGCAGTACGTGCAGTGCCACACTACACGCTCGTCGGCGCATCCAAGGGGGCCCTTGAATCAATGGTCCGCCACCTCGCCGTAGAATTGGCCCCCCGGGGAATAAGAGTTAACGCCCTCTCTCCTGGGTCCATCATCACCGATGCTTGGAAAGCGCTGCCAGATAGCGAACGACGGCTCGCCGAAGCTACCAGCCAGTCGCCTTTTGGCCGCCTCACCAGTCTTGCGGAAGTTGCGAACGCCGCTCAGTTCCTTTGCTCGGATGCCTCCACGGGGATCGTGGGACATACGCTAGTGGTCGACGGCGGCTCACGCATTCGCGCCTAACTCAGACCACCCGGCTTTCGACCAAAAATCAATCCACGCCCCATGCTGACGTCGAAACCCCGCTTGCCGTTCAAGGAAATTCTCCTCATCGGACTGCTGCCTTCCCCGATTAAGAAATTTGTTTATCGGCTCATGGGGTATAAAATCGGACGCAATGTAAGCCTCAGCCTTGGTTGCGTGATTTTGGGCGACGAGGTCACCATCGGTGATGACGCTCAAATCGGCTACTTCACCATCATCCGCAGCCGCACCGTTCGCATCGACCGCCACGTCCAGATTGGAACGATGTCCTTCCTCGACGTACCGCAGATCGAAATCGGCGAAGGTTCCAAAATCAACGAACAGGTCTTTGTCGGTGGCCTGCTTTTTCCGGATTCAAAATTCATCATGGGGCGGAACTGCCAGATCATGCAGATGAGCTTCATCAATCCGGCGCGTTCAATCACTATCGGCGACGACTCCGGCATCGGCGGGCACTGTCTACTCTTTGGCCACACCTCATGGCTGAGCAAATTCGAGGGCTATCCCGTGGAATTTGATTCGATTGAGATTGGTCGCAGCGTGTCGGTCGCGTGGCGCGTGTTTATCCTTCCCGGGGCGAAAATCGGCGACGGAACCGTCATCGGGGCCAATTCCCTCGTCCGCGGTACAATTCCCGACCACTGCCTCGCCGTCGGATTCCCCGCCCGCGTCGTGTCCAAATCACCCGAACTGCCTTGTGTCGTCAGCATCGCAGACAAGGTGCGCTATCTGCGGGAAATTTCCTCGGAAATGATCGAGTATTTTCGCGGCTACAACCTCACGTGCTGCGAACAGGACGGGGATTGGCTTATTTCCCAGCAGACGAAACGGTGGTTCGGCCGCGGCACGCGGACCTGGTCTTTGAGAGTCCTTTCCTCAACAGCTGAATCCCTGCTATCCGATTTAACCCGCTCGCGGGTTGATGTCGCTGTGAGTCTGCATCCTATCCCGGTAGACCTGCGGCGAAAATTAGCCGCCGCATCATGCGTCTGGATCGACCTCGAGAACAAGGAGCGCTCCGACTTCAGCAACGAAATGGGCGAGGAAGTGGCGATGTATTTGAAGCGATACGGAGTGCGCCTGCTTCGTCAGAAGTCCACTTGATAAATCCTGGAAGGATCCTGGAGGGATCCCAGACCTCGGCAAGCGATGAGCCGTATGGGGGATAGGAGCTCCCAGCCATAATGAGAACCGCAGTTCCGCGCTTGCCGATGCCCCCCATTAATGGAAGGCTGCCCACGATGACTGCCTTTCCACTGCGAGCGCTCGGCGTCTTTCAATTACTGCTCTGGAGTCTGCTTCTCCCTGCGCCAACAAGCTGTATCACTGCCACCACAGGATTCAAGGCAGGTATCTCGCGAATCGACATTACACCGGACTATCCAATACGTCTGAACGGTTTCGGGGGGCGGCGTACAGAATCGGAAGGGATCTCTCAGCGCATCTGGGCCAAAGCCCTCGCCCTTGAGGATCCTGCCAACGGCCCTGCGATTCTGATCGCCATCGATAATCTTGGGGTCCCGGATTACATCCACACCGAACTTTCCAAAAGGCTCGGCACAGCCATCGGATTGAAACCGGAGCGACTGTGCCTGACCGCCACCCACACACACACCGCCCCGCTGCTCACGAACTTCACACCCACGATCTTTAGCGTCGCCATCCCCCCGGAGCATCTGCTGCCTATCGAGCGCTACACAACAGAGCTCATCCTGGCCATGGAGAAGGTCGCTTTGGAGGCCTGGAAAGCGCGGCGCGATGCCGTCCTATCTACCCGCGTCGGACAGGTGACCTTTGCGATGAACCGGCGAACCAAGGGCGGGCCCGTGGACCACGATCTTCCCGTGCTTGCGGTTCGCGACCTTTCAGGAACGCTGCTCGCCCTCTACACCAGCTACGCCTGCCACTGCGTGACACTCTCGGACAATAAGATCAGCGGCGACTGGGCAGGCTATGCCCAAGCGGCGATCGAGCGAGCGTTCCCTGGAGTCCTGGGATTGACCTCGGTCGGCTGCGGAGCGGATTCCAATCCAAGCTCCGGTGTCACCGGAGACCGACTGGACATCGCCGCCGCACAGGGACAACAGATCGCGGACGAGATTGTGCGACTCCTCGCCAAGCCCATGCGACCCGTCACTGGGCCACTATCAGCCGCTCTTACCCGCGTGATCCTGCCTTTCGATCCACTCCCCACTCGCTCACAGTGGGTCGAGAAGGCGAAGCGCAAAGATGCCGTCGGTTATCACGCCGAATTCAATCTCGCCAAGCTCGATCGCGGCGAAACCCTGCCCACCTCTCTTTCTTATCCTATTCAGACATGGACCTTTGGCGACAGCCTCGCCTTGGTGAATCTTCCTGGGGAGGTCGTGGTGGACTATTCCCTGCGTCTGAAACAGGAATTCGATCGTTCCCGCCTCTGGGTGAATGCCTACGCCAACGATGCGCCCTGCTACATCCCAAGCGAGCGAATCCTGCGCGAGGGTGGCTATGAAGGCGGCGATGCCATGGTGTATTACGATCGACCCGCACGCTTCGCACCCGGGTTGGAGAAAACCATCCTGGATGCCGTGCATCAGCAAATGCCTGCGGCCTACCGGGCAATAAAGGGCACGGATGGAATCCAACCCCTCCGGGCGGCCGAGTCCCTCAAGACGCTGCAAACCCATCCGGGCTTGGAGGTGGAATTGGTCGCTAGCGAACCGGAAATCGTCTCCCCCGTGGCCATCGACTGGTCCGCCGACGGCAGCGTGTGGGTCTGCGAGATGTACGACTATCCGCAAGGAATGGACAATCGATTCCAACCCGGAGGCCGCATACGCCATCTGAAAAACAATAGCGGCGGAGCCAGCTATACACGCAGCCAGGTCTTCCTGAACTCTATCCCCTTCCCTACGGGTCTTCTCTGCTGGGGCAAGGGCGTTCTGGTGTGCGCTGCCCCGGACATCCTCTACGCGGAGGACACCGACCAGGACGGAAAAGCGGATCGCGTGGTAAAGGTTTTCACAGGATTCTCCACCGAGAACTACCAAGCGCGTGTGAACAGCCTCGGCTTAGGATTGGACGGATGGATCTATGGGGCGAACGGTCTTCTAGGTGGGGTCATCACCAATCACCTCTCCGGCGGAATCCTGGACATCCGCGGTCGAGATTTTCGATTTCGGCTGGCCCTAGATCTATCGGCAGCCCGTCTCGAACCCGCGTCAGGACTCACCCAGCAAGGCAGGGTCCGCACCGACTGGGATGACTGGTTCGGCTGCGACAACAGCACTCTCCTCCACCATTTCCCCCTTCACGACCGCTACGTGCGGCGCAATCCGCACGTCCCGGGTCCGCCCCCGGCCCTCTATCCCCCCGACGCAGCGGACTCCAGTCATCTTTACCCCATCAGCCGAGCTCTAGAGCGTTTCAACGACCTGGATCACCTCAATCGCGTGACCAGTGCCTGCGGTATCGGCATCTATCGCGACAACCTGCTCGGTACGGGATTCAAGGGCGACATACTGACCTGCGAGCCGGTGCACAATCTGGTGCACCGGCTCCACCTCCTGCCTCAAGGCCCGACCTTTCTTGCCCGTAGGCCTGCTGAAGAGGCGACAAAAGAGTTTCTTTCCTCGGACGATAACTGGTTTCGCCCCGTGCAGATCCGGACCGGACCCGACGGCGCCCTCTGGGTGGTAGACATGTACCGGTTCCTGATGGAACACCCGCGCTGGATTACCCCGCAGCGGCTTGCGTCGCTGGACATGCGGGCTGGTGCCGACATGGGTCGCCTCTATCGCATCAAGCCTGCCAAGATTCCCCTTCGGCCCGTCGTCGATCTGACCCAACTGAACGCCGACGCCTTGGTGGATGCCCTCAACACGCCGAACGGTACCGAACGCGACCGCGTTCAGTTCGAGCTCTTCCATCGGAATGACCCGAGCGTCGCCGGACCATTGGCGAAGCTGCTGCGATCCTCCCACACCCCCGAAGTGCGGGCTCAGGCACTCTCAGCCATTGCCTTCTGTGGTCTCCTGCAGCCCACCGAGCTGATCTTTGGGCTCAACGACCGGGACGCTAGGGTCCAGGCGTTAGCTTTGGTCCTGAGCGAACCAATACTTTCTGGGAAAGACCTTATTGCAAAGGATGCCCGTGACCTCTCATCGCTCTGGGCCTCCATTCAGACCCTAATCTCTAGCGAAGACGCCCGACTTCGGTATCAACTCGCGCTGTCCCTCGGGGAATCAACCGATCCACGTGCGGGCGTCCTCCTCGCCAGCCTAGCCCAGTCCGCTGCCGACGCGCCTTGGTTGCAGGCAGCCATTCTCACTTCAGCCCGCCCACACGCAGGCACGATTCTCACGAGCATCCTTCCTTCAGGCGACTCTAGGCTCACGCCCTCCGCCAGGCTGTCCCCCTTCATTCAGAAGCTCTTCACCACGCTAGGATCCGCTACAAACCCCATCGTCTTCCGAACCGCCCTCGACGCTCTCCTACCCAGCTCAACACCGCTGAACGGATGGCGGCTGGAAGCCCTATCTCGACTGCTGCAATCGTCGGCGATTTCCTCTTCCGCATTCGATGATCTTCTGATGTCAACAAACCGAGGAGATCCGTGGGTGGGCTCCCTCCGCGGCAAGTTGCGCCAGCTTGCTGGAGCTTTCAAGGAAACAGGAGTCAGTGAATCCGAGCGTCTGGCAACGATCGGTCTACTGGGGCGGGTTAAGGAGTCTCGCTCTGCGGATGCCAGCGTGCTCGTGGGAGCTGCCACCGCGCCCGACAGCCCTGCCATGCGCGCGGCCGCTCTCACCCGGCTGGGGCAGTGGGTGGACCTGGATGTCCCTCTGCTTCTGCTGGCCGATTGGCCAAGGCATTCGCCGAGGGTGCGGGAGGATCTGATCCGCATCCTGCTCTCCCGGGACGGTTGGATTCAACCGTTGCTTGAGGCGGTGAAAACCGGACAGCTCCAGCTCTTCGAGATTCCCCAGCACGATCGCAAGCGTTTCATGGAAAGTCCCCGAGCCGAGATTCGCGAGAGTGCACTTCGGCTCTTTCCCGTCTCAGAACTTGGGAACAAGGAGGCTCTGCTCTCTCGCTACGCCGCCCTGCCAGTCGCTCCAGCGAGGGCTATCTCGCACGGTGCGGAGCTCTTCGGCAAACACTGTTCGTCCTGCCATCTGGTTCGAGGGATAGGACAACGGGTGGGCCCCGAGCTTGACGCACTCTCCGGACGGGACGCTGATTTCTGGATCAAGAACATTCTGGATCCCAACAGCGCAGTGGAGCCCCGCTTTGTGGCCTACCAGATAGAGCGCACCGACGAACGGATTCTAGCGGGTGTGGTGGAGACCGAAACCGCCACCAGCCTCACGGTGGTTCAACCCGGGGGTGTGGTGGAGAACCTCCTTCGATCCGAGGTGAAATCCATCAAGGGATTGGGAATATCCCTCATGCCCGAGGGTTTGGAGCAGGCGCTGCCACCTGAAGACATGGCAGCGTTGCTGAGTTTCCTGAGAGCAGCGCCCCCTGCAAAGTCCGTGGTGGGGCAGCGGATAGAGACCGTGCGAGCCGCGCCTGATCACTCTTTGACGCTGTCAGCACGCACGGCCGAGCTACGCGGAGGAGACATCACCCTGGAGAGCGAGTTCCAGAATATTGGTCTGTGGCACGGTGTAAGCGATCAGGCCAGCTGGACCCTAGAGATCCCGCGTTCAGGCGACTACGATCTTCATCTCGACTACGCCTGTGCCGAAGCCGCCTCAGGCAACCAATTTACGATCGTAGTGTCGGGCGTCCAACACGTGGGGACCGTGGCGGCCACCGGACCGAACTGGGACCGCTATCAACGCTACAAAATCGCCACCCTCGCCTTGAAGGCAGGCGAACAGCCCCTGCTGCTTCGACCGGAAGGCAAGCTGCGTGGAGCGCTGATGGACTTGAAAACGGTCCTGCTCGTTCCGACAGGACAGATTCCACCATGGCCGCAGAGCAGGCAAGCTCCCACGCCTGGGGCCCCACCGCGTGACCCTGCCGCATTGGCTCGCGTTATCCTAGATCCTTCAAGCAGCGATGCCGAGAAGGAAGGTGCCACCAGCACCCACCCCCATCTTGCTTCCGACATTCTGCGCGAGCTGATCAATGGGATCGGGCCGGGAACACCCGAGGAATATCGCCGCATTCCCTGGGTCTGGCGGCTCGCCCTCCTGACAGCGCGGCGGAACGACGCGCCTCAGATGCAAGCCATGCTGGAGATCTCGCTGCCCTTGATCGGAGAGCCGCTCTGCGATTGGCAGGCTGTCGTGTTGGGTGGAGGGCTGATTAATGGCCTGAGCCAGCTCAATCTCTGGCCGGCTGAGATTCTTGATGCCGTACTGGCCGGTCAGGGAAGCCTCCAGGCACGATGGGATCGATCCCTCCAACTAGCCGCCAGCATGGCCGACAATCTCGCCGTTCCGACCGGCACACGCTATGATGCGCTGCGTATGCTGGGGGTCCTCCCCTGGGAGCGAAGCGGAGCACAGCTCAGCCGCTATCTCGAGACAGGGAACGCAGAACTGCAGGGAGGAGCCGTGAGTGGTTTGGGAGATATCCCAGGCTCTGTCGCTGCGGAGGCGCTGCTCCGGTCCCTCCCTGGACTCGCGAAGTCCAACAGTGAACTGGCCCTGGACGTACTCTTGCGGGGAGACCAACGTGTTCAGATCCTCCTCAAAGCCATACAGTCGGGTGTCATCCGCAAAGAGCAACTCGGGCAAGCCCGCTCCGAACGGCTTCAGGAACTCCCCAATCCAGCACTCCGTCGCCAGGCCAACCAACTGCTGACCCCGCCCTAGTTCGGGAGGTTCGAGTCCCTGTAGGCGACGACGCGAGAAAAGCGAAGCAGAAGATCACATCCGCAAACAAAGATAGAAACTCTGCTGCTGTGCGGCAGTCCGACGGAGACTCAGGCACAAAGCGTGGAGACATTTCGAGGAGTTCCAGGAAAAGTGCTCGCCGTTTTGGTCGATGTGTAGACAAGGTCATTCATGGAAGTCATTGGCATATTGCTCCTTCTGGGACTGGTCGGCGGGGTCCTCCTGATGCCGATCCTCGCTCTCGTGCGCAGCGGCCAAACTCGCCAAGATTTATCCGAGCTACAACTCCGACTTCAGAACGTCGAGCGGGAGTTATGCGCGCTGCGAGAACGTCCCGAGCCTACACAAACACCGCTCCCGAACTCGGCAAAGCAGACGGCTCCTGAGCCCGCATTCACGCCTACCGTCCGACAGGAGCACCCCAAACCATCGCTCTCCTTGGAGTCGCTCGACTCAGTGCTGATCCTTCCCCAGACTTCAGTGACAGCACCCGCAGCGACGCCGCCGCCCCTCCCCCCTCTGCCCACTATCGAGCCCGCCCCGCCCCCGCCGCTCTCCGCCGCGCCCGCGCCCCGACCCAAGCCAGGCTCGCTCAATTGGGAGCAGTTTATCGGGACGAAGCTGATCGCTTGGCTGGGTGGACTTGTCCTCTTTCTTGCAGCGGCTTACTTCATCAAATACTCGTTCGACCATGAACTTGTCCCACCCGAGATTCGGGTCGCATTTGGATTCCTCCTGGGAATTGGCTTGGTCGTAGGAGGCTTCTTCTTGAAACGAAAAGCGTTTGAGGTTACTTCCCAAACCCTCTGCGCGACAGGCGTGGTCATCCTATACGCGGTCACCTTCGCGTGCCGATCCGTCTACCACTTCGAATTCTTCTCCCCGCCTCTCACGTTCGCGCTCATGGTTCTCATCACGGGCTGTGCCTTCCTGCTGGCGGTGCGTATGAACGCGGCAGTGGTGGCGGTACTCGGAATGTTAGGCGGCTTCCTCACCCCTGTCCTACTTTCGACCGGACAGGACAATCCTCTCGGACTTTTCGCTTATATCACCTTGCTGAACCTCGGCCTGATCGCCGTTGCATTGGTGCGGCCCTGGACCTTCTTGATCGGTCTCGCGGTGGCGGGCACCTGCCTGATGGAACTGGGATGGACGATCCGCTTTCTAACGCCCGAAAAGATCGGCGTCGCTCTCCTCTCGCAGCTTGGGTTCTGCGCTCTGTTTCTTGGGGGCGCAGAGCGGGCCCATCGACGCGGACGCAGCAGCCCTGGATGGATCCTTCCCACTGCGTGCCTTGCAGCCGTGGCCATGGTTTACGCCATCGCTCTGATCTTCCAGTCCGGCATCGGCCATCGGCTGGACATGCTGGGAGCCATCGTCCTTGGCGGGGACCTCTGCCTGCTGGTTCTCGCTTGGCGCAAACCCACTTGGCCGATTCTGCAATGGCTCGCGGCCGGACTCGCCCATGGCTTCCTAGCACTATGGATGGGGCTGCATCTCACTCCGGGCGTCCTGCTCTGGGTCCTCGCTGCCGTTCTGCTGATTGCGGTCCTCCACACGTTGGCCCCGCTCAAAATCGCACAAGGCCATCCCGAGTCGACCGGCCGCGGCGCGGCTCATTTTTTTCCTCCCCTCGCACTCGGGCTGATGCTGCTGCCCTTGTTGAAGCTGACTGAGGTTTCATTCCTGCTCTGGCCTATGGTGTTCCTGGTGGACCTCCTGGCCATGGGGCTGGCGGTGCTCACGCGCTCCCTGATTTCAGTCCTGGCGGTGCTCGCACTGACCGGCCTGGTGGCTGTCGCCTGGATCATGAACGCGCCCGCTACGGGGCTGGACCTGGCGATGGTGTTGGGCGTGATCGGGGCCATGTGCCTGCTTTTTCTCTTCGGCGGCATGTTCCTGCTGCGCCGACTCGCTTCGACCTTGGGTGACGATCGCGCTGAATGGCAGAAGGCCTTTGCGGGCTTCACGCTCTCCGGCACGCAGTCCTCGGAAAGCTTCCTATCACAGCTGCCGGCACTGTCGGCATTGATGCCATTCCTTCTGCTGATCTTGGTCACGGTCCAGATGCCCCTCTCCAACCCGTCTCCGGTCTTCGCGTTGGCCATGGCGCTCGTGGTTCTCCTGCTCAGCGTGGCCCGCGGCTTCCGACAGCCCAGCCTGCCCCTGGTTGCCCTGGTCTGCGTGGCTGGCCTCCAGGCGGTCTGGCTCCGACGGTCCTTCCAGCCGAGCGTGGAACCGCTCATAGCATTGGTCTGGCATGCCGCGTTCAGCGCCGTGATCTTTGCTTTTCCTTTCTTCTGTGGACGCCTCTTCCGTGCCACCTCGCTGCCCTGGGCCGCTTCGGCTCTTTCTCTCCCCGTGCATTTCCTCTTCTTCCATCGAGTGGTGGATCGCTCATGGCCGAACGAGTGGATGGGGCTTATTCCAGCCGTCCTTGCGATCCCGCCCCTCCTCGCCTGTGTTCGGCTGGCACGGGACTACGAGCCCCAAGAATCGTCACGCGATACCGTACTAGCCTGGTTCGGCGGCAGTGCGCTGTTCTTCATCACCCTGATATTCCCGATTCAGTTCGACCGGCAGTGGATCACCGTGAGCTGGGCTCTGGAGGGAGCGGCACTGTGCTGGCTCTTTCATCGGATTCCGCATCCAGGCCTGCGGGGAACCGGAGTCGTTTTGCTCGCCGTGGCGTTCGCCCGCCTCGCGCTAAATCCGGCTGTGTTGAGCTATCATGTGAGGGGAAACACCCCCATCCTGAATTGGTATCTCTACGCCTACGGTACGGTGGTGATCTCGCTCTATGTCGGTGCCCGGCTCCTGGCACCGCCACGGGATCGTTGGGGACCTTACGCCATGCCGCCGCTGCTGAACATCCTGGCAACCCTTCTCCTTTTCCTGCTGGTTAACCTAGAGATCGCCGATGCCTTCTCCCAGCCGGGGGAGAGCTCTTTGGCCTTTCGCTTCGGGGGCAATCTGGCGAGGGATATGGCCTACACCATCGCCTGGGGTGTTTTCGCTCTAGGCCTGGTTTCCATCGGCATCCGCTTGCAGCTTAAACCCGTCCGTATCGCCGGGCTGACGCTGATGGGGATCACCCTGCTGAAACTGCTATTTCACGACCTCAACGAGCTCTCCCAATTGTATCGAGTGGGGGCCGCAGGCGGGGTAGCGATCCTCGCCCTGATCGTCTCGGTTCTTTACCAAAAATTCGTCTCCTCCGAGAATGCCACCCAGCCATCGCCTCAGGATCCACCCTCATGAACCTGTGCCTTCCTCGCGAGTTTCACCTCGCCTTCGCCCTCCTTTGGATCGTCCTCTGGCCCTCAAGCCCGCTCACGGCTGCCCCCTTCCAAGAATGGCAGTTTCAGCAAGCTCTGGAGGTAGAACGGGGCGGCATGATTCGGGTAAGCCTGACGCCAGAAACCTTCGATCGAGCGCGGCCCGATCTAGCGGATCTCCGCGTGCTGGATCCCTCGGGGGTGGAGAGCGCATTCCTAATCGAGCGTCCGGAGGTCCCTAGCCGCCAAACCCGCCTTATTTCCAACCCGGTGAGCAGTCTGGAAGGCTCCCAGACGCGACTAAGACTTCCTCTCACACGCCCGGAGATGCTCCGTCGACTTCGAATCGAAACCCCCGCCAACGACTTCCTGAAAGCTGTCACGGCCGTGGCCTTAAGTCGCGACGGAACCGCCGTCACTCTGGCAGACCGGCAGGTCGTCTACCGCCGAGGTGGGGCGGAAAGCCTTTGGGTGGAACTGTCCTCGCTGCAGCCGACGCTCACCGGACTTGAAATTTCACTGGACGATTCCCGCTCTCGTCCCATCCCGATCAGCAGCCTCACTCTTGTTGAGGCGGACCCCGCCTCGGACATCTCCTTGCCCGTCCCCGCTCGAATCATCGACCAGAGCGAAGGCGCCGGAGAGACCTTGATACGCCTGGATCTTGGAGCCGCGAGCTTACCGCTCCACGGCATTCGACTGGAGGTAGAGGATCCGGTTTTCATCCGGCAGATGAAGCTGCTTGTTCGCGAGTGGGTGAACGGCGATTTGAAGGATCGGACGCTCGGCCTTGGATCCGTGCATCGGGTGATTCTCGATGACGCTGCGCGCGCGGAGAGTTTGCAATTCCCCGTGGAGGTGATAACCCCGGGACGGGAACTCATCCTCGCCATCCAGAACGGGGACAGCCCACCCCTCTCCGTCCGCGGCGTCACGGCCCTCTACCAGCCCACCCATCTGGCTTTCGTGGCGAGGACAACCGGAACGCACCGGATCCTCTCCGGCCATCCGGGAGCGGCAGCTCCGAATTACGATGTGGCAGGTCTGGCCACGCAGCTTCGGGCGGCACCAGGCGCCCGCGTGGCAGCGGGTCCCGTACAGCCCCGCCCGGAATATCGCCCGCCGCTGGGACTGCAAGGCATTCCCATCCTGGGCGGAACTTTGGATCCCTCAAGCTGGCGCTTCCGCCGACCCATCACACTCCAGGGAACGGGAGTACAACGATTGGATCTGCCCCTCCATGCACTTGCCGAGACGCGGACAGACCGGGGTGACATCCGGCTGATCTCGGGTGATCGACAGGTTCTCTATCTGATCGACCAGAATGGGTACTCCCGGCAGCTCGACATTCCCGCCTCTTCAGACCCCGTGGCTTCAAAGCCCAAGATCTCTCGTTGGCAACTTCCTCTGCCCCATTCCCATTTGCCAGTGACCGAGGTCCGATGCCAAGCATCCACTTCACTCTTCGACCGGGATGTGCGGGTCTACGAAGCGAACCGAGCCAACGCCACCCCTTCAGGTCAACGGGAACTCGGACGCGCACGCTGGGTGCGATCCCCCGAGCGAACCAACAGCTGGTTTTCCCTAATGCTCTCACTGCCTCCTCAGTCATCCATCCTCTGGCTCGAGACAGACAATGGCGACAATGCAGCGCTGGAACTCCGAAACTTCCGCGCTCTCGTCCCAAGTATTCGGCTGCTGTTTCAGTCGCCGGACAAGGGTTCCGTGGAGTTAGTTTACGGAAACGGACAGGCGCATCCGCCTCGCTACGATCTTTCCTTAGTAGCACCACGGGTTCTAGCCGCATCCAAGGGGGAGGCTAAAGTTGAGGGAGCGGATCCGACAACCAGCACGGCGCGCTGGTCAGGGATGAGCGTGACAACGGGCTTCTACGCAGTGCTCGTCCTGGTGGTGGCCGGATTGCTCTTCGTCGTGTCCAAGCTCCTTCCAAAGCCCGCGGCATGACGCTTTAGGAGTCCCCGCAAAATCCCACGGCCGGGTTCTGAACTAAGTGCTTCCAAGACCAAGCTCAAAGCAATTCTCCTTTTCAGCATTGGCAGGGACGAGGCAAGAGAGTAGACATGGCGTCTCGACAAAGACGCATGAAATTGACCGACGCCCAAAATCAACAGGTTATCCAGTGGATCCAGCAGGGCCAAAAGCTCTCGGAGATCCAGAACCGCCTCGGCTCCGAACTAGGAATTCGGATGACCTACATGGAGGTAAAGATGCTCCTCGCTGACTTGGAGCTGAAACCCAAGGATCAGGAAGCTCCTAAGTCGGCGATCAACCTGGGACCTGCTCCAGCCGCTCCCGGCGCATCAGGGCTGGCGGATCCCTCCTCCTCGTCACCGAATCCGCAGGACGACCCGTCAGGGCACATGGGGCCCGGCGCTGGCGCTGCCGACCCAGGGTTGGCCGGAATACCGGGAGCCTCAGGCATCAGCGTCACGGTGGATACCCTCACCCGCCCGGGTTCCGTAGTGAGCGGCAAAGTGACTTTCAGTGATCAGAAGACGGCTGAGTGGTATCTAGATCAGACGGGCCGATTGGGCTTTGCTCCGGCTGAGAAGGGCTATCGCCCCTCCCAACCCGACCTCATGGCGTTCCAAACGGAACTGCAAAATCAACTCGCTCGATTCGGCTACTAGTAGCTCATCGGACGTAGAACCTCATTCCACGACAGGACCCGTCAGGGCTGTTCTTGGCGCTTGGGGACGTTTGGTGTCGGCCTGGTAAGATTCAAAAATCCACCGGCCGGATTTTGGGGCGGGCAGTCCCTCTCTCTCGATCCACCCTTGCCCCCGGGACGCCGGATCGGGAGAAGGATGTCGTAAACAACCGAAGGACGGAGTTGGAGCCGGCGCAGGTCGGGAACCCCTGCGACAGGGCCCGTCGGAGCGTGGCTCCGACAGGCTACCCGCGGGCAACCGTGTCAGGCCACTTTCACTTTCAGCCGCTTGCCTTTGATCTCGGAGCGGTTGAGTTTGGAGATGATTCCGTTGGCGAACTCGCTCGCCACGTCCAGAAACAGATGTCGGTCGCGGATATCGATGGTGCCCACCACTTTGGCGGGAAGTCCTGTCGCCCCGGATATGGTGCTCGTCACGTCGGTCGAATTCACACCATCAAGCTCGCCGATATTCATCCACAGGCGGATCTGCTCCGTGGCTCCCGTCGATCGGCGCTTAGGCTTCACTGCGTCTGTCGATCCCTCGGCTGCCTCAGGGGCGGCCGGAACGGGCGCAGCTGCCGCAGGGGGGACGGAACGCACTACTGTGGATTTGACCGCGCCCGCACCCGCCGATGAAACAGGGGCCGACGGACGCGCCTCGACCCGGCGCTCAGGGAACCGCGCTGGCGGACGCACCGACGCCGGAGCGTCCCGACGTTCCACCCGACGCTCAGGTCCCGCGTCCTGTTGCGCTCCAGGCCTCCGGTCTGAGCGACGATCCTCCCAACGTTCCTCCCTCCGGGGTCCAAAATCCTTCGGCGCCCGATCATCGCGGCGTGCCGCGCGATCCGGACGATCAAATCCCGGACGATCTCGATACTGCTCACGAGGCTCGTCTTCCCGGGTCGTCGGGGCCTTTGCCGCTGGAACTCCTTCCGCACCCTGCATGTGATGCATCAAGGCGGACATGATGTCCGTGGTGGCGTGGCCCTCTTCCAGCAGTCGTTCAATGAGATGGTCCTGACGCTTGTACTCCCCTCCCTTGAGGGTGGAGCGCAGCTTGTCCAGGAATGCGTTGTTGCGCGCCTCCTCCACTTCGCCCGCCGTGGGCGGCTTGCCCCGGTGAATGCGCATGTTGGTGTAGCGCTCTATGTTGCGGATCTGGAAGACCTCGCGCCCGGACGCAAAAGAGATCGCGCGTCCCTCTCGGCCCTTCCGCCCTGTGCGCCCGATTCGATGAACATAATCTTCACCGTCATAGGGGAGGTCGTAGTTGAAAACCACCTCAACATCGTCCACGTCAATCCCTCGCGCCGCAACGTCGGTCGCCACCAGGAATTCCAGGCCAGACTTGCGGAACTTCTGCATGACGCGGTCTCGCATCATTTGGCTCATGTCGCCATGCAGTCGGTCCGCCGAGTAACCCTGCGCGTTGAGATGCTCCACCAAGTCATCCACCATCCGCTTGGTGTTGCAAAAAATGATCCCAAGCTTCAGGTCGTGAATGTCGATGAGTCGAGTGAGGAGCTCAACCTTATAGCGCCGATCCACTTCATAGTAGACCTGCTCGACGGTGGGAACGGTCATGGCCTTCTGCTCGATCCTCACCGCCTTGGGCTCCCGGGCGTGGGTCTCAATCAGGTCCCGGATGGGCTTGGGCATCGTGGCCGAGAAAAAGACCGTCTGACGTTCCTTGGGGACGGACTTTAGGATCAGCTCGATATCGTCGCGGAAGCCCATGTTCAGCATGACATCCGCCTCATCAAGGATGACCATTTTCACGGTGTCCAGGCGAAGGGTGCCACGGCGCATATGATCCATAACACGGCCCGGGGTGCCGATAACGATTTGAGCCCCCTGCCGCAGGCCCAGGAACTGGCGCTCGTAGGATTGCCCCCCGTAGATAGGCAGCGCGTGGATCCCGCGCTTAAAAAAGGCGATCTTGTGAATTTCTTCCGAAACCTGGACCGCCAACTCGCGCGTCGGGCACAGAATCAAGACCTGCACCGAACGGTCGGCAGGGTTCACCTTCTCGACAGCAGGGATGCCGAAAGCGGCTGTTTTCCCTGAACCCGTCATGGATTGACCCACAGCGTCATGGCCTGCCATGAGCACAGGGATCGCTTCAGCTTGGATGGGCGATGCCTGCTCAAAGCCCAGTTTATCAATGGCTTTCAGCACTTCCGCAGACAAGCCCAGTTCGGAAAACAGTTTCGGTGTCATTCAATTTTTTGCAACAGCAAGAGGAACCCTAGCCGACTTATCGCCGGGGGGAGAGCCTTTTCTTTTGGGGAACGCTCCGGCTTGCTCTCGCAGAGGATGCTGTGCTTTGGTTGTCATGTGATCCGCGCTACTCGACTTATCGCGCCCGCTGCACCCTTGACCCGCTGGCCTGCTCTGGCCTGCGTATCCCTGCTTCTCGGGTGGCTTGCGTTTCCGACCGACGCGGCGGACCAGCCCCAATGGGGGCAGGCCTGGACCCGAAACATGGTGTCCCGCGAGCGCCATCTGCCAGAGAGCTTCGATGTCCAAAGCGGCCGAAACGTGCGTTGGTCGGCGCGTTTAGGAACCGAAACACACTCTACCCCAGTGGTGGCCAGTGGCCGGGTCTACATCGGCACCAACAACGGGGAGCCCCGAGATCCGAAGCACCAGGGCGATCGCGGCGTGCTCATGTGCCTGGATGAGAGCAATGGCAAACTGCTCTGGCAGCTGGTGGTTCCCAAAATGGAGGAGGATCCCTACCTCGACTGGCCCAAGACGGGGATCGCCTCAGCCGCCACCGTCGAAGGGGAGAACGTCTACTTGGTGAGCAATCGAGGCGAGGTGATCTGCCTGGACGCCCGCGGGCTTGCTAACGGCAACGCCGGCCCTTACCAAAACGAGGCCCGCCACATGACCCTTCGCAACCAACCTCCCCTCCCCCTCGAGGCCACCGATGCCGACATCGTCTGGCTCTACGACATGCCCGCCGGCGTCGGAATCTGGAACCACGATGCCGCCCACAGCTCGATCCTCGTCCATGGCGATTTCCTCTATGTAAACACCGGAACAGGTGTCGACAACACCCACAAGAAGATCCGCCGACCAGACGCGCCGAGCCTGATCGTGATCGACAAGCGCACCGGGCAATTGGTGGCGCGTGACGACGAGCGGATCTCCCCTAACATTTTCCATTGCACCTGGTCGTCACCCTCCCTGGCAACCGTCGGCGGCCGCACCCTGATTTTCTTCGCTGGTGGCAACGGCATCCTCTATGCCTTCGAGCCCGTGAAGAAAGGATCAGGCAAGGACGGCGTGACCACACTCAAGAAAGTCTGGCAGTTTGATCCCGACCCAACCGCGCCAAAAGAGAATGTACATTTCTACAATAACAACCGACGCGAGGGCCCGAGCAACGTGTACTCGTTCCCGGTAGTCTATCAGGACCGGATCTATTTCACGGCCGGAGGCGACCTCTGGTGGGGGAAGAATCAGGCCTGGATGTTTTGCATGAACCCTACTCTGAGCGGTGAGGTGACATCGTCTGCGAAGTATTGGTCCTATCCTTTGGAGAAACACAGTCTCTCAAGCGTTGCCTTGGAGAATGGCCTGGCCTACGTGGCGGATACCGGACGGAGGTTACATTGCGTCGATATTGCTAGCGGGAAACCCGTCTGGTCTCACGAGGCCAAAGGCGAGTTCTGGTCTTCTCCCCTGATCGCCGACGGCAAGGTCTTCATCGGAAGCCGCCGGGGCGACTTCCTCATCTTTGCAACGGGACGCGAGAAGAAACTCCTGGCGTCGCTGGATCTTGGAGCCCCCATCAGCTCCACCGCCACGTCAGCCAACCGAACACTTTACATCGCCACTCAATTTCAACTCTATGCGGTCCAGGAAAAGCGTCCTTAAGGTCAACCCCTTTCGCACAGCGCTCTGTGGGCTCGGTTCCCACCTGGCAGTCAGCCTGATCTGGCTGACCATTCCCCTGCTTCATGGCGCAACGAAGGAATCCTCTCTGGCCTTGCCAGTCCCCCATCCTGACTGGATCTTGGAACTCGTCGCCCAGGCTCCAGATCTGCGCCACCCCAGTGTGGTTTGCAGCGCTCCTGACGGGAGGGTCTTCGTTGCTGAGGATCCGATGGACATCAGCACCGACCATGCCGACGAGAAGCAAGGACGCATCCTGTGCTTCTCCCCTGGAGGAAAGACCACAGTCTTCGCCGAGGGACTTCATGCGGTCTTCGGGATGAAGTACCTCGAGGGAAAGCTCTACGTCCTCCACAACCCACGCTTCAGTGTCTTTAGAGATGACGAAGGCGTGGGCAAGGATCGCGAGGACCTGATCGAATCCACCAATCCCGAGCCGTGGGCCAAAGACTGGAACGATCATATCCCGGCAAACTTCAGTCTGGGGATGGACGGTTACTTCTATGTTGCGGTCGGCGACAAGGGCCTCTACGGAGCCGTGGGACGCGACGGGCGTCAGGTGGATCTGCACGGCGGCGGCGTCGTGCGACTCCGACCCGATGGAACCCGGCTGGAGATCTTTGCGACCGGCCTGCGCAACATTCTGGACATCGCGATAACCCAGGAGGACGATCTTTTCACCTACGACAACACCGATGAGAAGCAATGGATGTCTCGTTTCTCGCACATCGTGGAGGGCGGATACTACGGATATCCATACGATTTCAATCCACGAGAACCCTTCATCCATTGGTGCATGGCCGACTATGGCGCCGGGGCCGCGACCGGGGCCTTCGCGGACACAGAAGGTCGCATACCCGATCCGTTTGCCGGCCGCATCTTCCTCGCAGACTTTGGAAAGCGCCAGGTGACTGCGGTACGAGTCCAGAGAGAGGGCAGCACCTTCAAGGCCATGGAAACCACGGAACTCTTCCCGGAGCCTCCGGCAGACTTTCGCCCTGTGGGTATTGCTCCCACAGCTGACGGAACCGGCCTGTACATCTGCGATTGGCAGCATCGAGATGACAAAGCGAAGGTCACCGTGGGGCGGCTCTTTCGGCTGCGACACGCCCAGGCCACTGGGGCCACCAACACCCCTTCATGGTACATTCCCGCCGCCAGTGGACGCGGATTTACTGCCAGCACGGCGGATCTTATTCGTGGGCTTTCCGATCCTTCGCGGAGCGTGCGACTCACCGCCCAGCGTCGACTCTCAGAGCGGGGACAGGAAGCGTTGCAGCCCTTGATTGATCTTCTACAAAGCCCCAAAGCCCCTTCCCTTGCTCGTTGTCACGCCCTCTGGGCGCTGGATGGCATGGATGGTGGGGAAGCAGGCCGAGGTGCCATCACCGCGGCGGTCTACAGTCTGGATCCTGAGGTCCGAAGGCAAGCGACTCGCCAATTGGGGACCCGGGGAGTCCGAGGCGTCGTGGAGGAACTGATCGGCCGCCTCGACGACGAGGTCACCTCCGTCCGCTTCCAAGCCTGCGTCGCACTGGGACGAATCGCAGACCCTACCAGCTTCAGGCCATTGTGGGATATTCTGGGAGATCCCGTGTCGGACGAGTTCCTCCAACTGGCCTCGGCGAGGGCCCTCAATCTTCTTGCCCGCACAACCCCAACCCTCTGGCCAAGGGTCGTGGCAGGCTTGAGCTCTCCCAACCCGCGGCTCGCCGCGAAAGTAACGTGGGTGGTTCGCGACACTTACGACCCCAGCCTCATCGGCGCGTTGTCCGATCTGGCATTGCGGCCAGACTCCAAGCGAGAGGCACGGCTCGCGGCTGTTCGCCTTCTAGCAGATCTGCATCGTCAGACACCCGAGTGGAAGGGCGACTGGTGGGCCTACCATCCGGTCAACCTGCCTCGGCCCGAGAAGACACGGGATTGGGAATTTACACCGATTGTCGGGGACACCCTGCGCGCCTTGCTCATGGACACCACAGAGGCCGTGCGCAGAGCCGCAAGGCAGGCCGTAGCGTCCGCACGCGTCACCACTGCGGGTGCCGACCTGCGAAGCGCTTACGATCGCGAACGGGATCCAACGCAGAGAGATGAGATCCTCGCGACCCTAGGAAAGCTCAGAGATGTGGAAGCCGCGCCCTTGATCCTGACCTTGCTGCGCGGCCAGCGGTTGTCCGGCAGCACGCTGAGCAATGCGCTGACCGTGGCCGATCAGCTTGGGAGCCCCAGCAACCTAGTCACCTCGTTTCTCTCGATTGGTATCGCGCGGTATCTGGACCAGGAAGGGCCCTCTTCAAGTGTGGCCGCACGCGCCCTGGGGACCCTGGGACAGCTGGCAGACCCAACCGCAGCGGCAGCAGTGGATCGACGCTTCTCCGATGCCTCGCCGATGGTGGTCATCGCGGCGTTGCAGGCCTGGAGCCGCATCAGCACCAACACAGTTCCCCTGCTCCGCCACCTCGCGGATCGTCGCGAAGAAGTTCGAGCAGCAGCGGTGCGGCTTTGCGGAGGGGCCAAGCTGAGGGAGGCGATCCCTCAGCTCCTGGAGATCGCCAAGGTCGGCTCGGAACGAGAAGCATCGCTCCGTGCCTTAGGAGCCATGCCGGATCTCCGTGCCCTGGATGTCTTTCTGGTAGAACTAACGAACAGGACCTTCACCGCTCGTGATGCCGCGAGCCGCTACCTCCGCACGCTTCGCGACAGTGCGTTGCCGATTCTCGAGTCCCAGGCAAACACTCTCTCACCGGAGATCCTCACCGGCGTGCAACGGGTCTATGCGGATCACCCTACGGCAACAAACGGCCCTCTTTTTGGCCGCAAACAAACCGGCAAGGAACCTGAGGACTACTTACGATTCTCCTCGGAAAACAAGGGAGATGTCACCCGCGGACGAGCTATCTTTGCCAACCCAGCAGGTATCGCCTGCCTCAAATGTCACCGCGTTGCAGGAGAAGGGGGAGATGTGGGACCTGATCTAACCCAGATCGGCGCTCAATTTGATCAAAAAGCACTGGCTGAGTCTGTTCTGTGGCCCAGCCGAGTGGTGCGAGAAGGGTATCAGCAAACGCTGATCGAGCTGAAGGATGGGGACACTCTCGCAGGTCTGATCAAGGGTGAAACCGCAGAGATCCTCACGCTGCGCAGCGTGGACGGCAGCAATCAGAACGTGACCAAGTCGCAGATCCAATCCCGCACCAGCAGCACTCTATCCCTCATGCCGGAGGGGCTGCACACCGCAATCAGCCCACAAGACTTTGCCGACCTAGTGGCCTATTTGCGAAGCTTGAAATCGAAACCCTCAACACCGCCCACCCAATAGAGTCACCAATCTAGAACCTGGATTGGGAGGCATGCGCAACCTCGGCGGATGCTTCGGCTGGGGGCGTGGAATAAGAAAGGGCGTTGAGCGCGGCTCAGGGTGGGCTGATAGAGTATGAATCTCACGCCCGCTGCGCTCAAGACGCCAAGATGCGAAGAGTTCAAGAATGCCCTGAACTGCCCCCTCCCAACCCTCTTTCCACCTTTGCGTCTTCGCGTCTTTGCGTGAGACCCCTTCCGCCGCCACCCCATGAACGACCAAAATTAATCTAAAAACGCGAGTTGCACGCCTGCTCCGTCCGTAACTCCAGCCTGTGCTGGCAGTTTCAACTCCTCCGTAGTTCAAATTTAGGTGAGCAACCATTTCGTGCCCCAGATGTTGGAATTAAATCGACCCCCTTGTTTTGAGACCTTCCAACTCACGTTTCCAGGTTCACAGCGGCGGCGGCTCTCCCACCGCTGCACGCGTCAGAGCGAGCAGGTGGTATCCATAGGCGGGAAGATCCACATAGAGGCCAGACTGAGCAAGAGTGCCTGCTGCCACCTCATACCGGACGTCCGAGAGCCGATCCTGCACGCTCACCAGTCTCGCGTCCGTCGCCGCCAGCGTCGGCAACATCAGTCGGGACTGTGCCTGATGCTTCCCCAAGTTTACCATCAGCACCCACGCCGGCCAGTCGGCCCGGTGCCAAACCAATGCCACACAGCTCTGATGGCTATCGTTCCCAACGCTCGCAGGCATGGGCGACACCGGCACGCAGAGGAGATCCCCGCCGGCCAGTTCGGAAAACGTTCTCAGGAGATGCGCGTAGGTGTCTCGCAGTTCCAGCTGGCCTCCAGAGGCGGCCACGCGCCGCAACGAAATAACGGTTCGCTCCCGCAGGCATGCGATCTGACCGTGATGAATCAGCGCGGCACCGGGCATCGCCAGAAGAAGACAGAGCCAGGCGCGATGCTCAGGAATCCCGCAGAGGGAGGCGACACGCGCCTCGTCGTGGTTTTCCAGAAAACGAAGGCCTCGCGCCCAAAGCACTGACCCTTGACTCATCCAGTGTCGAAGCAAATCTCCTGGACGCCGTCCGACAACGTGGTCATAGCTTCGCTTGTCATAGGCGTAGTCGAAACCTTGCTCCAGCAAGCGTTCCTCCAGATCCCAATACACCTCCGCAATCAGCAGAAAATCTGGAAACCGTTCCCTCACAGCTCGGATCGCGCCAGGCCAGAACAGAGCTTCCGAGGCATCCAACTTCATCTCAGCCCCGGCCCAGGTTCTCTGGAAAACCTCAGGCAAAAGCAGCATGGCCATATCGGCTCTCACTCCATCGCAGAGCGCTGCGACTCCCAGCAGCTGTTCCCGCATGGCCACATGAACCTCCTCGCTGCTCCAGTCCAGCTGGGCGGTGTCAACCCACGGGGGAAAGTAGGGATCGCGACCATGAGCAACCCAGCGTGTTCCGCTTTCAACATCCGCTCGGTAGTATCCCTTCTTTCGCCGCTTGGACACGAGGAAGCGTGAAGGATGCTGGCGGATCCAAGGATGATCCAGGGCCACATGGTTCGGGATGAAATCGAGGAGAAGCCTCAGACCGCGCTGATTGCATCGTTGGCGGAAGCCTATAAGCTCAGACTCGCCTCCAATCTCCGGATCCACAGTATACCCCTCGATCGCGAACGGCGACCCACACACGTCCGCCGCGTCCACGCGCGACCCTCGTAAGGCCCTCAGCGCATGTCGGCGTGCCTCAGGCCCGATACGCCAGACACCCATCAGCCACACGTGGGTAAAACCGAGAGCTTTCCATGAGTCCAGGATGGCCGAAGGAACGGAGGCGAGAGTGAAGGGGCCGCCCCCAGCAGCCCGATCCGAGGCAAGCTCTCGAAGCCAGGCCCTGGAATGCACCTGATAGATACAAGGACGCGTCCCCAAGAGCATCGCTAGCCCGGATTTTTCATAGTCCCATGCCACGAGGCGCATCCACGCGTCCTCTGTCCCAATGCTGCCAGGCATGGCGAACCAAAATCCGGGCTAAAGAGCGCTGCGCGCGGGAACACAGAGTGTTGAGTTTCTCCCAACTCCGGTCCGCCGGAGTTGCTTCTAGCCCGCAGCGCGCTGGTAGGACCTTCGGTGACAGGAGTGGCTGCGGACGAATTTCATTCATGTTGCGGTCTATGAAAAGTGCGGGCTAGAAGGTCAGGGTTTCGGAGCCCGTTTCAGCTATTGAGCACCTTCAACGCCTTCTTGGCATTGCTGACCCGGAGGACCATCAATCCCTTCTTCGCATGGGGAGGCGTGGCGAAGTAGAGATACTCAATGTTGATCTTGGCCAGCGCCAAGGCGTCGGAGATTCGGGCGAGGGTACCCGGCTGGTTGTCCCCCTCGATCATCAAGACGTCGTCCGCAACTACAAGCGTCCCGTGCTCTTCAAAGATCGCCAGAGCCTTTCGTGAGTCGCTCACAACCATCCGGATGACGATATGGTCCACCGTATCACTCGTCGAAAGGGCGTAGATATTGATACGTGCCTTTGACAAGGCATCCCCGACACGCGCAAGCATGCCAGGGCGATTTTCCAGGAAAACCGCCAATTGAGTTTGCAGTTCGATCATTGGAATCCCGAAGCCAGCTCCCCAAGAGCAAGGTCAACGTGCCACCAACATCCACCCAGTCAGCCTCCGAGTCCACCCGTTTTGTCGCTCGCTATTGCGCGAGGGGAAAACAGCGCCATATTCCCGAGGTGCATCGCAGCCCCCTATCCATTCTGTGTCTGTCGGCCCTCCTGGTGGGTCTCACGCCTACTTTGACCGCCGGGGAACCCTCTGATCCGGGTTGGTCCCAATGGCGAGGCCCTACCCGAGACGGACTGCTCCATGCA
>CAMAVD010000046.1 GCA_945861575.1 Akkermansia muciniphila
CGTCCAGGATCTTCATCAAGGTGGATTTGCCTGCGCCGTTCTCTCCGACCACGGCGTGAACCTGGCCCCGCGGAACCCGCAGCGTGACGTCGCGCAACGCTCGCACTCCGGGAAACTCCTTGCTGATGCCGAGCAATTCGAGAGCAAAGTCGCTCATCGGCTTAGCTGAGTTTGGCGCGGCGGCGCAGCAAGTCCACCCCCACCGCCAGGACCATGATCACGCCGATCGCGACGGTTTGCCAATGCGTGCTGACATTGCTCAGAACCAGCCCGCTGCGGATGATCTGCATGACCGCGAGCCCGAGCAGCGTCCCGCTGACGGTGCCCAGACCGCCAAACAAGCTCACGCCGCTGATGACGACGGCGGCGATGACTTCCAGTTCCCACCCCATTCCAATCTCCGGCTGGCCGACATTGATCCGTGACATGAGCAGAATCCCGCCCAGCCCGGCCAGCATCCCGGTCAGGATGAAGCAGCTGATCTTGATCCAATCCGTGTTGATCCCCGCCAGGCGAGCCACCTCCGCGTTGCCGCCAGTGGCATAGATTTTGCGCCCATAGACGGTCCAGCGCATGACTCCATCTACGAGCAGCACGAGCGCGAGAAAGATGATGAAGCTCCACGAAGCCCCCAGAGTGTCGGCTGCGCCGAACTGTTTCAGGGGGTCAGGGAGGGGATAGATGGGGTACCCGGCGCAAATCAGATAGTTCAGCCCGCGGGCGACGTACATCATTCCAAGCGTGGCGATGAAGGCCGGAAGCCCGCAGCGAACCGTGAGCAGCCCATTGATCAACCCCGCCGCGCCGCCGGTTCCGATCCCAGCCAGCACGGCCAGCCCGACCGGCCAGTCGGCGGTCTTCATCAGCCAGGCGCTGACGATGGCCGATAGCCCCGCCACCGACCCCACCGACAGGTCGATTTCTCCAGCGATCATCAGCAGGGTCATTCCCACCGCGACTAAGCCCACGAAGGACATGCCCCGGAGCATCGCGCCCACGCTGCCCGAGCTCAGCAGAGCCGGCTGAAGGGCATAGAAGATTCCGGTGAGCACGAGGAGCGGGATCAGAATTCCGACCTCGGGAATGGCCAGTATTCTTCGCCAGACCCGGGCGCGCGGGGCCTCCCCCTCAGCGGTATTTCGTGTGGTCATGGGTCTGGCTGGCGGAAGGGTCACTCGTAGGGGAAATCAATGATTGAAGCGAAACTCCGCGCCGGTCACCAAACTCCACACCAGTTGCTCAAGGGCATCCTTGGAAGTGATGTCGCTCGGAACGGGTGGTTTTGGGGTGGACGCCAACTCGGTTTGAAGCTGGGCCAACTGTGCTCGGGCGCGCTCGTTGCTAAGCCGCTCGGCATTGGCCGCTGCGGCAAGCTCCGCTCGCTCGTTTTCCGCCACGGTGGAGTGGCGTTTGAGGTACTCCTGCAATAGCGCGGTCTCGGGATCGGCGGGTGGCCGACTGAGCACCATCCAAACGGCGGTTTCCACCTGCTCGCGCCGATCGGCGAGCTTTGCCAGTCGCCCGCCCAGGGGTGTCCCGATCCACTTCAGTCGTTCGGGATCATTGCTCATGCCCAGCGGCTCATCCATGTCGACTTGAAAGCCCTCGCCCGGCCGATCGATGATGGAGACAAAGTTCGTCAGCGCCGAACGTTCGATGGATTCGATCTTCTTTTCCAACACTTCGGGGGAATCCTTCCCGGAGGAGATGGCTGAGAGTTCTGGGTTCCCCAGCAGGAGAACTGACATCCCGAACTGCATAGGGGTCAGCGGGCGAAGGTTGGCCACGGCGAAGAATTCCCGGCCGGGCGGTGAGTTGTTGTCCCAGCGGCTGGATCGCGAATAGGTTCGGCTGCTGACCAGCCCCTGGACCAGGCGGCGCAGGTCCCACTTGTGATTCATGAGATCCCGCGACAACCACCGGAGCAACTCGGGATGGCTCGCTGGATTCTCGGAGTGCATCTGGTCCATCCGCATTACCAATCCATACCCGTGGAAGCGAGACCAAAGGCGGTTGACAATCGATCGGGCGATCAGGATCTGGTTCTCAGGAAACTCGGCGGTCTTGACGAATTGGCGTCGCGAGCTGAAGAAAGGATCCGGGGGAAACTCCTTCGCTTTCTCGAAATTCTTCTTCAGGTCCTCGATCCGCTTGTTCTCCTCCTGAATGGCCAGGCCCAGATCGCGGACGTTGGGTTGGGGGGCCTCCACCAAGGCACCATTGAGAAACTTGAGACCGACCTTTTTCGCCAAGCCGGACTTGGTTTTGAATTCGACTTCGCTCGGACCGAACTGTTTTTCGCGCAGGGTTCCTTGAAACTCGTAGCACCGGGAGAAGAAGTTCTTTACTCCCAGGAAGTAGTCCTGAGTAAGGCTGTTGACGTAGGGATGGGTGTGGCACTGACAGCAGGACAAGTTGATGCCGAAAAACATCGAGCTGATGTCCCGGGTGAGCAGATCCGGGTCGTTGAGCCGCTTGGTCACGAATTGCTCCGGCCCCTGGGGATCGGACCCCTCGCCTAGCAACTCGCGGAAGACCCGATCCCACGGCCGATTTTCATTCATCGCCGTCAGAAGGTAACCCCGCAGATCCGGCCCGGCCCCGTCGGCTCCCCGCAACATGGCGTTGAATTCTGTGGCGGCGTGCCGCTTAAACCAGGGTGTGCCCACCAAACGTTCGACGAGCTGGGACCTTTTGCTGGCCTCTGGTGAGGTCCGGTAGGCCTCGATCTCTTCCCGCGATGGAATGCGACCGGCCAAGTCGAGCGTGAGCCGACGCACCAGCTCCGTATCGTCCAATTGAGGGGCTGGAACGATACCGGCCTGTTTCAGCTTGGCGTCAACATAGTGGTCGATGACCTCGGAAATGGGACGTTCGGGTGCGAGCAGATCCGCCGGGGATACCTCCAGATCCGTCTTGCCCCGGTTGGTCCCCTGGGTGGCGGTTGGCTTGCCTGCGATCTGGGTCTCCTCCGGCCACACGGCACCTTGGTTGATCCAGTCGCGGATCAAGTCGGTCTTCTCCTTGGCAAGGGGCTCCCCTTCGTTGGGCATGCGGTCCTCGTTCCCCTTGGGCATCAAGAGGCGCTTGTACAGGTCGCTCTCGTCCGCTTTTCCGGGGACCAGCACCGAACCGCTTCTCCCTCCCGCCAGGGCTTTCTCCCGTTCGTCCAGACGCAGTTTGCCTTTCTGCTTCGTCGGTCCGTGACACTCGAAGCAGGACCCCTTGAGAATTGGAAAAATCTGCTGCTTGAAATCCACCCCCTTCGTTTCCGCCGCCCTCAGGAAACACTCCCCAAGAAGCAGGCCCCCGGCGATGATCAGAGTGAGTTTCATAGGTTCGCGAGCTTCCATTGGACGATGCTTCCCCGTCCCTGATGACGTTGATCGGCGAGCGGCCCGACGGCATAGAGCATGTCCGATGTCTCACTCATTGCCAGGTCGAATACCAGGATCGGCGACTTCGTTTCCCGCAGCATGGCCTTCTTCTCCAGATCAAAGAAAACCAGCTTCTGCTCGGATCCGGCTCCGCCTGCTCCCAAGAGCCATTTGCCTTCGTGGTGGAATCGAACGCGCTCATAGAAAAAGTTCCCCCCCACCCGGAAGTCGTGCGTTTGCTCCCCTTTATTCCAATCGTAGATCTGGATCATGGACTTGCTTCCCCCGATGTTGGAGGTGTCGCCGGCCAGGTTTCCCGCCAAAGCCAGGAGCCTGCCATCCGGAGAGAAATCAACGCTGCGAATGCCGCCGTACGTATGCCCGTTCGTGTCGTGCGTGTAGAAAAAGGGAGCATGGATGTCAGCCAGCTTCTTCCCGCTCGACACTTCCCAGACCAACGCGTGGCCTGACTGATCCGAGGTGGCCAGATGTTTTCCATCGCGCGAAAAGCGGCAAGCGTAGAGCTTGGAGGCGAGCAGAAAAGGGGTTCGATCCGGGTGACCGGCCAGCTCGCGAATGGGTTTGCCCGTCTCCGTTTCGTACAACCGGCACACCATGTCATCGCATACCGTGGCCAGCGTGTTCCCATCGGGCGCCAGCGCCAAGCCACGGATCCATTTCGGCTGCTCTACCTTGCGAACTTCCTTGTGCGTGCCCCGATCCCACCAGATGAGCTGATGATCTGAACCGGAGGAGATCAAGTGTTTGGGCGTGACCACCAGGGCGCTGACATGACTGATGTGAGCGTCCCAGTGGACCGGCACCGGCTCGCTGGCCGCCAGGTCCACGTGGTAAATCTTGCCGGTGTTTCCGCCGGTGAACACCTGATCCGTGCCGGGGACACGCGCCACGCTCAACAAATCCAGCGCGGCCTTATCCTTCTGCACCTGGACCTGTTTGGTCGGCTTGAGTTCGTTGGGGGCATCGGCCATGGTTGATCTCGGTCTGGTTGGATTCTGCTGTGCTCACGACCTAGGAATCGCGGTCGGATCCGGGAATGCGCTCTGGATGAATCAGACCAATACTTCCTTCACCGGATCCGTTCCGTAATCGGTGAGCGGCACCGGGCGGCCGTCGCTGGGGTTGACGTTTTCTTTCGTATGATCGATGCCGACCGCTTTAAAGATGGTGGCAAAGAACTGCTGCAGGCTGACTCGCCCTTCCACAATGTCGTTGCCGTCCTCATCGGTTTTGCCATAAATCGTGCCGGGCTTGATGCCGCAACCCGACAGGGTGGCGCTCGTCCGAGGGAAATGGTCGCGTCCCTGGTTGATGTTAATGTGCGGGGTGCGTCCCATCTCTGAGAACGTGACGACCAAGGTCTGCTCCAGCAGCCCCCGTTCCTGCAAATCATCCAGCAGCACGGACATGACATGGTCAAGCTCGGGAACCATTTCGTTATGGGCTTCGAAGTTCTGGCCGTGAGTGTCCCACCACCCCCGGTTGACGCGGACATAGGGCACGCCTGCTTCGATCAATCGACGCGCTACGAGCGCCTGTTTCCCAAATGGGGTGGGGCCGTACAAATCGCGGATCCGTTGGGGTTCTCGCTCAAGATCGAAGAGCTTGGCGTTGCTCATCAGACCCCGAACCCGGGAATAGGAGGAGTTGAGACTCGCCAACGCGCTGTCTCGTCCGCGGCCGGCGACAAACTCGCGGTTCAGCAGGGCGCGCAGTTCCCCACGTTCCAGGTGGTTCGAGTCGGTTAAGCCCCCGGGCAAGGTCAGGCCCTCGGGTGCCAAGCGCAGCACAGACTGGGGGATGGTGAAGGGCGGGACGGCCTCGAGGGTGCCCGGCTTGATGTCGATCGGATCCCAACGGGAGCCCAGGAAGCCCGCCGACTCATAGTAACTCTGTCCGATGTAGTTCGAGAAAACGACGCTATGGGGAAGCTGGCTTTCCGGGGCGGCGAGCTCGTGAGCGATCATGGCACCCAGGCCCGGATACCTCAAAACTCCGGTCGTCGGTTTGCCGCCCTCGAGCGTGCTGATGTGATCCCCGTTCTTGGTGTCCAACGAGCGGATGACCGCCGTGTGCTTGTGAAGGCGCATGGCCATCCGGGGCATGAGTTCCGAAATACGATAGCCGGGCACGGAGGTGGGGATGGAGATGAACGGCCCGCCGGTCGGTCGGCCGGGCTTTGGGTCCCAGGTTTCGAACTGGCTGGCGCCACCGTTCAGGAAAATGACGAGGACCCGCTTCTGTTTGCGCTCCAGAACGTCCCCCATGAGCGGCGATTTCAACAGCGACAAACCACCCAAACCCGCCGCGAACGCCTTGGCCGATCCGCCAAGGAACGCCCGACGATCCTGCAAGGGTCCGTCGAAACCGCGCTGAAAGGATGGTCTGTTCATAAAGTCTGTTCTTGTTTCGGCGCTCATGGCCAGGAAGCTCGTCTGAGGACACTCTGTGATTCGTGCCGTGCCCAGTTGGGTGGCATGCTGCGGTTTACTGGCTCAGTGCGACTCTCGCCGAATCGGGGGTTGAGAAACTACCCATTTTCGGCTGAATCACCGCGTTTTCTAGAGAGCTCTTGGCGCTCATTTTGTTGAATCAGCGCAGTTGGCGGTAGCTGATCAGGGCGGATCCAGGCTGCTCGTTGATCTGAACTCTCAAGCCGATCGACAGTTCCTTCCCGGTAAATCGCCTCTTGAGCTGAGTATCTTCAAAGTGGACTTCGTAGTGCGCGCCGGGTCGGAGTCCCCAGAGATTCAAAACGACCTCCCGTTGGGTGCACTGGGACCGTCGGAACACGAGGAGGATTCCCTGGCGGAGGTCTTCCTTGTGATATTGAAATGCCGTCCAAGTATCCTTGGCGATGGCATACGGGGTGAGGGGATAGAAGTCCCCGTAAAAAAAGGGTCGAATTCGCTTGAACTCCTGGGTGAGCTGTTCAGCTTTCGCCCAAGGAAAGGGTTCAGAGACTCCATAGCCTTCGCTGATCGTTACTCCGTCCACCAATGTCCGCGGGATTTTCTTCAGAGTATACGGCTCCGCTTGCTTGACGGGAAATGCCAGCGGCCAGCTTTGGGTGATCGTTGGCTGAAACGGATTCCAGGCGAGCACGACACCATTGTTGATGGAGCTGCGGAAGGAATAAGTGTCCGGATAGCCGCTCGCGATCGCGGTCGAGGGCAGCCAGAGGTTGACTCCATAACTGTGGGCTTGGTAGCCTTCGGGTTCGAAACCCGGATGATTCCAATCCGATCGCCAGAGGTAAACGCCCCGCGACATCGCCTCGAGGTCGATCCGCGTGGCGCCCCCTCCGCACAGGTCGATGATTAAGCCGGGGTTGTTCTTCAAGAGTTCATCCCAGAATGCATAGAGCCCTTCGATGTAGCGGATCTCGGTTATGCCTTGCCTGTCCGGCGCATCCGCATCCCGCCACCACTGCAGGGGTTGCTTGTGGGCTGAGGGCAGGTTTGCTCCCACGGGGCCGTCCAGCCGATAGATCCCGATCCCCTCCTTCTGAATCATTGTCGAGGTGTGCTGGGTGATCAGGGCCAGGGCGTTCTTGTCTCCGAAATTGAGTAGGCTGAACGGAGCCACCTTTGGATCCTTGTCCTTGATTCGGAGGAACATCTCAGGATGGGCCCGCTCCATCCAGGAAGCGCCTCCCTGAAACTCGGGGGCAAACCAAACCAGAAGCCCCATGTCCAGCCTCTTGAGCCCGTCGGTCAGCGGTTTGAACCCATTGGGAAATCGCTGGCGGTCAATGGGGCCGATATGGGAATGCAGGTTCTTCCTGGGGCCGGCATCATGCCATCCGACGTCCATCCAGATGTGATCCACTCCAAGCCGCTTCATCTGGACGGCATACTCGAGCTGGTTCTTTTCCGTGGCCTCGAAGGCCTCATGATACAATCCGGCCGAGCTGGCCAGGAATGGCATCGTGAGGGGCTTCCCATCCCTGTTCGGATGATAGTGCGCCAGAACCATCCGTCGCAGCAGGTTCTGGCCGTAGATTCGGTGACCTTGCCAGAAGAGGAGCAGGACCTTCGGGGTCCGGATCTCCTCTCCCGGATACAATTTGAGCCGGGTGAGTTCCATTCCGGCGCGGATGTTCAAGGAGCTTGTGTCTCGCTTGAAATCGGCGAGCCACTGACCCGTCCACCCAATGCCCAGGATGACTCCCTGCCCCTGAGTCATCTCGACGTTGAAAAAGGGGAGAGAATCTCCCCAGGAAGACCTTCCATGGAGCGGAGCCATCCTTAGACTCGACCCAGGCTCCAGCTTCCGGCTCAGGGGCCGAAAATCTTCCGCCCGAGCGGCGACGCCTTCCCCGACCCCCAATGCGTGGTGCAAAGTGTACTGATTGTCCGGGCTCCGCCAGCGGGCGTCCAAGGCTTGGATGTTTGAGAGGAGGGGTGTTTCCGTCCCGCCTGTGTTCTTGAACTTCAAGACCCATTCGACCGCTGGAAAATCCTTGAACACAGTCGCCTCGCAACGCACCTCCAGCCCCGTTTGCTTGTCCCGGTAGGTCAGGACATGCGGCCCATCGCCGGGCGGCTTCTTTCGGGTTCCCGTGATCTCCCAGCTCGAGAGAAACTCCTTCGAGTTCTTGCCCTGATAGTCAAAGGAGAAGGGGGCCGCTTCTGATTGAAACAGATTTCGGTTGATCCACCGCTTGGCCTCATCCCAGTTCGCAGACTGGGAGGGCGTCAGCCCGGTCGTCGGTGCGGTCGGTGTGGCGAGCTCTGCTGCTGGGCGGGGTGGGGAGTCGGTTGGCAGTGCTGTGGCCGAAGCCGCGGCAAACAGACGCACAGAGGCGACTAAAGCAAAGCATCCGGAAAGGATGCGTGAGCGGTGGTTCATAGCGTTGCGACGGTAGCCTTCGATCAACCACCTCGGCCAACGGTTTTCGGGAAATCCGTGGTGTTTTCCCCACGAAGGTTTTTCGACAGCCGATCCCAACTGAGAACCCCAACTCTGTCGGGTCCTGAAAAGCTGCAAAGGGCTGCAGACTGATGAACTATAAACGGGGTCGGATCGTTTCACGATCGAGAAGCGAACTATAAACCTCGTCGGCCATAAAACACTGGAGACTGAGCGAAAACCGGAAGCTCGAGAATCCGCCTCAGGGCTAGTTTGAATTCCGATACACACAGCCATGAGTGATACCAAAACGACCGTCGTAGTGACCGATTGGACTTTTCCCGACTTGTCGATCGAGGAGTCCCTCCTGAAGCCAGCAGGTGTCCATCTCCTAGCAAGGCGATGCCAAACAGAAGCGGAGCTCATCGAGCTTTGCCTTGAGGCCGACGCCGTCATCACCCAGTTCGCCCGTCTGACTTCAACTGTGATCCAGGCAATGACCCGAGCGCGTGTCATCGTCCGGTACGGTGTCGGAGTGGACAACGTGGACTTCGAGGCAGCTCGGCAACGCGGGATCCCCGTTTGCAACGTCCCCGACTATTGTGTGGATGAGGTCGCTGACCACACCCTGGCGTTCATTTTGGCCACCACCCGCCAAGTGGTTTCCAACGCGGTTCATCTCCGGGCAGGACAGTGGGGTCTGGCAACTCCTATCGCCACCATGCAAGCGCTCTGCGACCTGACCGTTGGGGTAGTCGGTTTTGGGCGTATCGGAAGAGAGGTGGTGAAACGTCTGGTTGCGTTCAAAGCCCGTGTGCTGGTCTTCGATCCGGTGGTTTCGTCGGCGGAGATTTCTCAGAGCGGTGCCGTGCCCATTTCCTCTCTCGACGAATTGTTGCCGCAGTGCGACGTGCTCACTCCGCATTGCCCGTCGAACGCGAAAACTCGGGGGCTTTTCGATGCCGCAGCCTTTGCGCGGATGAAGCGCGGCGCCATTTTTATCAATGTGGGACGAGGCGACCTTGTTGTCAGTGCCGCATTGGTCACGGCCCTGCAGTCGGGACACTTGGGTGCCGCGGCGCTCGACGTGTTCGATCCGGAGCCGATCCCGCAGGACCATCCGATCCGGCAGATGCCCAACGTGATCTTGGCGTCACATATCGCTTCGGCCAGCGTGCCAGCGGTGCAAAAGCTCCGCGGAACTGCCGCCACGCTCGCACTGAAGGCAGTTCGCGGTGAGTCGTTGCCTTATGTCGTCAACGGTGTCCTTCCCAAACCATGAACACGGTGAATGCCCGAGTGTCGGTGCAGGAGTTAAAGCGCTTCACCATTGAAGCATTCGTCCGTGTCGGCGTTTCCGCTCAGGATTCAGAGACGGCGGCCGAGGTGCTCGTCACGACGGATGCCTGGGGCGTGTTCACTCACGGCACTAAACTGTTGCGCGGGTCCCTCCGCCGACTCAAGGCCGGAGGACTCAAGCCCGACGGAAACCCGCGGATCACATCGCAGGGGCCAGCGTGGGCGACCGTCGATGGGGATTCATCCACCGGGATGGTGACCTCGGTTTTTGCGATGAAGACCGCGTTGGCCAAGGCGCGTCAGTGTGGGATCGCCTATGTGGGCGTGCACAACAGCTGCCATTACGGTGCGGCCGGCTACTACGCTTGGCTTGCCGCTCGTGAGGGATTTATCGGCCTCAGCATGGCAAACGACATTCCTTCGGTGGCTGCGCCCGGCTCCCGATCCGCAATCACTGGGAGCAACCCGATCTCCTACGCCGTGCCCGCAGGACAGTATCCTCCGATCTTGTTGGATATGTCCGTGGCCACGGTGGCAGGCGGAAAGGTTTATGCCGCACGCACCCGGGGAGAAACCATTCCTGACACCTGGCTGCTGGGCGCTGATGGTCGTCCGACCACCGACCCGAGCGGCTACCCGCAGATCGGTGCGCTGCAACCCGCGGCCGCTCACAAGGGCTATGGGATTGCCCTGCTGATAGAGACCCTCGCCGGCGCGCTCAGCGGTGCCGCGATCACGTGGCAGGTTGGGAACTGGATGTGGGACGACGGAACACGACCCACTGGACACGGCGCCGCATTCATCGCGATCGACGTTCAATCCATGATGCCTTGCCAGAAGTTCACCGATCGCATCGAGGCGTTGATCCAGGAAATCCACTCTGCTCCCCGCGCCGATGGGGTGAGCCGTCTCTATGTGCCAGGTGAGATGGAATGGGAACGGCATGCTCGGGCCATCCAGGAGGGGATAGTACTTCCATCCGACGTCGTGGCTAGCCTCCAAGAATCCGCGGATATCTCGGGCGCTTGCATGCCGAAATTGACTTCTTGAGCCCAATCCCATAAACCGCCGCATGCCACCGAACCCGCAAAACCCGTTCTCGCTTCACGAAAAAGTTGCCATCGTCACCGGATCCGGATCCGGCATCGGTGCGGCCATAGCCGAATGCTTCGCCGCTGCCGGGGCCAAGGTCTATGTCGCAGAATGCAACGAGGTCCACGGCGCGGACACGGTTCGCCGGATTACTGAGCAGGACGGGAATGCGAGCCTGGCCGTCGTGGACGTCGTCAGTGAGTCGGAATGTTCCGCGTTCGTTCGGCGAGTGCTTCTCGAGAACGCGGGTCGATGCGATATTCTGGTGAACAATGCGGGGGTCGGGCATGTGGGCACCATTCTGAGCACGGAAACAGCCGACCTGGAGCGACTGTGGCAGGTGAACCTGCGGGGAGCGTACTTTCTCAGTCGTGCGGTCTTGCCAGCCATGATCGAGCGGCGCGCAGGCTCTATCATCAACTTGGCATCCGTCGCCGGAATCACTGGCATGGAATCGCGCTTTGCCTACACCATCTCCAAACACGCGGTTGTGGGAATGACTCGCGCGATGGCTATGGATCATGGACCCACCGGCGTGCGGATCAATTGCATCTGCCCAGGCCGCACCCAGACGCCGTTTGTTGAGGCCAGGCTGAGGGAGTACGCCGATCCGCAGGAATACTTGAAACAAATGGTAGCCCCGCACGCGCTCAAGCGCCTCGCTCAGCCGTCGGAAATCGCAGCGGCTGCGCTCTACCTCGCTAGCGACCAGTCCGCGTTCGTCACCGGCAGCGCCATGGTCGTGGATGGAGGATACACGGCGGGTAAGTAAGACATCGGTTCACATCGATCCAGATTACAAAAACATGAAAGTTATCCGTTACCAAACCGCCGAGGGCCACGTTCGTCACGCCTCACTTCAACCTGACGGTACCTCCCGAGAGATCATAGGCGACCTGTTCGGCAGTTTTGAGGTCACAACCAATCGAGTAACGCCACACAAACTCCTCGCGCCCATCGCCCCGGTGAATATCCTGTGCATTGGGCTGAATTACCGCCGACATGCTGCAGAGAGCAACGTGCCGCCGCCCGAACGACCGATCCTTTTTATGAAAGCCACCACGACGGTGCAGAATCCGGGCGACCCGATCATTCTGCCTCGCCACCTCCGCAGCGATGAGGTGGATTTCGAGTGCGAACTTGCCGTTGTCATCGGACGGCGCTGTCGAAACGTGTCTCGTGAGAAGGCGCTCGACTTCGTGCTGGGTTATACCTGCGCCAACGATGTCAGCGCACGGGACTGGCAGATCAAATGGGGTGGCAGCCAGTGGTGTCGGGGTAAAACGTTTGACACGTTCGCCCCGCTCGGCCCCTGTCTCGTCCTGAAGGACGAGATTCCGGATCCCGCTGCGCTAAAAATTCGCACGGTGCTCAACGGGCAGGTCATGCAGGACTGGAGTTGTGACGATTTTATTTTCGACGTTCCAGCGATCATCTCGTTCCTAAGCGGTAGCACCACCCTGCTGCCGGGGACCGTGATTCTTACCGGGACTCCCCACGGCGTTGGCTTCGCACGCAAGCCGCCGGTATTTCTTCAACCGGGCGACAGCGTGACCATCGAGATCGACAAGATCGGCGCTTTAACCAATCCCGTGATGGCGGAGGAAGAGTAGACGTGCCCACCTGCTTAATCACCGGCGGTGCAGGCAATTTAGCCTGCCAGTTGAGCTGGACCCTCGCAAAGCACTTTGAGCGTATTGTGTTACTGGATGTCGCCCCGGCACCCATCGGGAGTGTATCGCCCTCTGCCGTTTTCGAACGGTGCGACCTTTTGGATCAGTCGAAACTCGACGCTCAGTTCGCTCATCATCGGCCTGAGGTGGTGATCCATCTAGCATCCCTGCTCTCAGCAAGCTCGGAGCAGGATCGGGCCACCGCGTGGCGAGTGAATATGGATGGCGCGTTTGCCCTGTTCGAAACGGCCTTGCGTTGGGACCGACCTCAGGTGTTATTCGCGAGTTCGATTGCGACGTTCGGAGGGGAGCTCCCCAAGCTCCTTACCGATGACACGCCCCAATGGCCGGATAGTTTGTACGGGGTGACCAAGATGGCAGCGGAGCGACTCGGGGTCTATTATCACCGACGTCATGGACTCGATTTTCGTTGCTTGCGCCTGGGCATCACCGTGTCGCGGCATGCTCCTGCGGGCGCGGCGAGCGCGATTGCTTCCCGCGCCTTCATCGAAGCCGTCCAACACGGGCAGTTCACTTTTCGTGCGCAACCAGAGACCAAGCTCGCGCTGATCTACGTTCGGGATGTGCTCCGGGCCTTTGCCCAGCTTCTGCACGCACCCTCCGCATCCCTGACCCAACGTGTCTACAACCTGAGCACCATGTCGGTCACGTCGCGCCAAATCGCAGACGCAATCCAGCGCCGGGTTCCAGAGGCCCAGCTCCACTTTGAGCTGGATGCGTCCCTGGCTAAACTACTCGCGAGTTGGCCAGAGGCGACAGACGATTCTGCGGCCCGAAGAGACTGGGGATGGGAACCCGAGTTCGACCTCCAGCGAACCTCGGACGACTTTGTTGCCGAACTCCGCCACGAGTTTCCCAGCTTCCAGGCCCAGGGCGTCGTCCCGGGATCACCTGCATGAACGATGTTTGCAAAATCAGCCGGCTTCGGATGCATCCGAATTACGAGCGACTCGCCGACATGACTTGCGACAGCCATTTGCGAGGCCGCGCTCCCTCAGGCATTCAGGCGTCCGACATCGCGCTCGCTCGACTTTATAGCCACGCATTTCGAGGTCAGGTGATTGGGGCGTTTCACGCCACTCGCTCCGCGGTCCGGGAGATTCGCGCAACTGATCGATTGGCTGCGGCCCATCTTCTTCGCGCGGAAGAGTCCCTGGCGAACCTAGCCAACCGGTCGATGGACACCGTGGGCCAAGATGTTCGCGCGCTCATCTCGACGTTCCACCACTACTGTACTCATGTGGCCCGGACTGTGGACGCCCTGGAAACCGCATGCGCTTTGGAGCATTCTCCCGCAGTTCAACGCGTGCGCGATCTCTTTGTCGCCCACATGGAGAACATTACTGCCGGCAACAGCCTTCATCTCACGCGGGATACAGGCGCGCCGGAGCAAGGCAGCTTCATCGTCCCGAGCCTCGGTATCACGATTGTCCCGCTCGTCTACGGAGATCATCATTCCTGGAATCTCGCTTGGCTCAATGGCGACCGTTCCGACGTTCCGTATCATCTCCACCGCGAGGGAGTGGAGATCCATCTCGGTTTCTCACCTATTCACGGCTACACCGTTTTGGGCGAGGCTAAGGCCGAGGTTCGCGAGGGCTATGCCATGCCTATCCCCCCCAACACACGCCATGGCTACACCAACTTGGGCAGCCAGACGCATCATGTGCCGTTCATCTTTGGTTCGCTGACCTGCGGAGGGTGGGGTGTCTTCTTGGATGTGGAGCCTCAACCACGCGATCTGGATCACCTCCAAAGCGCTCCCGTGCTCAGTCAGAAGCTCAATGGCACCGTCCTGCTTGAGCAGGAAATCGCACGCGTTGCGGACCGCTACGCGAGCGTGCGTTATCCGATTATCGACGCGGAGCGGACCGACCGGGACGGGACCGGAGGGCTTGAGCTGTCCATCGCTCGGGTCAGCACTCGCGGGCTCGCATTGAATCCGGAGCGGTTCTGTGCGGTGTCGGTCGTCCGCGGGAGTGGAGTGCTGGAGATGGCACAACAGAAAATCGATATCGCAGCGCATGATCACTTTGGCATTCCCGCCGGGCTTGCTGCGACGATCACCCAAACCAGCACCGAACCGCTGGTGTTGCTCGACGCTATCATCCGACCCGCCGGCCGCCGCTTTTCGTGAGGCTTAACACACGCGTGCCGCCCTGATCCAGCGGTCGAGCGAATACTTTCATCATCTCACTCTGGTACGGCCCGCGTGGTGGGTGTTTCGAAGTGCTGCTCACGGCACGCATCCGAGCGATCCCCCTCCTCGCGGGAAGTGATTTTCTCGATGTTCTGCTGAGTCCATGTCCACGCCGACAGGAGGACTTCGTCACCCGATTGGTGCGGGCAATAGCGCGAGCGTCACTTCACAAACACGACTGCTTTGCCCCTGCAGCAGTCGCGCATCTCTACTTTTCATTCCCCGGCAAAGCGCGGACGAAACAGGCGCATGATGCGGCAAACAGCAATGCCGACACCGCGTTCGAAATCCGGAGCAACAGAGAAAAACGGTGCCACTGCAATTGACTTCATGCATACCGCTGACTACATTGCGGGGTGACGGCTACCCTGGAACAAACTCAATCAGAACTCCTAAGGCTCATTCATTTAGCCCAACGAGGCGAGGAAGTGGTCATCACCAGCCACGGACATCCAATTGCGAAACTCACTGGGCTGCCCCAGCCACGAACTCCGGAAGACCGGCGAGCTTGGCTGGCCAGGTTGTCGGAACTCCGGCAGCGCCTCGCCACGGGCGAGACTGGCCTATCCGTCGAAGAGATTCTCGACGATGACCGAGGCGAATAGCGCATGAGCTACTGGGACACTTCCGCGCTCAGCAAACTCTACGTTCCTTAGCCGGACTCGACCAATTTCGTCCAGAAAGCAGCCAGCGAGTCCGTCATCTTCTCGGCTCGACTGGCGCTTTACGAGATGCGTCGTGTTGCCTTTCGGAAGGAGAGCACGGGGCTGATACCCCCCGGAACAGCCGACTGAGTGCTCGCCCAAGTCGATCAGGACATCACTGCTGGCGAAATTCGCATCGTCGAGCTCGACTCACACATCGAGGCCGAATTCAACGCTGTCATGGCTGCGTGCTATCGCCGCACGCCGACACTCCCCATTCGCACTTTCGACGCTCTGCATCTGGCCTCCGCGCGCGTGTCGGGAGAAACAGAAATCGTAGCCACCGACAATCGTCTCCGCGATGCGGGCAAGCTGCTAGGCTTCTCCCTCTTCCCGGTCTGATAGCTGCGGAGCTGACAAGGTCCGTACTCCTTGCTCAGGGCTACCAGAACAGCCGAAAAATGAGGATCGCAAGACTTCAATCTCAGAGAGTCTTCATCGAGAACTGCTCGCGATCGCGCTGACACAGCATGGTGAGAAACACCTCACGGTAGCAGATTCCTTAAACAACCTCGGCGTTGTATTGAAACGAGAGCGGAAGTTTCCGGAAGCGGAACTCTCTTTTCGCCGAGGACTTGAATTGCGCAAACAGGCGTTCGGTAACGATCATCCCCAGGTCTCCATGTCCCTTGCCAACGTGGGGGATATACTTGCCGATCAATCGAATTATGTCGAAGCGGAACACTATTGCCAGGAGGCACAACGTATTCAGCGAAAAACCATGAGCCGGGCGCACCCGATGGCGATGGAATCCTCCCGGGTGCTGGCGAATGTCCTCTATCGATTAGAAAAATACTCAGAATCGATCACCCTCTACCGAGAGATCCTTGGGGATTGTCTGAAGAATGTATCTGAACGTGATGATCGGGTGCTGCGCATGAAGACCGGCCTAGCCAAATCGCTCAGTGCTTGGGCGTCGGCAGACGCCCGGAACAAACAGAACGAACCCAGGCCGAACTTCGAGGCATACCAAAGTGCCCTCGAAGCAGAGCGTCTGCTCCGAGACTGCCTAGCGATACGTCAGGCAGACACCAACACCGCTCAATGGCAAATTGCGGAGACGAGGAGCATTCTAGGCGAATGCTTGCTGACGTTAACCCAATCTGATACCAATCGCTCACCTGCAGCATTGAGGGCTAGGCTGAAGGACGCGGAGGACCTCCTGACGGGTGCACATAAAGCAATCCAGGAGAGTCCAGAACTGCAGGCCGTGGAGAAGTACGACTCGTTTCTCCGCATCACCCACGTGTTGGAGGCTCTAAACACCACTGCCCCGAACACCGTCGAACCAGCCAGGATCGAGGAGTGGAATAAGCAGCGCAAAATGTTCGAGGCAGCACGCTGATCCAGTCCAAACACCTTCTTGAAACCGGACGAGTGTGGCGCCTTGACTATGGGTGACAAAACTCCGCGTGGAGGAGGAAAGGTTGATTGGCAGGCTTTTCGATTGAATGGAGCGCGGTGCTGGGATTGAACCAGCGACCCCCACCGTGTCAAGGTGATGCTCTACCACTGAGCTAACCGCGCATCCGACGTCTGAATCGCCCAGGAAAGCCCAGGCAATGACCGGGAGAAGGTAGGGTGATGCCTTGCCTGGTGCAAGCGCTTTCGTGAGTCATTTTCTGTCACACCTCTCCCTGGCCGCGCACGAAATCGGGAAAGGGACAGTGACTACAGAGTGAATCCGAACGTTCGCAGAAGTCGCCCACAATCTGAAGAAGACCTTGCTGCGCTGCCGCTGTTTTTAACAGGGGCTTGGAAGCCTCGCCGGAGAGCAGTCGATGGCGGGCTTGCCGGAGCACGGCATTGTCCTGGGTGGACGGCCATTCCAGAAAGCGCCGACGTGTCTCCTTGCACACCTCCGGCAGCGGCTTTTCCCCGGCGCGAGCGAGAATCCAGGGCAGGATCGCGTTGACCGCCAGGTCTGTCATCCGAGCGCGCCCAATGAGGGACAGCGGTCGATCTGTCCGGGAGGATCTGAGGGTCCAGTGGTGGTTCCAGAAGGGATCCTTCGGAGGCTGCAAGGCTTCGAGGAGTGAGGGCAGTAGTTCTCGGGGTTGCGGGTGTCCGTCGCGGCCCCACTGTTCCAATCGGCGGGAGAACGCAGGGTCGTGGAGCCAGTGGGCAGCCAGGGCCAACCGACGTTGCGGGTGGTTGTTCGGGCGCAGATTGCTGAGGTTCCAGGCAGATCGCGGGAGTGTCCACTCCTCCCAGCTGTCGCGGTCTCGCCACCAGCAGTCCCAATAGTGACGGAATTGCTGCTGGGCCTCCGGGCTGCGAGAGGTCAGTTCGTGGGGAAGCAAACCCGAAACGCCGAGCAGACGCGCTTGCAGGCTGCCCACGGAGTCGCAGCCTTCCTTCATTTTTAACCCCAGCTCTCCGAGCTTTTGCATCGGCCAGGGATTCTGTTTGTAGCCCAGCGCTCGAAAGACCACGGACCACAGGGGGATCTCCCATCCTTGGGATCTGGCCTGGTGGGTCAACCGGTCTGCCTTCTGCTGAAGCCGCGTTTCGGCTGCATCAAGGATGAGGCGCGCCTGAGTGTCGGGCGCCAAGTGTTGGAGGGGCATTCGACACTGGCCCGCCAGAGGTGGCGGCCAGGACCCACCGGGAATGGCTCCGTGCCACTGAGCCAGCTCCTCGATCGGGGCGTCGAGCTGGTGTTTCAGGACGACCGTTGGAAATCGAGGTTCGGCTTCCGTCTCCCAGACCACGTGGAGCACCACCTTGCAGTAGGCTGGATTGTCGAGATGGCCATGGGCCTTCCAGCCTCGCGAGTGCAGGTCGATCTCCACATCGCCCTGCAGGGGCGCCTCTCCCTCCCATCGGACCACGGCTTTCCGAAAATCGGGGCCCGCTTCCCGGTTCCAAAAGCCCGGGTGAAGAATCTGAACGGAACGCCCATCGGTGCCGACCAAGCCTTCACGTCTCAGCCGCTGGTGAAACCAGACAGCCTGAAGCAATCGCTCAGGAGGCGTGCCAGACCTGTCCTCGTTCAGGAGACAGGACGAAAAGGCAGACCTCCGGAGTTCCCGGTATGATGGATGAACCTCCCAGCTCACGGCTCTTCAATAAGGTTCATGGACCCTCTCGGTCAAGCGTTGTGTGCGACGGAGATCGGTTCTACACTCTTGCTGTCCCGCGATGTGCGGGTTTTGATCCCTTCTTATGAAGCGCTTTGGTTACTCGATGCCTGGGGTTGTTGTGTCTGCTGGGTTGGCTTGTGCTCAGGCATTTCAGGCAGGGGCAGCGGCGACTCCGTCAGCTCCCGATATCCGAAAGGACGCGACGGTGCTGGCCGTCGACCGCGTGATCCCGGCGGTGGTCAACGTGGGTACAGAGACTTTGGTTCAGAGTTCACGCAGCCCTCTGGATGATATGTTTCGTGAGTTCTTCGATCCCTACAACCGGGGTCGCGAGGAAGAGTCCAGCTACAGCGTCGGCTCCGGGGTGATTGTGGATGAGGAAGGCCATGTCCTGACGAATCACCATGTGGTCACTCGTGCGCATCGCATCACGGTGAAGCTGATGGATGGACGTGAGTACGAGGCGAAGGCGGTCACTGGCACCGCGTTTACAGATGTGGCTCTTCTGAAAATCGTGGCAAAGCCTGGCGAGAAGTTCGCCTTCGTGAAACTCGCTGCGGATGATGATTTGCTGCTGGGCGAGACGGTGATCGCTCTTGGAAATCCCTTTGGCCTCGGCGGGTCAGTCTCGCGGGGCATTTTGAGCTCCAAGGCACGGCGCCCTCCCAATAAGGATGAGGCCTTGGATATTCCAGATTGGCTGCAGATTGATGCCGCCATCAATCCGGGCAATAGCGGCGGACCTCTCGTGAATTTGCAAGGGGATCTGATCGGTGTAAACGTCGCGGTCTCGCGGCAAGGGCAGGGTATTGGTTTTGCCATCCCTATCAAACGCGTGAGCAGCACGATTTCTGAGCTCTACAGCCCCGAGACCTTGGGTGGCCTCTGGTTTGGCGCGCGGCTCCGCGCGCAGCAACGGCCCCCACGCGTCACCGAGCTCGAGGCCGGAAGTCCCGCGGCGATCGCTGGAATCAAAGAGTCCGACTGGATCACGGCCGTCGACGGCACGCTGACACGCAGCCTCTTCCATCTGGTGGATGAGTTAGTAAAGGTGGCGGATAAGCGCGACGTGGAGCTGGGGATTCAGCGTGGCTCGGAACGCTTCACTACCCGCATCCGTTTGGTTCGGGAACAGTCCTACTTCAACGCCGATCTGATTCGATCACGCATTGGGGCGCAGGTGGAGGAGTTGAGCACAGCGGCCGCTGCTCGATTGGGTCTCGATCTTGCCGGAGGGCTGCTGGTGAACTCAATCGAGCCGGGCAGTCCGTCTGCAAAGGCTGAGATTCGCCGCGGGATGATCATTACATCAATGGATGGCCAAAAAACCCTGCGGGTCGGTCGAGCCGCGAAACTCCTCCACGCCAAGGAGCGGGGGAAGTCGGTTAAGCTCGATCTTCTGATCCCCTGGCAGCGCGGTCGCTTCGTTCAAGTGCAGGCCGGCCAGGTCGAACTGAAAACCCGATAAGCTCGAGGGCAATTTTTTCTGCCATCTCAACTACTATGTGGCCCTGCCCATGACCCATCAGGTTCAGCGCACGGATACGGGCATCTCCGCTGAGTATGGGTGGACGTTTCAGGGGGCAACCTTCGCTGGCCGCTTGCGAGGGGTTGCCTCTTCCGCGTTCATAGCAGAGGGGTCGTCGGTTGTGGTCCGTGGGGGAGTTCCGATTTGAAGTCCGAGTTGTTTGCTAGGCAGTCCCGGTCCTCGCGTTGGGACAGCGAACCCTGGCACTTTTGCTGCTATTCAGGTTGTGATGGTAGTTGAGGCGTGTGTGTGGCGGAAACCTTCCGGGTTTAACCTGCGCAGGTCGGTACATTTTTCCGGCGACACCAGGTAGGGACTGCCGGGCCTATGGGGTTCTCGACTCCCATCGCGATTACTATGACCAACTGCGCAAGCATTGAGCCGATTTTGTCGACGGAGAATTTAAGGGTGGAGTACGCGGCGCTGTCGGGGTCTGCCGGTAACTCCAGAGAGCCCAAAGTGGCGCTCAAAGGGTTGAGTCTGTCCGTTTATCGGGGCGAGGTTTTTGGTTTTCTGGGGCCGAATGGCGCGGGCAAGACCACCACGATGAATGTTCTTCTTGGCTTCACCTCCGCCACCTCAGGCAAGGCGTCCCTGTTCGGGACGGATGTGCGACAGCCCATTTCACGCCAGCGGATCGGCTATCTGCCCGAGCTGACCTATTACTATAAGTTTTTGACCGCCGAGGAGCTCCTCCGGTTCTACGCGAAGATATTCAACATCCCGAAAGCCCAGCGCGAGGAGCGGATTCGTCAGGTTTTGCATCGTGTGGATCTGGAGCACGCGGCTCGTAGGCCCATCCGCACCTATTCGAAAGGCATGCAGCAGCGGATCGGGATCGCCCAGGCCCTGATCAACGATCCGGATCTTCTCATTCTCGATGAGCCCACCAGTGGTTTGGATCCTGTGGGCCGGATGGAGGTTCGCCATCTTATCCAGCGCCTGAAGCAGGAAGGAAAGACCGTTTTCTTCTCCTCCCACGAATTGGGGGAGGTGGAGACGGTCTGTGATCGCGTGGGCATCCTGGCTCAGGGGGAGTTGAAAGCGCTCGGCCCCGTCCAGGAACTACTCGCTCCTGGGGAGCGCAGCCTTGAACAGGCCTTCCTCCGCATCATCGGCTACCAAGCTCAAGAAGAAACTCTATGCAAAAAATCTCCGCTGTCGCTGGCGTCGTAATCCTGGAGATGATCCGGCGCAAGGACGTCTATGTCCTCTTCTTTCTTACCGCCTTGATCACGCTGGTGCTCGGCTCGGTGGATCTTTTCGGAGACGCCAAGATCGCCCGCTATCTCAAGGAAGTTTGTCTCACCCTGATGTGGATGAGTTCCGTGATCATTGCGGTTTTCACTGCGGCGCGTCAGATTCCAGTCGAACGCGAGAGCCGAACACTCTTTCCCCTCCTGGCCAAACCCATTACCCGTTCGGAGGTCATGTTGGGCAAGTTCCTGGGATGCTGGCTGGCGTGTTGCATCTCCCTGGCTGCCTTCTATCTGCTCTTCGCATTGATCAGCGGGATCCGCGAACAGCACTGGCCGCTGGCGAACTACTTTCAGGCTTTCTGGCTGCATTGTTTGTTCTCCGGAATCGTGGTGGCGTTGACACTCTTGGGGTCGGTCTGGTTTACGGCGGTCTCCTCGAATGCGACCATTGTTCTGAGCTGTGTGGTGGGAATGCTCCTGCTCGGGCGACACCTGCATAAGGTCGCGGTCAAGGCAGGCGGGATTGCGGGCCATTTTCTTGATGGACTCTATTTTTCTCTTCCGCATCTCGAGTGGTTCGATGTTCGTGATCTGATCATTCATAATTGGCCGCGGATGGACTGGACAATTGTGGGGCAAGATACCCTGTATGCCTGTGCTTATGCAGGCTGCTTTCTCGCCCTCGCGTGTTGGAGGTTTCGCCGCCAGCCGATTCACTGAACGCCTTAATTCGAACGTTGGATCCTGCGATGAGCTCATCTGCTAAAGCCCCACCACCGACGTCGAGCCCTGTTCCGCTCCTGGGAATTGCTGGGTTGCTGCTCACGGTCTCACTGCTCACCGCTCTCCGTCTCCATCCGGTCCATTATGAGATTCAGGCGCGAAGACCCGATGCGGATGACCTCTTGGCCAGGCTGCTGGGTGACGGACGGCGGCTTTTCGCCAACCACTTCTATGTGAAGGCGGATGCGTATTTTCACAGTGGCTTCTACCCTACGATCTTTGATGACCGTCAATCGCATCAGACGGCGCACATCGCCGAGGACGCCGGTCTCGCCGAGGGCAAGAACACCGGGGACGAGGAGCAATTCCTTGGCACCGTCGCAAACTGGGTCGATGGGCATGGACGCAACCATTTCCCATCGGTTCACACCCATCTTGACAACGATGCGCCGGAGGCGGCCGGGGGAGCAGAGCGCGAGATATTGCCCTGGCTAACCTTGTCTTCGAAGCTCGATCCCAACTTGGTGGAGAACTACTCCGTGGGAGCTTTCTGGCTTCGCAAGCTTGGGAAGTATGCCGAGGCAGAGCACTTTGTTCGCAAGGGGCTTGAGGCCAATCCTGGCAATCCCGAGCTGTTGTTCGAGTTGGGTAGATGTCGTTTGGATCTCAAGGATACTCTGCGGGCGCGCAATATCTGGGAGATGGCCTGGGAGGCCTGGAAGAAGCGGGACGGATCCAAGGACGCGGCGGAACAGAATCGCTTCACCGTGAATCAAATCCTGATGCATCTGGCCCTGGCAGAGTTCCGTCTTCACAAGCAAGAAGACTGTTTGCGCTGGTTGGAGGTGGCGGTTCCGCTTTCTGTCAGTCCAGAAGCGATCCGAAAACGAATCTCAGAGGTTAAAGCGGGGCAACCGTTCGAAGCCATCGATCCCCCGAACGCCGCAGGCGAGGCTTCGGATCATGACCATGATCATTCGGCTCACGATCACGGTCATGATCATCCTCACCCGCCTGCGGCCAAGCCTTGATGCAGCAAGGGCTGTGTGAGTGAGGAGAGAGCGATCCGCTGTTTGCCATCCGGGTCGAAGTTGTCTGGTTTCAACCATTTCACGAGCGCTTCCTTGATCCGGGGCCAGTCTATATAGTCGGTCGTTGATGGAAAAGGTCCGTAGGGCAGGTAGGTCCAGACCCGATCGATTCCTGGGGCGCAAAGCGCCTTTGTGAGCGCGTCGCCGTGCCGGTCCGGATCCAACGGCTCCAGACGGCAATAGCGTCCTGACATCGGAGTTCGCGCAGGCCACGGGGGAGGAGTGCACCGGCCCACGGACGGACCGATGGGGAGTTGACTCGTTGGTTCAATGCGCTGCATCGCACCAGTGTAGAGAGGCGTCGGATCTGATCAAGTCCTCCAGGGCAACCTGTCGCGGGAACAACCCTCAGACGTCCTTCTGGCCATCCGGTTCCTTACGTCTGAACCACCTCAAACTCCGGCGGAAGGAGTTTGAAGTCTAGCAGGCCTGCGCCCGGAATGTCTGAACCTCATCCATAACCTGAGGAGAGCGCCTTGGACAGCGGGCTTCCAAGCCTGAAGGCCTGCTAGCGCAGGTAGTCCAGGAGCGTTTGGCCCAGGATCTTTCCACCGCTTTGCAACGCCGCCTGATAGGCGGTCTGCGTTTGGGTCAGCTTGACGATGGTCTGAGAGAGATCGGCGTCGGCCTCGTTGGAGATGGATCCTTCCATCGCGAGTTGTTCGCGGTCTGCCAGCGACTTGGCCGCTTCAAGCTGGGCTTGATTGGCGCCGTTGATACCGACGTGAATGAGCAGATTGTCCTCGTCCGTCCCGAGTTGGCCGCTGATGGTCGTGTTGATGGAGCCAACATTGCCCGCCAGGAGTGCGTCCCTGAGGGAGATGAGATGGTTGAAGAGATCGGCACCCGATCGCGAATCTGTGACGACCCCGCGTGCACCGGAGCCGCTTGAATTGCCACCGGGCACCGATGATCCCATCTTAACTCCCGCACTGATTTCAGCTTCCGCGACTTCGGTGTTTCCCTGATACGTGACGGCCGTGACTTTCCCGTTCCCATCATTCGTCTCGATGAACGGGGGCTGATTGGTGAGCGTGCCGCTGAAGAGGTAGTCCCCACGGAAGCGGCTGTTCACGATCTGCACACCGCTCTTGATCAGCTGATTGACCTCCTCGGCGAAGATGTTGAGTTCGTCTTGTGATCGAAGGCCTCCGGCTCGGGTGGTGAGCTCCTGCGCGCGATCGAGCACCTTTTTGAGAGACTTGATGTTGGAGTAAGAGGCGGTGGCGGTGTCGTGCAGTTGCTGGATGTTTCGCTGGTATTGACCCAGGCTGCGCACATCGCGCTGCATGTCCATCACGCGATGGAAGGAAGAGGGGTCGTCCTCGGGATTCTGAATGCGCTGACCTGTGGCTGCCTGCGTGTTGAGCCGCGTCTGACGGATGTTCAGATTGGTCAGATGCTGCGAGAGTGAGTTGGGAAAGGTGTTGGCGGTGACACGCATGGCACGGGGGGATCAGGGGTTCAAATTGTCAACGTTTCAAGCTCAGGACAGTGTCTAGCATCTCGTCAATGGTAGTGATGATGCGGGCGGATGCCTGGTAGGCTTTCTGAAATCGGATCAGATCCGTCATCTCCTCATCAATGGAAACCCCCATGAGTGAGTCGCGCTGGGTGGTCAGCATGTTCTCGACAACGCTTTGAGTTTCGGACTGACCGTTGACATTGGAAAGCGCCTGCCCGAGACCAGAGATGGTGCGGCTGAAGTATTGGCCGAAGGTCTGGCCGGAGATTGAAACGTTCTTTTTGTCTGCCAGTTGCGCCAGTTGCACCGCGACTTGGTTGTTGCCCTGCACACCGGCGGCGGAGCTGGCCTGTACCAGCTGAGGGCTCCCGCTTAACGCGCTGTTCAGCGTGATGTTCGAGGCGTCAGTGCCGGTGAAGAAGTTTGCCCCGGTAGTCCCTGTCAGGCTGTAGCCGGTGACATGGACGGCGTTCACCTCAGAAATCATGAGGGAGGCGAGGGTGTTGATGTCCTGCTGCAGTGTAGTGAGTGTGCCGTCGCGGGTCGTGATCGTTCCTTCTAAGCTTCCTCCCGTGAGAGTCAGGGGGGTGCCTCCCGTTGCCGTGCGCACCAGCATCTGGCCGCCCCCGGCGTCGTAGACCTGGAGGGAATCGAGCTGGTTCTTGCCGGTGACCAAGGTCGTGGATCCTACGGCGACGCTGAGCACGCCCTGCGCGTCCTTGGTTACATTCACCTTCACGAGTTTGGCCAGTTCCTCGATCTTTCCCTGGCGTTGGTCGCGCAAATCGTTTGCTGTCCCCGACGTTCGATTTTCAGCATCCGAAATGCGATCGTTTAGTTTAGCGACATCTGAGAGAAGCCGATTTGCCGCGCTGACGTCCGAGGTCAGGGAATCGTTCAACGTTGTCTTGAGCTTGCTCAGCCGACTGTCTGTCTGGCTGAACTTCGAAGCCAGGGCCTTTGCGTTCTCAAGCAACACCGTGCGCTCGGTGGTATCCCGTGGGTTTACGGAGACACTCTGAAAGCTGTTGAAGAGGGTGCTGATGCCTTCTGCCAGGCCGAACTCACCGGCGAGCGAGGTCGCTGTGGCTGCGGCATCGGGACCAGAAGACTGCCGGTCGATTCGCTGTCCCAGATTTGCCTGGGCGTATTGCAAAGCGCGCTGCTGGCTGGCGAGTGATCCGCTGACGCTTAGCTCTGAGGTGATCTGGTCATCCAAGATCTGGTCTCGGATCTGTCGGATCGCCACCACCGAGGCACCGGTGCCTTCCATTCCCAGCCCTGCGATGGGGATGTAAATGGACGTTTCGAGGTCGATTCTCTGGCGGCTGTAGTTGGGATTGTTGACATTGGACAGGTTGTGCCCGGCGACCTCCACGCCCATCTGCTGGGTCTGGAGGGAACGAGCTCCCATATTCAGTGTTCCGAAGAGTCCAAGCATAGAATCAACTCCAGCGGCCTCAGCCGACCGCCTCGTAAATGGGGCGCCCTTGCCCTGCTGCCGCGACTGTGCCTCCCCCGTCGTAGAGCATTCCTTTGCCCACACCCATCAGGGTGTGCATTACCTTCGACATATGTTCAATCGATTGCGTTAGAAGGAGGTGGTTCTGCCGAGCGCGCTGTTGGATGCGTCGGAGCAGCCGGTTGTTTTCATCCATGAGGGCCTCGACCTGCGGGCGTCTGCTGGGAGGCAGGGCGGGGAGCAAGGTGGTGAGCAGCCCGTCCGGGGGCAGACTGAGGCCGTCGGCAAGATCCTGAT
>CAMAVD010000047.1 GCA_945861575.1 Akkermansia muciniphila
GGCCATGACATCCGTCGTCATCACATCAAAGTGGCAAGTCACCATACCGGAGGAGATCCGGAAGGAGGTGCCGTCCCTCGAAATTGGCCAACGTTTGCGTTGGGAAGTTGTCGGCGGTGTTCTGACCGCTACCCCAGTCAGAAGCGCGAGCGAACTCGCTGGGTGCCTTAAAACCCACCTGCCTGCTTTGAGCCGCGGCGAAGAGAAAGCGGCCATCGATAAAGCGCAGCGCGAACACTTCACTAATAAGTATGGCAAAGCATGAAGGCCGGAATTCTGGATGCAAACGTCATCCTGCGCTTTCTCATGCAGGACAATCCGAAGCATGGCGCAGCGGCAACCGCTCTTTTCAAGAAGGCTGAACAGGACGAGGTCGAGGTCTATCTCTCAGATACCATCGTAGCCGAGGTAACCTTCGTGATGGAGAAAGTGTACCGAAGGCAGCGCACGGAAATCGCGGATGCTCTCCTAGATCTCATCCAAAATCCTGGCGTCACTTTGCAGAGTCCGACGCTATTGACTGACGCCTTGCTGCGCTACAGGGCTCACGCTGTAGATTTTCCTGATGCTTTAGTTGCGGCCATGGCGGCAGCTAAAGGTATTCCGGCAATTTCTTTTGATAAGGATTTTGACCGCTTCACGGATGTGACGCGCTTCGAACCGAAGTGAGCGGGGCTTGTGTACGCGCAGCTCGGCTGCGAATGGCGATGTCCTATTCAAGCAGCGGCAAGGTCAGCTCCTTGCTGCTCTTCGCGGTCCCCATCGTCCACTCGGCTCGGGCGCATAGCCTTACTATCGTATCCTCTAGCCCGACATACCTTGAGATGCCAATCGACTACAGCGGGTTTCAATGGTGCTTTAACCGAGGTGATGGCGATTCTGCGAATCTGTCCTGTGCGAGACCTTCGGGGTCGGACCGGAGCAAGTGGTTTTCCGCCAACCGTTAGTCCAAATCGTTAAGGATACAGAAGCGCCTTAGACCTCATTTCGACACCCCAACAATGATCACAACAGATCGCACGCCCGCAGCGACGCAGCGCTTTAGAGAAGAGGCCATTCCGTTGCCATTACACTTCGATATCCGGATCCAAAAACAAGCCTAAACCCATTCTTTACCGATCACGAAGTTCCCGACTCGCTGAGCTTCAATGAGTTGCTCTGGTCCGGCCCCGAGGGCGCAGAATTTCTCCCGACTAGCGGAACGCTCCATGGCTAATCCACCGAGGACTAGCTCAACCTCGTGGATCGGGATCAACACGCGCCGGAGTCCGGGGGTCTTGGCGATCGCTTTTCTTCACACCATACGTCGGATGCTCTCAACGCTTCTCTAGGCGAGGAGCGCCTGCGCCAGCGTCACGCATTGCTGCCGAATCCGCAGCGACACGTCCACGTTCTGAGGATCCCGGTGCTGGTTGTTCAGCTGAAAGGCCTCACAACCCATCGGGCCCGCCACCTTGATTTTCCCGACATGCTGGCTGCCTAACAATGTCTGCCCCGTGACGGTTACCTCCCGATAACACGGGAGGGCACGATTGATGAATGGAAAGCGGGACAGCTGCACACCGTCATCCGTAAGGGGAGATCCTACGACCTCCTACTGTTGACGGCGTCGGATCGGAAAGTTTGCCCGCTTCCGCAGGATCACCACCCCTGAGAACGATGGATGTTCGCTGGGGGAGGCGTGACTTAGCGTAGATTCAAGGCCACCTCAGCCGATAGAAGCGTTGAGGCTGATTTGAGGAATACGGGTCTTGAAACTGCCAAACCGGCCAGGCGGCCCCGACGTTGGTCCAAGTTGAAAGTGGAGCCGCCGGATCTGAGGACGCGATGACACTGAATGCCCATCCCGTCGTATTGGTGAGTGCGAATTGAAACTGCCCTCCCTCCAAGCGGGCAGCGTTCGTCATCATCAGTAACGGGCTGGTGGGCCAGTATTTTGCGAGTACGGTGTCCAACTCGCGCTGGTCGATGTATCCATCGCCGTTGAGGTCCCCCGACACAGGTGACGGAAGGGTGATCGTGGCGTCAGGCCCAAACACTGTCCCAAGGATGTTCGAGACAACGACTCGGAAGTGGTAGGTCCCGCCGGGCATCAGACCCTCCGACATCCCAACAAAAGAGCTGGTCGAATACCCAGCACTGAGACTTATCGATGCCGAACGACCAAGGTACGGGACGCTCAAGCCATACTGAAAGAACGCCGTGGTAGGAAACCCTCCTGGGTTGACGTCGGCGACGAACTGAGCCGTCGGCAGACCGGTGGTTGCGTTTGTCCCCGAGACATAGGCCAGAGTGCGCGATATCGCAGGCCGATTGCGGACCAACACTACCCGGCTAGTGGAAACATTGTTACCGGTGGAATCCGACACGGCATAGGTGAGGCTGTAAACGCCGGGCACCCCTGCCTTCACCTCGCCATTCCGCACTATCTCACTCGTCAGATCGCCGTTGCATGCATCCGAGGCACTGGCACCAGGATCGACGAACGGAACTCCCCCGTCCAAATGTAGCGGATTGGGCCCACTGAGTGTTATCACTGGAGGCGTCCGATCCAAAACTACCAAGGTACGCGTGGCGTCGCTGAAACCTCCGCTGGCGTTAGTGGCGCTATAGCTGAGGACCTGAACTCCTTGCGCATCTGTGTTGACCTGACCGCTCCGTTTTACTGGCAGGTTAACAATACTCAAACTTGGGGGAACAATCAGAGCGCCGTAATCACTCCTCCCCCAGGCGAACAGGACTCCGTCGGCTCGGAGCGCGAAGCTCGCGACCACCTGAGCAGCGATGGCCACGATGTTCGTCGCGCCAGCCGGGATCGTTGTTTGCCCGTAGTCGTTCCGTCCCCAAGCTACAACCGAACCGTTGGGCAGCAAAGCAAGGCTATGGTTTGCCCCTCCTGCGAGGGCAATCGCTCCTTTGGCTGAACTTGGGACGTTCACCTCGCCAAAGTCGTTCCGTCCCCAACCCAGGACTACGCCGTCCGCTCTTAGTGCCAAGGCATGCTGGCTGCCGGCCGCGATGCTAATCACGTTCGTTGCAGCGGAGGGGATGATTGTTTGTCGGTAGTTCCCTTGTCCTGTTGTCCCGGGGCCACCGGCACCCCACCCAACCACCGTTCGGTCAGCTTTCAGCGCGAGGCTGAACTCGCTCCCGGCAGCGATCTCCACCACATTCGTCGCGTTTGCAGGCGGAGTTATCCGACCTGACGCATCAAAGCCCCAGCCTAGAACTGTGCCGTCTGCCTTCAGTGCCAGGGAGAACGCCGCCCCCGCCGCGATCCGGACGACCTGTGAAAGTCCACTCGGAGGTGTAGCCTCCCCCGATCCATTGGAGCCCCAACACGACACTGTTCCGTCCGACTTCAAGGCGATACTGTGCGCCTGTCCCCCTGCCATCGCGACGACGCCCGCCAAGTCTGGGGGGATCATGATCTGACCGAACGAGGGGAATTGCCCTACAGTGGCACCAGATCCCCACCCTATCACCGAACCATCCGGCTTCAAGCCCAGGGCGTGATAATCTCCGACGGCAAGGCCGATCAATCTTCCGCTAGCCGTGGCCCCTGGATCCTGGAAGGTGGAATGACACTCCTGGGTTACAAAGTTGGTCCCGCTTAGGCTGATGCTTGGGGTCCAGAAAGAGGGGAGCCGGATTGGGCGGTTGATCAGGGTTCCGTGATTCCCCCGCCCGGATGTATCCCAGGCTCGAATTCCAGCCTGTTCCTCAAAACGCCAATATCCCACAAGGTTGGGGCTGGTTCCTATGCTCTTTCTGAAGCTGGCTTGGATGTCCGTGGCCGGACGAGCGGTGTTCCACACGCGCACCTCGTCCAGAGAACCGTCGAAATAGCTGCAGTTGCAGGTGGACCCCAGGCGCCCGATGAAAAGCGGGGAACCGCTTTGATAGGTGATCCCGCTTCCAGGACTGCTGGCATCCAAGAGTCCGTTGAGATAGAACTGGGTGTTGGTACCATCGGAAGTGACTGCTACATGGGTCCAGGAATCCAACGGTAACGACGAGGTCGAGGTTGCCCAGACGCCCGCGGTCATGATTCCGACTTTCGCCACTCCGCAGTTGGTGCCGTCCGTCCCGACTTGAAGTATGAAGTCGGTTTTCGACAAGTCGGCCCCGTCACCCTGTGAGAGAATGGTTGAGCATTGCGCGGTGTGCGGTTTGATCCAGGCCTCCAAGGAGAACTGTTTGCCCAAGTTCAGACTCGGCGAGATGGGAACCTGAACATAGCTACCCCGACTCGAAACCAATCCAAGGGCGGTGCCGAAGGATCCGGCTGTATTGGCAAGAACAACACCGGATGGAACCCAAGAAGCCATAGTGAGTGAAGCATCCAAACCGTGCGCTGTCGAATCGACGGCGAGCGACCCCGCACCCTCGTTGAGCCTCCAGTACGCCACCAACCCCAGCTCACCTCCACTCTGTGCACGCGTGAGGTTGGAGGCGATCGAGTCCAGGTTCCGGCGCACACTCCAAATTCTGACCTCATCCATTTCTCCTCGAAAGAAGCCCCCCACCCCGTCAGAGCCGAGATACAATGGGAGGCCGATGAAGGTCCCAAAGCCAACCCCAAGCTGACCGATCGGATGCCCGTTCACGTAAACTTGGGCATTGTCGCCGCCACCGCTGAGCGCGAGATGATACCAGTGCCCGCGAAGGAAACTATATGACACAGATGCGGAGCCCGCACCGCTCCACATCGTAACCCCATCGAGAGTAGGATTCAGTTGCAGGCTGTAGCGAGTGAGAAACGGGCCCTGCGAGTTCGCGATCAAGACAGGGTTGTAACCGATGGAGCCAGGCTCCCAATCGGGTTTGAACCACAGCTCAAGAGTGCCTTCGGTCAACTCCAGGAGAGGGTTGCTGTCAACCATGACAAGGGAGCTCGACCCGTCGAAAGAGAGAGCGTCCATCGGTGCGGGCTCCGAAAAGACCGAGGGAACGCAAAACAACAGAAGCGAGATTGCGAGAACGCGGACGGCAGCCGACAGATGCCGGCAACGGCCAACTGGCCCCTGGGTGCGCGAGTGCAGGAAAAGGTCCGATCCGGCGAGGTGGTTGTTGACGACAGGATTGCGAGGGGAGGACTTTTGCTTACACTCTTTCATAATAGCTTTTTGGCCGGCGAACGCTCCCTGACTCCGAGAGAGCCACAGGCTTTCCGAGAACCTCCCGGCTCCACACCCAAATCACGTCCACCAATGTGTATGAGAAGCTGACCCTGAACCGGTGAAAACGCAGGCCGCGAGTCGGTTGTCGTAACCCCGATAACTCGCTCAGATGAGTCGGGTATTGAGTCCCTCTCCCCAGGACCCAACCCCGGGACAAGGTTCTGGGGGCGAGGGGGTGCGCCTGAGTTGGTGTTCCCGGGGTAGACCATAGCAAGTTTCGGATGCCGTCGGCCTTGCGGAGTTCGCTAACCGTAAAGAATGCCCTTAGGTTAAGGCCGCGGGAATGCTTACTTAGGACAGTTTTTTCGCCACCAAAAATTGCGTCTAAGGCCGCTCTGCATCGATGGCGAAATCTGAGAGATGTTCGCCTTCAAGCAGTTGTTATGGTCCGACCCCGAAGACGCTAATACGTCTTTGATCTCCTGCAATAACCGTCTCACCGCACAGTAGCTTCCCTCGGCTACCAGATTCGACCACCGCAAACGCGCGAACTTTTCGACAACCTCCGTTCGCTTGCGGCCCGCTCCGCGGCCTTCCAATACACGGACCAACCCGTCGGTTGCGCTTCGGCCGTGGGTGTGGGCGTCGGGGTTTCGGGTTCGAGCATCCCAAAGACTACCTCCCAGCCGCCCACTAGGAGAAGTCCGCTCTGCGCGATCGCCACCCGCTCCAGTCACCAAAACACCAAATCCGAGGGATTTGAACCGGTCACTGTCGTTTCCCGTTTACCCCCCTTTTTCTGAGGTCTGAGGCTCAAACGGCTGCCCCGCCACAGGGGTGACGTCGGCCCAGTACTTCCGGCCCGCTCCGCAGCTCCCCGTGAAACAGGTGCCCACCCATGTATTCATCCGTGTCAATCCTGCTACACTTCTGTGGCTACACCTCCCGTCAGGCTTGCGCCTTGGCGTTTTATCTTCCTTGCCATCGTATCAACACACCCATTTGCACTCCCGTTGAGCCTCATTATAAGAAGGGAGAGATCTGACCCTAGTCGGCTCTTTATTTCTTACGGCTGTATGGCGCGGTAGAAGGCGGCACCGGGCCGCGGACTGGCTTCGTGATATTCAATGAGGCCGGAGGCGGGCGCGGTGTTCGTGACGAGGGCGGACCACGGGCCGGTCACGCTGGGGGCATACTGCAAACGGTAGGTCACATCCGGCGCGCCAGTGAAGCGGAGAGAGTAACCTCCGATGCCGTCACGCACGACAGCGAGCCGGGGCCCAATGCCCAAGCCGGTGAAGATGTAGGCCGCACCAGCGCCACCGGCGCTGTTATCGCTCTGATCGCCGCCCACCCCGGTCGCGCTGCTGTCCTCAAGATAGGCCCCAACCACCACCGTGTCGCCCGACACCGCCACAGATGCGCCGAAGTTGTCACCAAGATCTTCCCCTGGTAATGCCCCGCCCGTGTTGGAGGCTTTGAGATAGGCCTGTTGAGTCCAATTCGTCCCGCTGCGCACGAAGACGTAGGACGCACCGGAGCCACCGGCGCTGTTGTCGCTCTGGTTGCCGTTCACCCCGGTGGCGTTGCTGTCTTCACCACCCCATCCGCCCGCCCCGACCACCACCGTGTCGCTCGACACTGCCACGGAGAGGCCGAACCAGTCATCTATCCCAGTGTTGGAGGCTTTGAGATAGGCTTGCTGGGTCCAGGTTGTTCCGTTGCGCACGAAGACGTAGGCCGCACCGGAGTTTCTGGCGCTGTTGTCTCTCTGGTTCCCGTGAACTCCGGTGGCGTTGCTGGCCTCACCCCACGCTCCGACCACCACCGTGTCGCTCGACACCCCCACCGACCAGCCGAAGCTGTCACCTACTCCGGTATTGGAGGCTTTGAGATAAGCTTGCTGGGTCCAATTAGTCCCAGCGCGCACGAAGACGTAGGCCGCACCGGAGTCTTCGGCGATGTTGAAAGTCTGGTTGCCGTTCACGCCTCTGGCATTGCTGTCCTCCCCATAGGCTCCGACCAGGATCGTGTTGCCCGACACCGACACCGCGAAGCCGAACTGGTCGGCGTTTCCGGTGTTGGAAGCTTTGAGGTAGGCCTCCTGTGCCCAATTTGTTCCGCTACGCACAAAGACGTAGGCCGCGCCGAATATAAATTCGGTCTGGCTCTGGTCGCCGTTCACCCCGCTGCTCGTGCTCTTTTCACCGTGTGCCCCGACCACAATTGTGTTGCCCGACACCGCCACCGCGTGGCCAAACATGTTCCACTGCCCTGCGTTCGAAGCTTTCAAATAAGCCTGCTGGATCCAGGTTGTCCCGCTGCGCACGAAGACGTAGGCTGCGCCGGAAACATTGGCGCTGTTGTCGCTTTCGTCGCCGTTCACCCCGGTGGCACTGCTGTCCTCATAAGCTGCCCCAACCACCACCGTGTCGCCCGACACCCCCACCGACCAGCCGAAGTAGTCATCTGCTCCGGTGTTGGAGGCTTTGAGATAGGCCTGCTGAGTCCAGGTTGTCCCACTGCGCACGAAGACGTAGGCGGCGCCGGAGGAAGAGGCGCTGTTGTTACTCTGGTCGCCGTTCACCCCGGTAGCGTTGCTGCGCTCACCAGGCGCCCCGATCACCACCGTGTCGCCCGATATCGCCACTGCGTAGCCGAAAATGTCACCCGTCTCAGTGTTGGAAGCTTTGAGATAGGCTTGCTGGGCGATGGGGTCAATCGTCAGCGGGTAACGTGCGCCGCGTTCGTCAATGGAAAGGTGCAGGAACGCGGTGTCCGTTTGCGGAGCGCGGGCTTCAGACCGCTTCACGGTTCTCTCGCTCCCGGTTTTTGCAGCGGCGTAAACTCCGCGCTCTCGGCCCACCGGCGCAAAGCGCGCCGGGAGTTTCCGTCCGTCGTCGTCGAATACCGTCAGCCCCGCGTAAGTCAGGACCGCCGTGCCTTCTGCATCCACGAAGCGCACGCCGCGTCCGTCCGCCTGTACTTCCGGGCGCAGTCCCCCGCGCACGGCGAGCGTGAAGGTGAGTGGAGTTGGCTCCTCACCCGTAGCAGGCGACGTGAGGAGGCTCTGATCAATTTCGGTTTTCGCATCTCGGGTCTCCAGTTCTTTAGAGTGAGCCTCCTCACGTCGGCTGCTACGAGGCTCGTGGAGAGGTGGTCGCTCGCCTACGGTGAAGCCGTGTTCGAGGCCGCGCCGGTCGTTCACGAACCATTCCTGCAAAATGGCATCCCAATCGTAAGTCACGCGCTGACCGACGGAGTTTACGCGCGGTTTGCCGCTGACGGTGCGTTCACTGCCCGCGAAACCGTAGCTCGTGAGTTCCAATCCCCATTGCCAAGTGGCGCCATCGGGCTGGGCGGTGAACCCACGGCCATCAAAGCGCGTCTGCCATTGCTGGCCGGGATTGCGCGCCTGGTACCCGCCATCCACCGGGAATGCGACGTGGCGCTGCTGCTCATATTGCTGGCGGATGCTCGACCACTCCGGCGCGCTTAGGCCCTCGGGTACGGCGTCGAGGGAGCCGAGGTTTTGCGGGCGGCCCGATAATGCAGGAGCCGCCCAGACCGCTGGTGAAAGGCGCGTCGCCAGCATCAGTGCGACGACTACCATTGGAGTGAACAAGTTTGTTTTCATTTACTGATTATTTGTGGTGCCTTGGTGCGGTTGAATCCGGTCCCGGAAGTCGGTCTCGGATCCACATGTTCGATCAAGTTTTATCAGGCTAAATGGGGTCTGGGAATTACGGCGCCAGCTTGCGGACGATCCATTGGTTCACTCCGTTCGCATCCTGGGCGTAGCCGCTGACGTAGATGTTACCGTTGCTGTCGGTGGTGATGGCGTTTGGCCGGGTGTCCTTTCCGGGAACGAGTTGGAAGTCGTCGCTCGTCGTCCACGTCATGGTGGCGATCGTCACCCATTTGCCGCCCTGCTTCACCTGCTTGGTGCCCGGCGTTCCCTTGCGGACAATCCAGCGCAAATCGCCGGCGGTTCCTGCGATCTGGCCGCACACGATCAGATTGCGGTCAGCGTCCTCGACGATGCCCCTTGCCTCGACATTACTGCCCGTCAGGGCCATGTCCGTGATGGACCAGGTCAGGCCGCCGTCGGCGCTGCTGCGCACGACCCAATGCGTCTTTCGGGTGCTCGCATTGTAGGCCGAGCCCACGACATGGATCTTAGACGACGACGCGAAAATGCACTTGGCGCTCCCGGAGGTCCATTCGCGGTTGGTGTAGAAGGAGTCCACCGTAGCCCAGGTTCCCTGGTTGCCGGTGCTGCTGCGGCGCACGGTCCAGATCCCGTTCAAGTCGCCGACCACAAACACGCCGTGCGTGGGGTGGTAGGCCATGTCCCAACTACTCCCCGCACTTTGACCCGTAGAATCCGGGTATACCGTGGTGAACGTCGAGGCATTGGCGGCACGTTTGCGAACCACCCATCCCGCTTGACCTCCACCCGTTGCATAAACGTCGCCGGACGGAGTAACCATGATGTCGGCACAACTCGTCTGGCCAACATCCAAAACGGAATAGTCGTCCACCGTGGCCCAGACGCCCGTGGTCGGATTCCACTCGCGGATGAACCACAAGGTGTCGAACTCGGAGCTGCCGTTGGACAGGAGGTTGTTGAGATTGCCACCGGCGAGCAGGCTGCCGGTGAGGGCATCCGCGGCAAAGGCCCGATTGTGGGCATAGTTCAATCCGGGTTCGGCGTATTGATCCGACACGCTCCAAGTCGTGCCCTGGTCGGCGCTTCCCAGCACGGTGGCCCGCATGATTCCGTCCGTCGTTTGTCGCGTGCTGCCCACGGCGAAAATATTCCCGGCGGCGTCGGAGCCGATGTCGCTGGAACTGCCGGCGATGCCGCCGTGAGCCGGATCCAGCACAGTGACCCAGTCTTGGGCTGCGGTCGAAGTGAACGGCGCAAGCATCAGGGCCGCGCCAAGGGTGAGGATGTAATGTGTCTTATTCATGGGTTTGCAGTGGTTTTATGGTTGTTCGTTACGAGGGGTTAAACCGGCGACGAAGGCGGGGCCTTACAACAAAGTGAAAATATTTTTGGGACACGGCGGACGGGCGGGTTATACGAAGCCCCGATCAGATCCAATGAATCGAACAAGGACGGGCGCGGCATTGGGACGAGGATGAGATATGGTCCGGTCGGGGGAGATGGGGACTTGCGGAGCTCGTCCGTCCAACGATTTGTTCCGACGGCGTTACTCGAACAACTGTGGGGCTCGGGCGCGCAGGGAGCGGCACAGATTGGCAAGCTCTGATGGCGTGGCTGGCACCATGACTCCATCGGCGTTGAAGCGCCGACCCGAAACCAGTTTGGCGTAATCGGCGATCACATCGGCAGACAGACGTGTCTCCGTGAGATCCCAGGCGCGCATGAGGTTCGGCAGGCTGAGCGTGATGAGCCGGTTGTTCGCGACCAATCGCGCCAGGCGGACATAGCCGCTGTGGGGAAGCACAGGAGTGACCGGTTCGCCGGTGTTGGCATCCCAGACACGCACGGTGTTCTCATCGCTCCGCGCGACCACAAAGCGGCCATCCGGACTCCACAAGGCGGTTTCGAGCGGCTTCGAGCCGAGACGGAGCGGAGCAAGCAGTTGTTCACCCGTCGAGGCATCCCAGACCCTGACCTCCGGCATGAGGCCGGCGGTAAGGAGTCGCTTGCTTTCGGGACTCCAATCCACCCACCGCACTTCTCCGCCGTGGTGGAGGGGAGGCGTCAGTGGTTCGCCCGTGCGGGCGCTCCAAACTCGGCTCCAGTTTACCACACCCGCGGAGGCGAAACGATCACCCGAAGAATTGAAGCGCAAGGCGGTAAGCTCAGACGGCGGCATCGGTGTCTTGGTAATCGAGCCAGTGATGAGGTCGAAAAGGGCGAATCCTTTTTCCCGCTGGACTGCGAAAGCCGTGCGACCATCAGGGAACAGAACTTCGCTATTCAATTCCTCGGGTAGCTGGATGGACCGTTCCAGCGTTCCATCCGAAGTTCTCCAGAACCGGATCTGCCTGTCCTTGCCGGGGGTAATCAAGCGGCTTCCATCAGGTGTGAACAGCAATTTGTCACTGAGACCTGCCGGGTGGGAAAGCACGAAACGGTTGGTGGTGCGCCCGTCTTCGTTCCAAATCTCCACGAGATGGGTGCCACCCCCTGAATAGTAGATCGCGCCTCGGCGACCGCTGGTGTCGAACGTAGCTTGAACGGCCCAGAGACCCTTGAATTGGTCGGCCGGTATTCTCTGATCCGTCATCTGCTCGAAGTTCACTAAGCGAACCGTTCCGTCCGTCAAGATATGGAGGAAGTGTCGCCGATCCGGACTAAACCGATGCCACTCTAGCAGAACCTTTGGTGGGCGCTTGTCCATCGCAGCATCGAAGCGATACGACGCGCTTTCCTGCGGGAGGTGCAGACTGTGCAGCAGCGCCGTCCCATCGTTGGCGGTAGTGAGAAGCTGCGTGCCGTCCGGGCTGAACCCGATATCGGCAAGATCGCGCTTCTGGCGCTCGGGCGGAAACACGAGCTCTCCGCTCTCCAAGCTCCAGACACCGATCAGTCCTTCGGCTCCACCCAAGGCGATGCGCTGTCCGTCTGGACTGATGGCAAAGTTACGGAATCCTCGTTCGATCTTGATGGGTGGGAACAACCGGGCGTGCGATTCCCGATCGAAGACTCCATTGTCCTTGTCCGTGAGGATCAACAGGCGTTGGCCGTCGGGCGGCAGAAAGCTCACTACGGCGAGGCTTCCTGCCATCTCGATGGGTGCTCCGACCCTCGCCCCGGCTTCAACATCCCAAAACTCGATGATCGAATTCGTCCCGGCATCGGATCCCAGCCCGTCCGTGGCGAGAAGTCTTCCGTCCTGGCTCAGGGTGAACCAGATGCTTTGACGCGCAAACGGGATGGGCACGCCGATTGGTTCCCCGTCGGGCAGACGCCAAAGCCGGATAGTTCGGTCTTGGCTGCTTGAAGCGAGGATATTTCCGTTCGTGCTGAACGAGAACTTTAGAATGCGGTTGGTGTGACCTTTAAGGTCCGCCACAGGTCTACCGTCCCGAGCGTCATGCACCCGGATGAGATGGTCCGAGTCCGCCGTCACTAGCCAGCGCTCGTCCGGGCTGAGGCGCGCGCGGACCAGGTTGGTGCCGGACAGAGAGACAACTCGACGACCTGTTTCGACGTCGATGATCGCGGCAATGTTCGTTGGGCGAAAATAGTTTTTGACAAAGCCATGGGGTGGCAACGAAGAGGCAAAGACTCGGTGGCCATCGCGCGTGAATCGAGTTTGCTGGACGTAATCGACATCCATCGCCTGCGGTTTCATCACCGCGTCGCCGGTGTGCGCATCCCACACGTGTAGTTCGCCACCGACGGTGCCGGTGACGAGCCGCTGTCCGTCCCGACTAAAGGCGAAGGAGGACACGTTGTCCTTGTGCGGGAACACCTGCAACAGACGCGGGATTTGATTCAGCGTTTGCTGGATGCGGATGCGATGAATGGATGTCTCGGCGGCGTTGTTGGTGACCAGCGGCAGCCCATCGGCGAACCAGAGCAATGCAGCGGCGGGATCTCCCTCGTCGAGCACGCGCACGCCGTTGGCAATGTCGCGTCGGACAATGCGCTGGCGATTTTCGCCGGCCAGCTTGCTCTTCTCTTCGACGAGCCTGGATTTCTCGGTTGCCAACTCACGCACCATGCGCGTCTGCCGCGCCTGCCAGAGCCAGCCGACGGCGATGATTACCGCAAGCGCCGTCACGAGGATGCCCACGCGCCGCACGAGGCGCAGCTGGGTTTGCATCTGGTGCAGCCGTGCCAGTGACTTGCCGCCTTGCAACAGCTCCAGGTCCGCCCGCATTGCCGCAGCCGACGGATACCGATCCTTCGGGTCATGCCGGCAGGCGCCGGCGATGACGGCGTTGAGCTCCATCAAGCCGTCGCGATCGGGCAACTCGCGCAACTGCGTGGGCAGCTCGGGAAATTCCTGGCGGTCTTTGCCGGTCGAGATTTCGTAGAGCACCTTGCCGAGGCTGTAGAGATCGCCCTGCGCCGTGCCCGAACCTTCCGGTGCCGCGAAGCCTTCCGTTCCCACGTGGGAACGGGTCGCGTCCACTCCGGTGACGAGCCCGATGTCGGCGAGCTTGGGCACGCCGTTGACGAAGATGATGTTCGACGGCTTGACGTCACGATGAACGAGGCCGGCGGCATGGAGATGTTCCAAGGCGGTGGCCAGAGCGAGGCCGATGCGCACACATTCCTCGAACGGAATCCGGCCATGAAACATCAGATCGCTCTTGAGCGTGCGGGGCGCGTAGCGGTCCGGATTGATCTGTCCGCCGGTGGACTGATCGTCGGCCAACTCCATCACGTAGTAGAAGCAGTCCTCGCCGCGTCCGACGTGGAGGATGTCCACCTGGCTGTCGTGCGTGCGCGAGATCGGCTCGAACTTGCGGATGCCCTCGAACTCGCGCTCGAATGGACGGTCATGATCGAACGACTGGCGATGAACGATCTTCACTGCTCGATACGCGCCCGTGACGCTGCGGGCGATCCAGACTTCGCCATAAGCACCACGGCCGATGCGGCGGATCAGCTCGTGATCTGGAACACGCGGAGGAGGAAGCGGTGATGTGGGAACGGAGCTCATGCGCCAATTTCTGACTGCGAGTGTCCAGCCACAGTGCGATTCCGAAAACAACGAGTGATGCGCTGGCGGAGGGTTCGCTCGACTTCGGCACCCAGTGGAGCGGGCACCACGCGGTAGCGGCGGATGGGCACGCGGGTCGGAAACAATTCGACCACCAGGCGCAACCACCGGTTGTGGAGTTCCAGCTTCATCGCTTCAGACGCCTTTGCTTTCCAGCGCCTCGACCTCCTTGCGAATTAGTTTCGAGATGCGGTGCTTCGCGACATAGACGTGGGCGATGGTGACGCCCAGGGTCTTGGCGACATCGCGCGCCGGCCATTGCTTGAGCACGAAGAGGTCGAACATCTGGTATTGCTCGATGGACACGCGGCGTTTGACGCGCTGGATGGCGGCGTCCATCAGGTTCTCCTGCCACTCGTCCTCCCAGGCCCGCTCCCATTCCGCTCCCGACTGGTCCGGGATGCGATCCAGCAACGCCGTGCCTTTGGATTCGTCGGCCGGCGGGGAAATCACGTGGGCGTGGCGCGCCCGACGGGCCTGCTGATTGGCGATCTTCGAGCGGGTGACGGTAAGCAGCCAGGTTTTGAAGGAGCATTTCTGAGGATTATATTCGAAGCCCCCAATGCTTTTGGCCACGGCCACGACTGTCTCTTGGACTACTTCCTGGGCTTCGTCGTGGGTGAGGCCGCGATGCAGGCCGAAGTTGTAGATCAGCTTCCAATACGTATCGAAGAATTCGCGCCAGCTCTCGTTGTCCTCCCAGTCCTTGAGCCGCCCCAGCAGGCTGCTCCTGGTCGGAATCAAGTCCGCCGGGCAATCATCAGTCTGTTTCGAATTAGTCATCGTTTCAGCGGAGAGCGCACCGGATCGCGGCGGTCACGAGACCGCCGCTCAAGAGATTAAACCACCAAGCCTGACGCAATCTTACAAAAATCTTTCAACGGGTTTGGGGTCGGTCAAGTGTATTGACTCATGGTCGGCGACGGATAATCTCCGGCCCTTGGCACGGAAGCTACGCATTCAATTCCCCGGCGCAATCTATCACACGATGAGTCGGGGGGATCGGCGCGAGGATATTTTCTGCGACGATCTGGATCGCAAGGCGTTTCTCCAGACGCTGGAGGACGTTTGCGCCAAGACCGGCTGGCAGGTCCACGCATTCTGCCTGATGCCGAATCATTTTCATCTCGTGGTCCAGCCGCCGCAGCCCAACCTCGTGGCCGGCATGGTTGCGAGTAAATCGATTGCTCGGTGAGTCCGGCATCCGACACGCCGACGCTGCCGGTACCTCCGAGCGGGAGCAACGACTGGAGAGCCGTCGGAAGCGTTGCTGATAGGAATTTGCCTTTTCAAAGCGAGGCGCTCATGACGGTCTCAAGAAACTGAGGCAATGAGAAAGTCCCCCTGAACCGGGTGTGGCAGGGCGGCGTTGAACGAACGGCGAACGGAAGCCATGCGCTGGGGATCTTCGCAGCCTCTCGCCAAGTAGGAGAGTTTCCAATCTTCAGCCGCGGACGGACGGTGCACGATAAATTTTCCGATCATCGCTGCTGGCTGACGGACAGGCGAAAAAAGCGGAACCGGTCTGGTGCCTGCTCGATGATGCGGAACCGCCGCGTCATCGAACCATCGCCGTGATCGAACACGGAGAGCAGTTCCGAGCCGGCGGAATCCCACTCCCGCAAATCCACCGAGCTTTCCAGGCCGTGGATGATCCCACTGGCGCCAATGAGCTCTCGACGATGCAAGACCGGATGAAGCCCCACAACGCCACCCAGAACGAACTCCTCCAGTGAAATATACGCGAGAAAATGAGCAGCGGGAGTGGTATCCAGTGCACCGGTAGCAAACGCCTGAAGCTGATTGATGCCATCCCCGTCCGGGTCCGCGAGTGGATCGCTGTTGAGCCGCCCCGCCAACCACGCCGCCAAGAATCTCCGGTCCTCACTTCCAGGCTTGCCCCCCACGTCAGCGGACGGACGCCAATGCTGCGGCAGGCTCAGACCCGAGTTGTCGGGTGGATGGTTCGGATCTATCAAGGTCAGGACCGGTCCGAGGCCGGCCGGTGACTCAGGCCAGGGTGCCTGCGGACTGTAAGTGAACCGCCACAGGATCGACCGGTCGGGAGCCAGCAAGGTTATCGTCTCCCCGTCGTTGTTAAGGCTACCACTCGCAAACTCACCCAATACCTTCGCCCCGACACCATAGCGCCGGCGAAAAGCGGACAAGTTGGCCACCAGGACGCCCCGCTCGCCAGGCAACAACTCAACAGTCGAATCCGAAGCAAAGCGAAAACCGATCCCCTCGCTCAAGCTCACTCCTGCGAGGTTGATGGAACGATCTCCATAGTTCATGAGCTCGATGAATTCAAAATCACGCTGACTAGAGAACCCATCCGCGATCTCCGATGGCGTCGGCGCCGCCGGATGGTAGTGGAGCTTGGAGATGACGAGATTTCGCGCTGACGCTGGCTCAGCCGTGACTCTGAAGACCGACTCGCTCAGCGCTGACCACCGTCCAGCCGACAGAAGCAAGCGTGCCTTGACGGTGCTGCTGCGGCCCAAGGTGATGGGCTGACTGGCGAGGACCCCTTTCAAAGCAAGGTCGATTCCCAGATCGTTGTTGCTGGCACTGCGCTGGTGCAGCTCCACGGCAATCATGTTGGTGCCACTCCTCAACGATCCGGGGGGAGGCAGATAGCGGAACCGAACCGCGCGTTCTTCCGGACTTGATTCTGCGTTGGCGAAATCGGAGTAGCGTTGATTCCCAACCTTCAAGTTCGACCGGGCTGCCTCCCGCCCGTTGAGGTAGACAATCGCGCCATCGTCCCGGATGAGGTCGATCAGCAACTCGCCAATGCTCGAGGGGTCTGTGACGACGAATTCTTTCCGGAAGTAGCTCGTCGGATAGCGTTTCAGAGGGTCCCCTCCAAATTCGATCGTCGTGCGGATCACTTTGTTATTGATCGTGCCATAGCCGAGCATCGCCTGCCCCACCGGCCAGACAGAATCGTCGAAGTCAGGATGCTTCCAATTCGACCTGTCGTAGCCCGACTTGCCCTCGACGATCTCGCTGTCGCCGAGCCCAGTGGGTGTCACCCGGTAACGCCACCCATCCGCCTCGAACGGGAGAAGGAGCGCCGTGCTATTGCTCACCACCAGCGCCGTGCTCCGCGGGCTGATCCCGCCGCCCGGTAGACGTGGATCTGATCCATCGAGCGTATAGTAAACCGTGCCGGTCACCGAGTTGCCAAACCTGATGAGCGGCGGATCGATAAGCCCTCCGGGTTGGTTGAACTCCGGGGCCTCAACAGAAGGATACAGACCAGCCGCGCGGTATTGGGACAGGACCACTGCGGGACGGTTCGGGAGATAGCTGTTCAGGATACGGTCGCGGGCGGACAGCCAATCCGCCTTTCGGTAGTCGCGCACACCCTGTCGCGTGTTCGGATTGTCACCCCAGCGCGCCGCCTCCGCTGTGATGGCCGGCTCGAGTCGGGCGGCCATGGTCGAGTAGCGTGCCAGCATGGCTGCCGCGGTCAGCGGACCGTCGTTGAACGCATGTTTGTGGATACGGTCAGCGAATAGGAGCTTGAACTCCGCGTTCAATCGAGCCCGCTCGTAGAAACGCGCCGGGTTGAGAGTGCCGGTGATGTCGAGGCGGTTGGCATCAAGGTCTTCAAGGGAATACTCCGAGTCCCACGGAGAGAATTTGAATCCACCGTCGGCACCGTCCCGACGTCCAAAGGCATACCAATTCTTGCCCGGCCAATCGAGGTTCGAAAGGAAGGTATTGACCAGGATGTAATCCGCCAGGGAAATCACATCCACGTATTCCTTGAACTTGGCGTACTCCGCCGGGTCAGCCAGATTGCCTCCCGAGATCTGCAGCGCCCGCTCCCAACGCGCAGAGCTGCCCCCGATGACTTCGAAAGAATCTGTCACCGCCTGCCCCGGCCCTTGAAGGCCCTCGTGCTTGAGCGCATCGTAGTCGGCATCCGCTCCGCCATAATGGCTCGAGGCATAATTCTCATCGGGACGTTCACTCGGATTGTAGATTCCCCAGTAGAGGCCGTTGAGGTACAGATGCACAAAGTTACCGCGGGAGCCGGGCCCTCCCATGGCGAGATAGGTCTCGCGAACGAACGGGTCGCGCAGGTATTGAGCCGGATGCGCATTATCGACCCAGCCATCGCTGAAGGTGGCGCGCAGATTCAGGGTATCGAACTCGTCGATCTCCCCTTCCCCAAAGACGGGGAACTTAAGCTTCCCAGCTCCGAACGCTCTAAGGAAAGAGAGCTGGAGCGACTTTTTGGGCGAGGCCTCATAGTGGCGGCTCCAACCGCCAACTAGCCGCACCGCGCAGTTGGTCTGCAGCTCCCGCGCCCGGTCCGGCTGGATCCACTCGATCGAGCAACGACGGTCCGGAATAAATGGCCTTTGCGTCGTGACACCGCTGCCATCAATGTCAGCAAAAGGGTTCGACAGGATCCCTTCTCGCCCAAAGAGATCCGCCGGGTCGGCGACAATGGAAAGCGTGGGCAAGGCTCGAAGGGCCGCGATCATCCCGGGCCGGTCCGAATTGACAATGGCCGGTTTCATCTCGTAATCGGCCGGGACTGGGCTCCCAGCGGTCTTGCCATCGAGCCCCACGTACACTCCCCAGGTCGCTGGCAGCCCTGGCGGTTTCGCCGGTTGATCGATCACCTGTCCAAGGAAAAGATAGGTGCGGGTGGCCACGGCACTGGGTATCCAGCCAGGCTTGAAAGCGATCGCACGCAACGGAGTTGTCCGAGTGATCGCCACCGCGGTGAGGGGCGTACCTCCGAGCGCAGGCGCGCCGACTACCGTACCATGATCCGAGGCAGGCTCGCTGCCGTCGGTGGTATAAGAGATGAAGGCGTCCGGGGTTGCGCAGGTCAAGGTGACATTGAAAGCAGACTCGTAGAAACCCCGATCCACATCCAATCTCGGCTCTGCCACAATACCCGCCAGCGCGGGCCCATTGACCCGACCCGGGGTCGGCGGAGCAAAGTAACCGACCGTACCGGTCTTAGGATCCATACCCCAGGACACATCGCGATGTTGGATCGGAACACCGCTGAACTGAAAGAGGACCGTTCGTCCGTCGACATCCAGCAGCTGAAGAACTTCTCCGCCCGCGGCCAGCTGGAACGTGGCATGCAGGAATCCGCCGGCGTCGATCGAGTTGGTCAGGGTCAGACCGGAGGCGAAGACAACCAGAAACTCACCGCCGCCAAGCTGAACGTCCGGGATGACCCAGGTCGTCGCGCTGTCCCGGAGCGTATATCCCGCCAGACTGATCGCGAATGGATTCGGATTGTGAAGTTCGATCCAATCCGAGGAATCTCCATTGCCGTCCACGAGAGATCCACCGTTCAAGGCCATGAACTCCGTGAGTTGTGGTGGCCGCACCTCGACGTCGACTCCAATCGTCACACTCGCGGTCACTTGTCCCGCGCTGTTGGCAGCAGTGAGTGTATAGGTCCTGCTCGTGGCGGGACTGACCGCGATACTCCCTGTGCGGCCGTCGATGGAAGCAGCGCCGCCGTCGATGGATAGGGTCTCAGCCTCCGAAGTATTCCACGAGAGAGTAATCACGCCGCCAGATCGGATGACCGAAGGCGATGCGGTGAAGGAAATAATCCTCGGTGCGATCACGATGCGACCCTGATTGCGCAATGCCGTGAGCGCAGCGACCTCCAGAGCCTCATCAAAAACAAACACACTGTCGATCATCCCGTTCCACGGCTCACTCGTTGCGTCGGGACGAATGTCACCGATCGCGAACGTGTTAAACCCGACGCCAAACCCAGCCGATTCCGTCACAGCCACCAGTGGGTCGTTGGTGGTGCTGGCGTCGAGATCTACAAACACAGTCACCTTCTTGGACGGCTGGTCATAGGCCGCTGCGAGGAAGGTCCAGTTGGTGGTGTTCAGGGGACGCGGAGTCCCTTCGACGGGTCCGGAACCGTTGACCGGGTCATCTCCGGTAAAGGAGGTATAGCGAACGAGCCCTGGATTGCGGTTGTCGAGGCCGATCGTTCGATCCCAGGCTCCGTTATCGTGCCCAAGAACCTTGCGCAAACCACTCGCGATCGTGTCGGTGCGAACCCAGGCGCCCCAGGTCATGCGGGGCATGGCGGCGGGATTGACATCGATCGGAGCGATGAGCCGATCGTTCGAGAAATCGTAGGTGCCACTACCACCAAATCCGTTGGTCGCACTCCAGACCGGATTGGATCCTGCTGCCACTTTCAAATGTCGGCCCTGACCGCTGGTGTCCGCCAGTGGATTGGCAGGATCGTCGAAGGAATAGAATCCGACCAAGCCAGCCCGTGCACCCCACCCTCCAGCCGAGGCCAGAAGAAATACCAGGAGGATCGGGAGCCACCTCAGAGTTACACGGTTCCCCGGGAACAAAGAAACCCTGTAGGGCACTGATTGATGGTGGACCATGGGATATCTTATACCGCATCGGACTGGGTCTTGTCATGAAAAGACTCTGCGCTAAGAACCCCGCGCCGAGATTGAGCACGGAGGTTTGAAGCTCATTCAGCCCGCAAGCGATAATAGCGATTCGTCGTCCACGCCGGGTCGGCGATCGCTTCGAGACGGTTGATGCTCTGAGGGGGAATCCGCACCAAGGTCCGCCACGAGGGCTCCGCGGGAGAATTCGCGAACTGCAGAGTGTAGGTACGATTCGCGACGGCGGAAAAATGTAGCACTGCCTGGTCCGGTATCGCCACCAAGTCGACACGCAGAAAACTGAGGGAGTCGGTCGGATCGGTGCCCGCGAGATACTCTTCGGTGGCGGTCAGGCCATCCCCATCCTGATCCTGCCCGGCGTCGGCCGCGGTTGCCGAGCCAAAAAATTCCTTCTCCCATTGATCCGGAAGACCATCGTGATCGCTGTCGGCCAGGTAGGTGATCTTCGCGGGGGCAGAAGTGTTCCCAGTCGGGAGGGCGACGTTCGTTACGACAATTGAGTAGTTGGTCCACGGCAGCATAGTATTTGCCCCGCTCAGGGTGAAGTACGCGGTTCGTTCGTTCAGGATTAAGTAATTCGTCGGGCTGATGGGCAGCGTGACATTGTTTCGGCGCAAACGGTAACCGATCGGCAACGTGGCGTTATTGGTGACACTCACGCTCAGTACCAGCGTCGCGCCCGGGACGATCGATTGGCTGAGCGGGTGCTGGACGATGACCGGGTTGATGAGGAGAGTCAGCTCGGCCGGAGCACTGCTGACCGAACCTATCGCGTCACTGACCTCAACCGTGTAGCTGCCGGCATCGCCAAGTTGAACATTCGTCAGATTGAGGTAGGGGGCGCTGGCGCCGACAAGCGGGTTACCTTCCTTACGCCACTGGTAGGCGAGGGGGGCGGTTCCATAGGCCACCACGCTCAGGACCACATTGCTTCCGGGACGAACGCTCACACTCTGTGGCCGAACCAAAAGGCTGGGCGGGTAAAGCAAAGCAACGGTGCTGAGCGAACTCATCAAAGATCCGGCTTGGTTGAAGACCAGGACTTGATACACGCCCGCCTGTCCAGGTCCGACGCCCTCCAGTTCCAGCTGCGCGTTCGTTTCACTCCTCAGGTCCTCACCGTTGAACCGCCATTGATAACGCAGAGGCGCACCGCCGCTGGCTCCCACACTGAGCAGAATGTTCTGCCCCGCCAACTGGGTTTGACTTTGGGGCTGCGCCGTAATGAGCGGTGCAATCCCTTCGGCAACGAGTGGTCTGCCAGGCGAAGGCAGGATGGCGACCCACTGGGCCGGGTCGTCGCCAAAGCGGGCGGGCAACCTCCGCTGCAGGGAGAGTCCGCGGCCATCCGCACCCTCAGGCCAGGGAGCTGAGAAGCCATAGTCAACCGAGTCGACCAGGACATAGGCCACTCCTCCAGCACTGGAGACGTCGGGCTTTTGGAGTTCCAACCGGGCGCCAGAATTGTCGAGACGCCCCGGGTAAGGACCGAGGATCAAGGCTCCAGCAGCGAGACCATGGGCCGCACGGAAAGCGACGAGGGCATCGGGTTGGCCGGCCGGATCGAAGTTCACCAGAAGGGCGGTCGCGCCGGGACCCAGCGTAATGTTGTGGGGAAAATCGAAGTCGACATCCCCGCGCAAACGCCAGGTCTGGGAAGGATCGGAGGGAAGAAACAATGGAACAGCCGAGGGGGTGATGTTCTGCAGTTCAATGAATTCGAGTTGATCCGCCGCTTGGGTGGCAGCCTGCTGCTGACGTCCGAGCAGAATGTCCCAGGCAGTCAGTCGCGTTGGATCCGCTTCCGCCGACCGGGAGGGATGGTAGTGGATCTCCGAAATCACGATGGGCCCGACCCGTGGGCCGAAGTTGGTTCGACCCAGGGTCGGTTCTGCCTGAGCCACGAAGCGCTCCTGACCCGCGCTATTCACCATGCGTCCGAAGCTAACGCCCCGCTCTGCTGCGCCGAACCGAAACCCATGGAGATAGCCGGTCAGGTTCGTCTGCGCACCACCGCTGAACAACCACGCCTCGTCCCCCGCACCGCTCAAAGCGAACCCGCCTCCCCCGACGTTGAACTCGGCCTCGGCGAGCACGAGAAAGCCACCCGGTTCAAGCACGGTTCCCGGGGGAAAGCGAAATTTCTTGGGCGCATGAAGGTCATCCGTGAGAAACCACCCTCCGATACTCACTGGCTCGCCGGTGGGATTGAACAGCTCAATCCGATCGGAAAGGGCTGACGTGTCGTCGCGGGACAGGACTTCATTGATCATCACCGGTGGCAGTCCAAACCGCTCCCCTTCCGGTTTCCCCGGTGAGCCTTGAATCACCTGCCCCTCCCGCCATTGCGAAGCGAGATTCCAGGATTCCGGTGCGGCGAACTCGTCCACTGCGATCAGCGAGAACCCGAGGCCGTCGGTCACCGGATACCAGTGGTCGCCGTAGCTAAAATCCAAAACCTCCTCGCCCGTCGAATCGAGGAGCTGGATCCGCTCGCCCTGATCTTCCAGAGAACCCTGGTATTGGCCCGCCACAGGCAGAGCATTCCCATAGCGGGCAGTAAACGCATGGACGTTCTTCACAACTAAAACGGTCGCACGGGGCAGGAGCTGCGAGCCCTGGCCGTCGGGGAAGGTGAACTGAATCCCCTCGGTGAACCGGACTCCCCCCAGGTTGAGGGTGGTGGAGGAAGAAATGTTCTTGAGTTCCACGAACTCATACTCCTCGTTCGGATAGGTGTCAGCGATCAACGCCGGGGGATGGTACATGATCTCCGTAACCCGGAGAGACTGCTGCACATCGCTGGCCAAACCCGAGTAGTTGGTGGTCGCGAAGGAGAGGCCGGCAGGGTTGCGGAGGGTGAGTGACTCGCCACGCGCCGAAAGCTGCCCAGCATAGTTTCCGACCACGAGCAGCCCTTGCCCTCCGCGGGGACCAGCGGTCCGGGAGCGGAAGCCAACGAGGCTGGGTGTGATGTAAACCGGGCGATGGGCTGGGACAACCGTGCCGGGAGCGAAGCGAAACCGGATGGCCCCTTCAATCGTCCAACCCGAGAGGTCCAGCGCAAAGGGATTCAGGTTCACGAGCTCGACAAACTCCTGCGCCGGGCTTCCCAAGGCAGTTTTGAACTCGATGGCTCCGAAAGTGATGATCGGGTGGGGAGGCTGGGCATTGGGAATCCCGGCGGCAGAGCGATAGGAAGCGAGGTTGTCGACGCTGTGTGTCCGGTAGAGATGGACCCGACGCTGAGCAAAGTAGTTGGTGCGGATCGCGTCCAGGGCGGAGGTGAGGGTTTGCACCTGTCCGAACCCCCCGCGCCATTTCGCTACATCGAGCGCCGCGTCGGACTGAAGCAATGGGGCAAGCTCGCTGAGCCGCCGCTCGAATAGAAGTTGTCCCGGGGGTGTCTCTGGCGGTTGCAGGAATTCGTCCATCAACGTACGTAGCCGACGGAGGAACATCTCCAAGGTGGCCGGAGTGGAGTAAATGGCGTCCACCAGGTTGTTGACATGACCAAAATTCCGCAGATTGGTGCCAACCAGGGGATGGCTGATGTAACCGCCGCCGCAGTTTTGGTACGGGCCGCTGTCATCACTACCCGACACTCGATCGCATTCGAGGCCGAACAGGCCAAAGGTCAGATCCTTGTCCCAGGGCAGCATCATCCAGCGTCCTGAGCCCTCCGTATCGCGATACAAATAGAGGTTCTTGATCATTCGGTCTAAATCCTGGGAGAGGATGCCGGTCGCGAGATAATTGATCACCGCCGGCAGGTCGATGAGATCGAACAGATTCGTGCCCCGGCTGCGATTATCCAGAGCGAGAGCGTTCACGAGGGCCTGCAAGTCGGCATTGTTCTCCTGCCGGCGGGTCTTCTTCTCGATGTCGCTGGAGGCCGACGTGATGCCGTTGAACATCTTGTAGAGTGCTCCATTGGGATCCATTCCGCGCCGTTCCAAGAAGGTTCCGTCTACCTGCTCCGCGAAGGTGGCGACGCTGTAAAAGGTGCTGTTCCGTTGCACCCGCACATTGAATGCATCCGAGGCGGGTGCGCCCGCCTGGCGATACGTCTCGAAGGCCAGAGCGGCGCGGAGGTACGCCTTGTCCTGGTAGGTGGTGTTGAGGTTCAGCTCATCCGCGCGCGGCTGGCCGGGTTGAAAACGGAAGTGATCGCCGGGATTGAAATCGAACTTGTAGGGCTTCTTCGCAAAACTAGGCGCGCTCGCGCCCCGCACGCGACAGAAGACATTGTCATAAAACTCCCCGTTCCAATACAGCGAGGCACGGGTCCCCGTGGTGGTGTCCGCGGCACCCACGTCCTGCACGAACCAATGAAGAACAGGGAGCGGATTCGTGAGTGCAGGATTGAGGATGACGGCACCAAAATAGGCCGGAGAATCCTTCGGGGCAGTGAAGCTGGGAAGACGCGAGCTGTTCGTCCCGGTCGAGTCCCTGGCCGAGATGAACCAGCGCACCATCTGCCCATTGGTGCCAGCACCGGCGGGGATCATTCCGCCATAGATTCCGTCGCCGACTGCGCCATCGCCGCTGGCACCATCATCCAAAAAGGGCACACTCACTTCATTTCCGAACATGACTCGATAGCGAAGGCTTGCACTGGCCACGGATGCAAAGGCTGGTCGGATCCGGGCGACAATGCGGATGGGTTCCCCCATTCTTGGCTCCAAGGGCAAGTGCTGAGCCTCGCTGATGAGCGGTCCCAACGTGGCTACCCCCGAATTATTGGCCCGGCCTGGCGTCGCGACCGGAAAATAGCGCGCGAGCGCATCCCCGTTGGCCGTGAACCCCAGCAACTCCGGCAGGAGCAGGAGATCGGGACTCGCGATCGGAGTATTCAGCGCCTGAAACGACAGGACGTTCGTGCCTGCGTTCAGGAGGCCCACCGCGTCGGACAGGTCGAACTCAACCCTATTGGTGGCCGAGGTATCGGTCCGGGGCGCGGAGGCCGTCGAGTTGAAGAGCGCCAAGGAGGGCGCGTTGCTGCGGGCGATTTCTCGGCCATTCAGAGACGCGATAAAGCCATCCTCGAATCGCATTCTGAGGGTGAGGCCGATGAGATCGGCGGGATTGGAGACCTGAAAGGGCACGCGGGCGTAGAGACTGCCGCTCTTGGAAAAGAGCATCGACTCGACATTCAGTCCGATGAGCGGAAGGAAATCGACCCCTGCGGTCTGGCGATCATA